>NZ_JBDJOB010000052.1:0-231 GCF_039674705.1 Stenotrophomonas sp. TWI169 | reverse complement strand
TAATAGTTGCTTGATCAAACGTCTGCAAGATGGACAATCATCCTTCCTGCAGGCGCCTTCACAAGATACCTGCGCATACTTTCAAAGATCCGGGGAAGTGGCCTCAGCGCCATTCCCGTGTGCTGCGAAGTTTCCTTCGTAGCGAGCCGCCCATTATAGCCGGCTTTTCCGCTTCGTCAACACCTTTTTCAAGGCCGTCGCACCGGGGTGGACGTTGTTGCCGGAGCTGCT
>NZ_JBDJOB010000051.1:0-250 GCF_039674705.1 Stenotrophomonas sp. TWI169 | reverse complement strand
CGCCGCGCGCGGGCCCCCGCCCCCCCCCCCCCCCCCCCCCGCCCCCCCCCCCGCCCCCCCCCCCCCCCCCCCCCCCCCCCCCCCCCCCCCCCCCCCCCCCCCCCCCCCCCCCCCCCCCCCCCCCCCCCCCCCCCCCCCGCCCCCCCCCCCCCCCCCCCCCCCCCCCCCCCCCCCCCCCCCCCCCCCCCCCCCCCCCCCCCCCCCCCCCCCCCCCCCCCCCCCCCCCCCCCCCCCCCCCCCCCCCCCCCCC
>NZ_JBDJOB010000050.1:0-373 GCF_039674705.1 Stenotrophomonas sp. TWI169 | reverse complement strand
CTCGGAAGTGAAACGCAGCTGCGCCGATGGTAGTGTGGCTCAAGCCATGCGAGAGTAGGTCATCGCCAGGGTTTATACCCAAAAACCCCGCTGCTGACGCAGCGGGGTTTTCCTTTTTTTGCAGGCACCTGGTTTTGACCTGGACTTGCGGCAACAACTTCACGAAGAGCTTCAAGTTCCTCAAACAAGTTGTTGACAAAGCTGAAAGGCCTGCCATAATAGGCGGCTCGCAACGACGAAAGCCCCTTGGGGCCAACGACGAAGCAGCTCCGGCAACAACGTCCACCCCGGTGCGACGGCCTTGAAAAAGGTGTTGACGAAGCGGAAAAGCCGGCTATAATGGGCGGCTCGCTACGAAGGAAACTTCGCAGCA
>NZ_JBDJOB010000049.1:0-415 GCF_039674705.1 Stenotrophomonas sp. TWI169 | reverse complement strand
GCCACTCGCCACCCAAGGAGCAAGCTCCTCTGTGCTGCCGTTCGACTTGCATGTGTTAGGCCTACCGCCAGCGTTCACTCTGAGCCAGGATCAAACTCTTCACTTAAAACTGCATTGCCCGAAGGCAAAAATTTAAAGCTGCAGATGAATGATTCTGGCAACGTATCGCTTGCTTTAAAACAATTAATAGTTGCTTGATCAAACGTCTGCAAGATGGACAGTCATCCTTCCTGCAGGCGCCTTCACAAGATACCTGCGCATACTTTCAAAGATCCGGGGAAGTGGCCTCAGCGCCGTTCCCGTATGCTGCGAAGTTTCCTTCGTAGCGAGCCGCCCATTATAGCCGGCTTTTCCGCTTCGTCAACACCTTTTTCAAGGCCGTCGCACCGGGGTGGACGTTGTTGCCGGAGCTGCT
>NZ_JBDJOB010000048.1:0-499 GCF_039674705.1 Stenotrophomonas sp. TWI169 | reverse complement strand
GCCCTGTGCAGCATGCAGCGCGATGCCGCGCTCCTGGTTCGGGCTCTCGCCGCTGGGTTCCATGCCGGCGGTGTACAGCACCAGGCCGCCGGCCACGGCCATCGTCAGTGAGCCCTGGGTCATCCAGTTCAGCGCCACGCCGCTGGCCAGCGTGGTGTGCGTGCCGCTGACCCACACCTGGTCGGCCGGGGTCAGGCTCAGCACGCCGGCCACGCCACTGCCCAGCAGGACAGGCGCACTCCAGCCCGGCGCTTCGCCGTCGCCACCGGCGATGCTGCCCGCCGCGCTGCCACTGTGGGTCGCGCGCAGGGTCTCCTGCAGTTCAGTCAGCGTCGTGTCCACCGGCAACTCGGCCGCCTCGCCAGGCAGCTGCGCCTGCTGCTTGCCTGCCGACTCGGCCAGCTGCTGCAGCAGCTGCTGGCTTTCCTGCAACTGGCTCAGTGCCTGCGGCGCCGCCAGCTGCGGCGTACCCGGCTCGGTGGTCAGCAGCAGGCCACGG
>NZ_JBDJOB010000047.1:0-514 GCF_039674705.1 Stenotrophomonas sp. TWI169 | reverse complement strand
CTATGTGTTCCACGACAGGACGGTCGTGGAGATCGTCGAGGACATCTTCGCCGACTACGGTGGCCTGGCCCCGGCCTGGCGCTGGTCGCTGGCCGATGGCGGCCAGTACGCGCGGCGCAGTCTGACCACGCAGTACCAGGAAAGCGACCTGGCCTTCCTGCAGCGCCTGCTGGCCGAGGAAGGCATCTATTACTGGTTCGAGCACGCCGGTGACCCTGGCAGTGCCGACTTCGGCAGCCACACCCTGGTGCTGGCCGATCACAGCCATGACACCGCCGAGCTGGGCAGCGTGCGCTTCCATCGGCGCGATGAGAGCGAGCGCAGTGACAGCGTGCAGCAGTGGTCGACCGCGCACCGCTGGCGTCCGGGCAAGGTGCAGCGTGCCACCTGGGACTACCGCACGCTGGAGCGCCGCCAGGCCAGCGCCGAAAGCGGGCAGGCCAACGACCTGGGCATCATCGACCGCGACACCTGCGGCCCCTACGGCTGGCAGGACAATGCCCGCGGCCAGCGC
>NZ_JBDJOB010000046.1:0-1259 GCF_039674705.1 Stenotrophomonas sp. TWI169 | reverse complement strand
GCCGACTCGGCCAGCTGCTGCAGCAGCTGCTGGCTTTCCTGCAACTGGCTCAGTGCCTGCGGCGCCGCCAGCTGCGGCGTACCCGGCTCGGTGGTCAGCAGCAGGCCACGGCCGGCGCGCAGTGCACCCTGGGCCTGCGTGGACAGTTCCACACCAAAGCCCCGCTCGCCCTCGCGCACGTTGTCCTGGCCGCCCTTGAGATGGCCCAGGGTCAGGGTGGTCTCGTGCTGGGTGGTGGACAGCTGCGCGCGGCCCTGGCCCGGCGTGTCATCGAAGCGCAGCTGCTGGTAGCCGCCCTGCCCGCCCTGGCTGTCGGCCAGTGCCTGGCTCTTGAAACCGGTATACACCGCGGCGTGATCGTTGCCCTCGAACCATGCCGCCGCATTACCGGTGGCGTTGGCACCGCCACCGTTGATCTGGTTGTGCTGCGCGTCCTGCTGGCCACGGCCGTTGTACACCGCACCGACCACCACCGGGCGGTCGATGTCGCCCTCCAGGAAGGCCACCAGCACTTCCTGGCCGCGCCGTGGCAGCACCACGCCGCCCCAGTTGTCGCCCGCCCATGGGGTCATCACCCGCACCCACGTCCAGGCCCCCCCGGTGGCCGGGGCATTGTCGTCCCCACCCGGATGGGCCAGCCCGCTGCTGGCGTTGCCGCCGCGCTGCCACGGGAACTGCACCTTGATGCGGTGGTCGCGGTCGGACAGCAGCGGGTCGCCATCGCTGACCACGATCGCACTGAGCGTGCCGGTGATGGTCGGCCGCGGATGCAGATGCGCGCCATGGCCATCGTCGGTCTGCGGCCGGTAGGTCACTTCGGCCGGTATGGCCACGAAGCGATTGTCGTAGAAGGCGGTGGAGACCTCACCGGGCGCACGCCCATTGGCCAGGCCCGACAGCGCGCCCGGCAGTGCCGGCGCGGCCACGCTGGACGGACCCAGGGTCTGCTCCAGCGCATCGAATACATCGGCATCGAGGTTGTTGCGCGCCTGGTGCTGCACCGACAGGCACAGGAACTGCGCGTCCTGGCTCACCTGCGGGTGCTGCGACAGGCCGAACCGTGCGCCCGGGGCCAGCGTGCGCCACTGGCCGGCACCGTCGATGGTCTGCGCGCGCACGCGCAGCGCATCCAGGTGCTGCTGCGCGCGGCGCTGGCCGCGGGCATTGTCCTGCCAGCCGTAGGGGCCGCAGGTGTCGCGGTCGATGATGCCCAGGTCGTTGGCCTGCCCGCTTTCGGCGCTGGCCTGGCGGCGCTCCAG
>NZ_JBDJOB010000045.1:0-1613 GCF_039674705.1 Stenotrophomonas sp. TWI169 | reverse complement strand
CCCCCCCGTATGTGGGGCCAGGGGGGGGCTGCGGGGTCCGCGCCAGCCCCCCAGGCTACAGTTTACCCCCCCCTGACCGGTATAATCGGTCCTTCTTCACTGCTGTGGCCGCCCCCTTGAACGACACGCCCGAACCCGTCGTCTCCGAGCTGATCGACCTGCTCACCCTGGAGCGGCTGGAGGACAACCTGTTCCGCGGACAAAGCCGCGACATCGGCACCAAGTACGTGTTCGGCGGGCAGGTGTTGGGCCAGGCGCTGGCCGCCGCCCAGGCCACGGTCGACAACGGGCGCCATGTGCATTCGCTGCACGCGTATTTCCTGCGGGCCGGCAACATCGACCATCCGATCGTCTATGACGTGGACCGCACCCGCGATGGCGGCAGCTTCTCCGTGCGCCGGGTGACCGCGATCCAGCATGGCAAGGTGATCTTCTTCTGTGCTGCCTCGTTCCAGCAGGCGGAGACCGGTGCCGAGCACCAGCACAAGATGCCCGAAGTGCCGCAACCGGAAGACATCGAGCCGAACCGCCCGTTGCCGGCCGAAGTGCTGGAGCGGCTGCCGATCAAAGTGCAGCGCTGGCTCTCGCGCGGTGGCCCGTTCGAGTTCCGCCACGTCTATCCCCGCGACGAACTGAATCCGCCCAAGCGCCCGCCCTATCACCAGGTCTGGATGCGGTTGAGCGAACCGGTCGGCGATGCCCCCGAGCTGCACCAGGCGCTGCTGGCCTACGCGTCCGACTTCCATCTGCTGGGCACGGCAACCTTCCCGCACGGTATCAGCTACTACCATCCGCACGTGCAGATGGCCTCGCTCGACCACGCGATCTGGTTCCACCGCCCGTTCCGCGCCGACGACTGGCTGCTCTATTCGCTGGACAGCCCCAGTGCGCAGGATTCGCGCGGCCTCGCCCGCGGCCAGTTCTTCACCCGCAATGGCGTGCTGGTGGCCAGCACGGCACAGGAGGGCCTGATCCGCGTGGTTCCCGACCAGACTGCAGCGGCCGCCGTGCCGGCCAAGGACTGATCCGATGCGTCAGATCTTCAGCAGCCAGCGTGTGGAAACCGTCGAGGGCGTGGCCGAGCTCCTGCGCAGCCATGGCATCGAAGTGAAGGTGACCAATGGGCGCTCGTACAAGACCCGGCGGCGCGGCCAGTTCAGCTATACCGACCTGGGCAACACGCAGGGCTATCCAGCGGTCTGGATCGTGCGCGCCGACGACCAGCCGCGTGCGCGCGACATCCTGCGCGATGCACGCCTGCTCGATACCACCCGCCGCGATCATCCCACGGCCGAGTTCGCATTCCGCGACACGCCGGATGCCGGCAGCGGCGGGCGCAGCTGGGCCTGGCGGATCCGCATCGCACTGCTGGTGGTGATCGCTGGCGTGGCGCTGGTGATCGGCCTGCGCCACCGCGGTGGCCCGGCCCCCGCAGCACCCGCCCCCGCCCCACAGACGCAACCGCAGCAGCCCGCGCCGGAACAGGAAGAAGTGCGGGTCCGCATCCAGCCCTCGAAATGACGCGCCGGTAGCGCCGGGCCCAGCTCGGCGCGCGCCGCGGGCCGAAAAGCCGCCCGGCCAGGCCCCGCGCGAACCGGGCGCCGACCCGGCAC
>NZ_JBDJOB010000044.1:0-3188 GCF_039674705.1 Stenotrophomonas sp. TWI169 | reverse complement strand
GTCTGGGGGGGGAAACAATCCCCCCCGGTTCGCGCCGGCCCTGGCCGGGGGAGCCCCGGGGCGCCCAAAAAACCCGGGGGGCTGGCCCGGCCGCTACCCTCAGGAGGCTTCCGCCGCTTCCAGGGTGTTCTGCATCAACGTGGCCACGGTCATCGGGCCGACACCGCCCGGCACCGGGGTGATCCAGCTCGCCCGCTGCGCCGCCGCGTCGAAGCCGACGTCGCCCACCAGCCGACCATCGTCCAGGCGGTTGATGCCGACGTCGATCACCACAGCGCCCGGCTTCACCCACTCGCCCGGCACGATACCCGGGCGGCCCACCGCCACCACCAGGATGTCGGCGTTGCGCACGGCCTGCTCCAGCACGTCCTTGGGGGTGAACTTGTGGCAGCTGGTGACGGTGCAACCGGCAATCAGCAGTTCCAGGCCCATCGGGCGGCCGACGTGGTTGCTGACACCCACAATCGTGGCGTTGCGACCGCGCACCGGCTGGTCGGTGTGGCCCAGCAGCGTGGTGATGCCGCGCGGGGTGCACGGGCGCAGGCCGAACTCGCGCAGGGCCAGATGGCCGACGTTCTCCGGGTGGAAGCCATCGACGTCCTTGCGCGGGTCGATGCGCTGGATCAGCCGGCGTGCATCGGGGATGCCCGGCAGCGGCAGCTGGATCAGGATGCCGTTGATCTTCGGATCGGCATTGAGCTGGTCGATCAGGTCCAGCAGTTCGGCCTCGGTGGTGCCGGCCGGCAGGTCGTAATCGTGTGCTTCGATGCCGACCTTCTCGGCGGCACGGCGCTTGTTGCGCACGTATACGGTCGAGGCCGGGTCGCCGCCCACCAGCACCACGGCCAGCCCCGGACGGCTGCCACCGGCCGCGATGCGGGCATCGACACGCACCTTCAGGCTGTCGAGCAGGTCTTCAGCGATGCGGCGGCCATCGAGAATGCGGGCAGGATGCGGGGCGGCGGAATCGTTCATCGAATGCGGGGGCGGCGGCGGTGGGGAGGCTATTGTCCCCGATTCAGGCCCCCTCGCCCACCGCCAATGCGGCCGCTGCGCTCGCCGGGCATGGCCCGGCGCTACCTTGGAACGCTGACCCCGGGTGACGTTACGGGCCGCATCCCTCATTCTTCCTCTTCGGGCACGTCCTGCGGGTTCAAGGTCTTGCTTGCCCGCTTCGGCGCGGTGAACGGGGTCGGCGTCGGTACGCCCTGGCCGGAGTTGCCAAACACCATCTTGGCGCCGGCATTCAGGCCGCCGCCGGCGATTTCCAACTCGAAACGCTCGGCGTCGCGGCGACGGATCTGCTCGGCGATCTCGATCGCGTCGTCCTCGTCGGCGCCCAGCTCGACCAGGGCGGCCTGACCGAACAGCACGGCCGATTCAAAGGTCTCGCGGATCTGGAAATCGACGCCGGCATGGATCAGCCGCAGCGAATGCTCGCGGTCGAACGAGCGCACCATCAGTTTGGCCTGCGGGAATTCGTGCGCGACCAGCTCGACGATGCGGTCGGCGGCGTCGGCCTTGTCCACGCACACCGCGATCGCGCGCGCGGTCGCGGCGCCGGAAGCATGCAGCACGTCCAGACGGGTGCCATCGCCGTAGTAGATCTTGAAGCCGAACCGCGCCGCGCTCTGGATCATCTCCACATCGTTGTCGATGATGGTCACGTCCACGTCGCGCGCCAGCAGCGACTGGCTGGCCACCTGGCCGAAGCGGCCGAAGCCGATCAGCAGCACGCTGCCGGACAGGCCGTCGGCTTCGTCCACGCCCTCCAGGTTCACCGTCGGCTTCGGCGCCACGCGCTTGTAGACCAGCACCACCAGCGGGGTCAGCGCCATCGACAGCACCACCACGGCGGTGAAGTTGGCATTGATGTCCACGTCGATCACACCGGCGGCCGCCGCCGCGGAGAACAGCACGAAGGCGAACTCACCGCCCTGCGCCATCAGCACGCCACGGTCCAGCGCCTGCGCGTGGTCGCTGCCCATCAGACGCGCAACGACGTAGATGCACAGTGCCTTGGCCGCCATCAGCGCCAGCACCAGGCCGGCGATCAGCTGCCAGTGCGAGGCCACTACGCCCAGGTCCAGCGCCATGCCGACGCTGAGGAAGAACAGGCCGAGCAGGATGCCGCGGAACGGTTCGATATCGGCTTCGATCTGGTGGCGGAAGGTCGATTCGCTCAGCAGCACGCCGGCCAGGAACGCGCCCATCGCCATCGACAGGCCGGACAGCTGCATCAGCAGCGCCGCGCCCAGCACCACCAGCAACGCGGCGGCGGTCATCACCTCGCGTGCCTTCGATTCGGCCAGCAGGCGGAACAGCGGGTTGAGCAGGAAGCGGCCGACCAGCACCAGGCCGACGATGGCACCGACACCGATCGCTACCGACAGCCAGCGCGAGCCCTCGCCATCGGCGCTGCCCGCGCTGGGCGCCATCCAGGCCACCAGGGCCAGCAGCGGCACGATCAGCAGGTCTTCGAACAGCAGGATGGAGACGATCTTCTGCCCGGACGGCAGCGCGATATCACCGCGCTCGGCCAGCAGCTGCATCACCACGGCGGTGGAGGTCAGCACGAAGCCGGTAGCACCGATGAAGGCCACCTGCCACGGGAAGCCGAACAGCTTGGCGATGCTGGTCAGCACCAGCGCGCAGGTGACGATCTGCAGCGTGCCGAGCCCGAAAATTTCCTTGCGCAGGCTCCACAGGTGCGAGGGCCGCATCTCCAGGCCGATCACGAACAGGAACATCACCACGCCGAGTTCGGCGGTATGCAGGATGGCCTGCGGATCCGAGAACCAGCCCAGCCCGAACGGTCCGATCGCCAGGCCGGCGGCGAAGTAGCCCAGCACCGACCCCAGGCCCAGCCGCCGGAACAAGGGCACCATCACCACCGCCGCGCCCAGCAGGGCAACCACCTTGACCAGCTCGCTGGTCGCTGCTTCTACCGCCATGCGGTGCTTTCCCCGGAATCCAGAATCGCTCACCACGATAGAGCAATGTGGATGACGGCAATAGCACGCATGTTGCGCCGGATTGTCTTGGAGGTGGAACGATGCCGGCAGCCACCCCATACATCATTCTGAAACGATCAACGGTAGCGGCGGGGGCGGGCCCGCCGGGGCCCCGGGCCGGGCCCCGGCCCGCCCCCGGCCAGGCCCCCGCCGCGCCCGAGCAACCCCCCCCCC
>NZ_JBDJOB010000043.1:2500-5163 GCF_039674705.1 Stenotrophomonas sp. TWI169 | reverse complement strand
TAAACCCTGGCGATGACCTACTCTCGCATGGCTTGAGCCACACTACCATCGGCGCAGCTGCGTTTCACTTCCGAGTTCGGGATGGGATCGGGTGGTTCCACAGCGCTAATTTCACCAGGGAGGCTTTTGGAGAGTCGCACTCGTCCCGAGGGACAAGGCGCCAGCCTCGCATAGTTCTTGTGACGTAGCGTGCACTTGGATGCTCTTACGACGTTGTCGTAAAGCCAAGGCAACTTGAGGTTATATGGTCAAGCCGCACGGATCATTAGTATCAGTTAGCTCAATACATTGCTGTACTTACACACCTGACCTATCAACCACGTAGTCTACATGGTTCCTTCAGGGGGCTTGTGCCCCGGGAGATCTCATCTTGAGGCGCGCTTCCCGCTTAGATGCTTTCAGCGGTTATCGCTTCCGAACATAGCTACCCGGCAATGCCACTGGCGTGACAACCGGAACACCAGAGGTTCGTCCACTCCGGTCCTCTCGTACTAGGAGCAGCCCCTCTCAAATCTCCAACGCCCATGGCAGATAGGGACCGAACTGTCTCACGACGTTCTGAACCCAGCTCGCGTACCACTTTAAATGGCGAACAGCCATACCCTTGGGACCGACTACAGCCCCAGGATGTGATGAGCCGACATCGAGGTGCCAAACACCGCCGTCGATATGAACTCTTGGGCGGTATCAGCCTGTTATCCCCGGAGTACCTTTTATCCGTTGAGCGATGGCCCTTCCATACAGAACCACCGGATCACTAAGTCCTAGTTTCCTACCTGCTTGATCCGTCGATCTTGCAGTCAAGCACGCTTATGCCTTTGCACACAGTGCGCGATGTCCGACCGCGCTGAGCGTACCTTCGAGCTCCTCCGTTACTCTTTAGGAGGAGACCGCCCCAGTCAAACTACCCACCATACACGGTCCCCGACCCAGATAATGGGCCCAGGTTAGAACGTCAAGCACGACAGGGTGGTATTTCAAGGATGGCTCCACCACAGCTAGCGCCATGGTTTCATAGCCTCCCACCTATCCTACACAGACGAACTCAACGTTCAGTGTAAAGCTATAGTAAAGGTTCACGGGGTCTTTCCGTCTTGCCACGGGAACGCTGCATCTTCACAGCGATTTCAATTTCACTGAGTCTCGGGTGGAGACAGCGCCGCTGTCGTTACGCCATTCGTGCAGGTCGGAACTTACCCGACAAGGAATTTCGCTACCTTAGGACCGTTATAGTTACGGCCGCCGTTTACTGGGGCTTCGATCAAGAGCTTCGCCTTGCGGCTGACCCCATCAATTAACCTTCCAGCACCGGGCAGGCGTCACACCCTATACGTCCACTTTCGTGTTTGCAGAGTGCTGTGTTTTTGATAAACAGTCGCAGCGGCCTGGTTACTGCGACCCTCTTCAGCTATAGCTCGCACGAGCCACCAAAAAGGGTGCACCTTCTCCCGAAGTTACGGTGCCATGTTGCCTAGTTCCTTCACCCGAGTTCTCTCAAGCGCCTGAGAATTCTCATCCTACCCACCTGTGTCGGTTTACGGTACGGTCTGCGTAAGCTGAAGCTTAGGAGCTTTTCCTGGAAGCGTGGTATCAGTGACTTCGCCTTAAAGGCTCGTCTCGGTGCTCGGTCTTAAAGGATCCCGGATTTGCCAAAGATCCAAACCTACCGCCTTTCCCCGGGACAACCAACGCCCGGTACACCTAACCTTCTCCGTCCCTCCATCGCACTTACGCGAGGTGCAGGAATATTAACCTGCTTCCCATCGACTACGACTTTCGTCCTCGCCTTAGGGGCCGACTCACCCTGCGCCGATTAACGTTGCGCAAGGAAACCTTGGGCTTTCGGCGTGCGGGTTTTTCACCCGCATTATCGTTACTCATGTCAGCATTCGCACTTCCGATACCTCCAGCGGACTTCTCAATCCACCTTCGCAGGCTTACGGAACGCTCCTCTACCGCGCATAACAAAGTTATGCACCCCAAGCTTCGGTTCAGTGCTTAGCCCCGTTAAATCTTCCCCGCAGACCGACTCGACCAGTGAGCTATTACGCTTTCTTTAAAGGGTGGCTGCTTCTAAGCCAACCTCCTGGCTGTCTGTGCCTTTCCACATGGTTTTCCACTTAGCACTGAATTTGGGACCTTAGCTGTGGGTCTGGGTTGTTTCCCTTTTCACGACGGACGTTAGCACCCGCCGTGTGTCTCCCATACAGTCCGTCTCGGTATTCGGAGTTTGCAATGGTTTGGTAAGTCGCGATGACCCCCTAGCCATAACAGTGCTCTACCCCCGAGAGGATACATATGAGGCGCTACCTAAATAGCTTTCGAGGAGAACCAGCTATCTCCGGGTTCGATTAGCTTTTCACTCCTAATCACACCTCATCCCCTACCTTTGCAACGGGAGTGGGTTCGGGCCTCCAGTGCGTGTTACCGCACCTTCACCCTGGGCATGACTAGATCACCCGGTTTCGGGTCTACTGCCCGCGACTATGCGCCCTTATCAGACTCGGTTTCCCTTCGCCTCCCCTATACGGTTAAGCTTGCCACGAACAGTAAGTCGCTGACCCATTATACAAAAGGTACGCAGTCACTCCTTGCGGAGCTCCTACTGCTTGTACGCACACGGTTTCAGGTTCTATTTCACTCCCCTCTCCGGGGTTCTTTTC
>NZ_JBDJOB010000042.1:0-7741 GCF_039674705.1 Stenotrophomonas sp. TWI169 | reverse complement strand
GTGGGCGGCGGGGGGTGGCTCGCCTCACCGCCCCCCCCCCCCCCCCCCTTGGGTTAACCCCCCCCCCCCCCCCCCCCCCCCCCCCCCCCCCGCCTCCCCACTGAACATCCCAGAGCCGCTTTGGCTTTGGCTCGCCGGGCACGGCCCGGCGCTACCCGTAATGGAAAGGCCGCCTCGCGGCGGCCTTTTCATTACTTCAGCTTGATCTCGCGCAGGCGTTCCTCGAGGAAGCCGTGGGCGGTGATCGGCTCCGGATACCGGCTCGGGTTCTCCGGGGTGATGCAGGACGGCAGCACGTCGATCAGGAAGTCCGGGTTCGGGTGCAGGAAGAACGGCACCGAGTAGCGCGGCTGGCGGGCCAGCTCGCCCGGGGGATTGACCACGCGATGGATGGTGGAGGGATACACGTGATTGGTCAGGCGCTGCAGCATGTCGCCGATGTTGACCACGATGGTGTCCGCATCCGAGGTGAAAGGCACCCACTTGCCATCGTGCGACTGCACCTCCAGGCCCGCCGCACTGGCACCGACCAGCAGGGTGATGAAGTTGATGTCGCCATGCGCACCGGCACGCACGTTGGGAATGTCGTCGGTGGTGATCGGCGGGTAATGGATCGGGCGCAGGATCGAGTTGCCGAAATTGGTCTTGTCGGCGAAGAAATCCTCCGGCAGGCCGATGTGCAGCGCCAGCGCCGACAGCACGCGCGACCCGAGGTTGTCCAGCGCCTGGTACAGGCCGTAGCCCCGCTCACGGAAGCCCTCGACCTCGGTCGGCCACAGGTTCGGCGGCATCACGTCGCGGTACCTGGAGTCGTCGCCGATCTCCCGGCCGATGTGCCAGAACTCCTTCAGATCGAAGTGCTTGGACCCCTTCGCGGTTTCCACGCCGAACGGGGTATAGCCACGTGCACCGCCCCCGCCGGCCACGTGGTACTTCCGCTTGATCTCCTCCGGCAGGGCGAAGAAGGCCTTGAAGACATCGTAGGCCGCGTCGATGTCGGCCTGCGGAATGCCGTGGTTGCGGATGCCCGCGAATCCCCATTGGCGATAGGCCGCCCCCAGCTCGGCCACGAAGGCCTCGCGGTCGCTGTCAAAACGGGTGATGTCGAGGGTCGGGATCTGGCTCACAGCGGTTCCTGGCTTGTCATTGGGTCTGGAGGGCCGCCGCATTCAGGGCCCACCTGAACATTGTGACAGATCGCCCGCAGGTCGACACCGATACGTTGAAACAAACCGATACAATGCGCGACCCGCGCGCGGATCCCCCGGTCGCGGCGGCGCCGCCCCTTGCCCCGCTCCTGCTGAACACGTACCGACGATGCCCTCCGCTCCACCTGCCGCCGATCCAGCTTCCCGACCCGGTTGTACCCAGCACTGGCGCCGGCTGGCCTGGTGGTCCTTGTTCGTGGCGGCAAACGCCGTACTGGCAGCCGTCATCACCCTGGGCAACGTGCCGCTGCGGGACAACCCCGGCGGCCCCGTCGGCCTGGCGTATCTGGCCGTTGCCCTGCCCGGCCACCTGCTGGCGTTCGGCGCGCTGGCCGGCCTGCTGCCGCTGCTGCTCGGACTGTGGGCCCGCAGCGCGCGTCCTCTGAGCATCAGCGCGGTGGTGCTGCAGGGCCTGTGGCTGTGCCTGCTGCTGGTCGATGCCAAGGTGTTCGCGCTGTACCGCTTCCACCTCAATGCCATGGTGGCGAACATGGTGTTCGGCGGCGCGCTGCACGATCAGGTCGCACTGTCGTGGAAGACCTGGCTGCAGGCGATCGCCCTGGTATCGGCCATCTTCGCCGCCGAAGCCCTGCTGGCGTGGGCCTGCTGGAAGCTGCTGCCCGCCCTGCCCCGACGGCGCCACGTCCTGCAGGCATGGACACTGGTCATCCTGCTGATGGCAGGTGGCCAGGTGGCGACCGCCTATTACGATGCACGCGGCGAGCGTGACGTGATCAGCCAGTGGAACTACCTGCCCTGGGCGCAGCCGATCACCGCCAAGAGCTTCATGCGTCGCCTGGGCGTGGTCAGCCAGCAGCAGGCGGGCCTGCCCGATCCCCGCCATGCCCAGCTGCACTACCCGCTGCATCCGCTGCGCTGCCAGAGCCACCGGCGGCCGAACGTGCTGATGGTGGTACTCGAATCACTCCGCCACGATGTGCTGACGCCACAGATCATGCCGAACACCACGGCATTGGCGCAGTCCTCCCGCGTCTACGAGCATCACTTCAGCACCGGCAACGCCACCCGCTACGGCCTGTTCGGCCTGCTCTACGGACTTCCCGGTGGCTACTGGGCAAGCATGCTTGACGAGCAGCGTGGCTCGCAGCTGTTCCAGGTCCTGGGACAGCAGGGCTATGACCTGCACCTGTACGGCAGCGCGCCGATGTACAGCCCTGAATTCGACCGCACCGTGTTCGCCGATGTCCGTGACCAGCTGCACCAGGGGCCGTCGGCACTGAAGCCCGATGGCCGCGACCGTGCCATCGTCGCGTCGCTGCAGCAGGACATCCGTAACAGCCAGGCCGCGCAGCGCCCGTGGTTCGGTTTCGTGTTCCTCGACTCCACCCACGCGCCCTACCACCTGCCGGCCGACTATCCGCCCCTGGCCACGCCGATGGCCGCGGACATCGACTTCCTCAAGTTCGGGCCGGACCACGATCCGACGCCGGAACTGAACCGCTATCACACCTCCGTCCACTACGCCGACAGCCTGGTCGGATCGCTGCTCGATACCCTGCGTGCGCAGGGCCTGGAGCAGGACACCATCGTGCTGGTCACTGGCGATCACGCAGAGGAGTTCAACGACCTCGCGCTGAACTACTGGGGCCACAACGGCAACTTCTCCGACTACCAGTTGCAGGTGCCGTTCGTGCTGCACTGGCCGGGCGAGGCCAGCGGCCGTGATGCGCGCACCAGCTCGCATGAGGACTGGGTGCCCACGCTGATGCGGCACGCCCTGGGCTGCGAGAACCCGCTGGCCGACTACAGCACCGGCCAGGATCTGCTGGCGGCCCCGGAAGGGCTCCGTGCCCTGGTGGTGGAAAGCTGGTCGCAGCGCGCCGTCCGCCACGGCGATGCCCTCTACGTGTTCGACAAGTTCGGCAATGCCACCGCGCTGGATCGGCACTATCGCCCACTGCCACAACAGGCGCCGGACGCAGCCGCGATCCGTTCCGCCTGGGAAGCGCTGACGCGCTTCCGCAATCGTTGATATCAAGGATCGAGTCCGCATGAAACGTTCGCTGCGCATCCTGCACACCGAAGCCGCCAAGGGAATGGGCGGGCAGGAGATCTACATCTTCCGCCACATGCAGGCCATGCGCGCGCGCGGCCACGACGTCTCGCTGCTGTGCCAGCCCGAGGCACGGCTGGCGCAGCTGGCGCGCGATGACGGCTTCACCGTGCATACGCTGCGCATGGGAGGGCTGGCGCGCCTGCTGCGCGGCATCTGGTCGGTTTCGCGCCTGGTGCGCCGCGAACGCTATGACGTGGTGAACACCACCAGCCGTCGCGACGCCTTGATTGCCGCCGCCGGCGCCCGCCTCGGCGGTGCGCCGCTGGTGGTGCGCTCGCGCCACCTGATGAGTCCGGTCAACTCGCTGCTGACCTATACCGGCCTGCCGCACCGGGTGCTGACCGTCAGCAGCTTCGTCAAGCAGCTGCTGGCCGACCGTGGCATTCCCGCTGAGCGCATCGGCATCGTGCCGCCGATCGCGGTTCCACCGCGCTGGACCGATATCCGCAAGGAAGATCCGTGGCAGTGCCTGCAGGACGTGCGTGCCGAAGTCCGTGCCGAGCTCGGCTTCGGCGAACAGGACATCGTGGTCGGCTGCGTGGCGGTGCTGCGCGAGCCCAAGGGCCATGCCGATCTGCTGCAGGCAATGGTGCCGCTGTGCAAGGCCAATCCGAACCTGCACCTGGTGGTGATCGGCGACGGGCAGCCAGTGATGGAGCGCCTGCAGGCGATGTGCGCCGAGCACGGCCTGCAGTCGCAGGTCCACCTGCTCGGCTACCGCGACGGCGCCTGCCGGCTGATGGCCGGCTTCGATATCTTCGCCCTCGCCTCGCACAAGGAAGCCGCCGGCACCGTGTTTCTGGAAGCGGCGTACGTCGGCGTGCCGATCGTGGCGACGCGGGTTGGTGGCGTGCCGGAGATGGTCGTGGACGGCAGCAATGCGATCCTCACCCGGCTGGGCGACAATGCTGCCCTGACGGGCGCTCTGCGCCTGCTGGTGGACGATCCGGAACGGCGCCGGCAGATGGGCCGTGCCGGCTGGGAATGGATGCGCGCTGCGCACCGCTTCACACCCACCGGCCACGGCGAGACCACCGAACACTACTACCGCCAGTGGCTGAAGGAGCTGGGACATGGCTGATGCCCGAACCGTACCGGTGCTGATGCACCATCACGTCAGTCCGTCGCCCGGCATGATCACGGTGTCGCCGGAGAATTTCGAAAGCCAGATTGCCTGGCTGGCCAACAGTGGCTGGACCTCACTGACACTGGAGCAGTACGCCGGGTTCCTGGCCGGCAGGCCGGTGCCGCGCCGGTCGATCGTCATCACCTTCGACGATGGCTACCTGGACAACTGGGTCTACGCGCATCCGATCCTGCAGAAGTACGGCATGCACGCGGTGGTGTTCGTGGTCACCGGATGGATGGGCGAAGGCCCGGTGCGGCCGCATGCAGGCCTGCCCGGCGCGGTACTGCCGGCAACGCCGGACCATCGCGGCTGCGAGGCCGCCATCTACGAGCAGGGGCGCAGCGACGATGTGATGATGCGCTGGAGCGAAGCGCGCGCGGCGATCGACGCGGGCACCTTCGAGGTGCATTGCCATACCCACACCCATACACGCTGGTTGCGCCGCGAAGACCTGGACCGCGCGCAGCGCCGGGCCGGCATCAGCAACGACCTGGCCCTCTCGCGCCAGGTCCTGCAGGACAAGCTGGGCGCAGTTTCGGACACATTGTGCTGGCCGTACGGTGACTTCGACGATGACCATGTCGAAGTCGCGCGCGAGCAGGGGTTCCGTTACCTGCATACCACCCACCCGTTCGGCCGCAACGTGATCGGCGGCGATCCCGAACGCATCTACCGCTTCGCGATCCGCAACCGGCCGGCCAGCTGGTTGCGCAAGCGCATCGCGCAGAGCTACAACCCGTTGATCGCGCCGCTGTTCAACGGCTTCAAAGCCCGCCAGAAGAAGATGGTGCCGGGCCCCTGAGTCCGCCTCGGCCCAGCAGCGGCCCCCTGAACAGAAAACGCCCCGGTCGTCCGGGGCGTTGTCCGTTGCGGAACCACCTGCGGGCTCAGGCCGCGGCGGCGGCCTTCACTGCGGCCGACAGGCGATCCAGCGTGTCCTGCATCAGTGTTGCGTCATCGGCCTCGACCGTCACCCGCACCACCGGCTCGGTGCCGGACGGGCGCAGGAATGCGCGCCCACGGCCGGCCACGGCCTGCTGCGCCTCCAGCAGTGCCGACTGCACGCTTTCGGCCTGCACGGTGGTCTTGGCCGAGACATTGCCCAAGCGCACGTTCACCGTCTTCTGCGGGACCTTCACCAGCGGCTGCAACGCCTGCCGCAGCGTCTGTCCGCTGCTGCGCAGCGCAAGCAGCACCTGCAGCGCACTGACGATGCCGTCACCGGTCGTGGCCCGGTCCAGGCACAGCAGATGGCCCGACGCTTCGCCACCGAGCACGCCGTCACCTTCGATCAGTGCCTGGTGCACGTAGCGGTCGCCGACGTTGCTGCGCTGGAACGGGATCTGCAGGTCGGCCAGCGCCTTCTCCAGTCCATAGTTGCTCATCAGCGTGCCGACCACCGGCCCACGCAGGCGACCTTCCGCCTGCCAGGTGCGTGCCAGGATGTACAGCAGGTCATCGCCGTCGACCGGATTGCCCTGGTCGTCAGCCATCAGCACGCGATCGCCGTCACCGTCGAAGGCGATGCCGAGATCGGCACGGGTCTCGCGGACCTTGGCGGCGAGGTTGTCGATATGGGTCGAACCGACGCCGGCATTGATGTTCACCCCGTTCGGCTCGGCACCGATGCCGATGACCTCGGCACCCAGCTCGCGGAACAGCAGCGGGGCGATCTGGTAGGTGGCACCATGCGCGCAGTCCAGCACCAGACGTACGCCACGCAGATCGAACGCACGCGGCACGCTGGCCTTGCAGAACTCGATGTAGCGGCCTACCGCCTCGCGCGCGCGCGACGCCTTGCCCAGCCGCTCCGATTCGGCCGTGGTGAACGGCACGTCCAGTGCGGCTTCCAGCGCCAGTTCGGTGGCGTCGTCCAGTTTCTCGCCCTGTGCGGAGAAGAACTTGATGCCGTTGTCGTAATGCGGATTGTGCGAAGCACTGATGACAATGCCTGCATCAACGCCCAAGGTGCGGGTCAGGAACGCCACCGCCGGGGTGGGCATCGGGCCGAGCAGCTGCACATCGGTGCCGGCGGCGACCAGGCCCGCCTCCAGCGCCGCCTCGAACATGTAGCCGGAAATGCGGGTGTCCTTGCCGATCACCACGATCGGGCGGCGCCCGTCCTGGCCGTGCCGGGCCACCAGCACGCGGCCCAGCGCATTGCCCAGGCGCAGCACGAAGTCGGCCGAGATCGCTCCCTCACCGACACGTCCGCGGATGCCATCAGTACCGAAGTACTTGCGGCCTCCCATCAAGCCACCTCCGGCGCCGGCTGGCGGCCCAGCATCGCCAGCAGGTCGGACAGGCGGTCACGCATTTCGCGGCGGTCGCAGATCTGGTCGATGGCACCATGCTCCAGCAGGAATTCCGAACGCTGGAAACCTTCCGGCAGTTTCTCGCGCACGGTCTGTTCGATCACGCGCGGCCCGGCGAATCCGATCAGCGCCTGCGGCTCGGCGATGTTGATGTCACCCAGCATCGCGAACGAGGCCGATACGCCACCGGTGGTGGGATGGGTCAGCACCGAGATGTACGGCAGGCCGGCTTCACGCAGCTTGCCCAGCGCAGCCGAGGTCTTGGCCATCTGCATCAGCGAGAACAGGCCTTCCTGCATGCGCGCGCCGCCACTGGCGGAGAAGCAGACGTAAGGCGCACCGATCTCCACGGCAGCCTCGGCCGCCAGCGAGAAGCGCTCGCCGACCACCGAACCCATCGAACCGCCCATGAAGGCGAAATCGAACGAGGACGCGACCAGCGGACGGCCCTTGAGCAGGCCGCGCATGGCGATCAGCGCGTCGTACTCGCCGGTGTTCTTCTGCGCGATCTTGATGCGCTCGCTGTACTTCTTCTGGTCCTTGAACTTCAGCAGGTCGGTCGGCCCCAGGCGCGCGCCGATCTCGGTGGTGCTGTCCGCATCGAACAGCGCGGCCAGGCGCGCGCGCGCGCGGATCGCCATGTGGTGACCGCACTTCGGGCAGACCTCCAGGTTCTCTTCCAGTTCCGGCCGGTACAGCGCGCTGCCGCAGTTGCTGCACTTTTCCCACAGGCCCTCGGGGACGCTGCGCTTCTTGCTGGGGGTGTTGTCGGTGCGGATGCCGGACGGCATCAACTTGCTGAGCCAACTCATGCGGGAGGACACTTCCGTTCAGGGCGGCCCGGGGGCCGCAAAGGCGGACAGTCTAGCTCCGCTTTCCCCGCCCGTGCACCCCTTGCCGGCCTGTGGGCGGCGGCGGAAAAACCATGCTGGGACGTACGTTTAGCGCAGGCAGCGCCCCGGCGCACACACCCGGGTACACCGATTCACACCCCCCCCCGGCAGAGCGGGGG
>NZ_JBDJOB010000041.1:0-9924 GCF_039674705.1 Stenotrophomonas sp. TWI169 | reverse complement strand
GCGCAGGGGACGCCGTGAATACGTCCCTGTAGGCTCGGGCGCGCCATCCATGGCGCTTACGCCCCTGCGCAGCCCACCCACCCGGCCACGGACAGGTTCCTGCGGCTGCCAGCCACGAAAGACAGAACAAAATCAAAAGCAAGAGCCGGTCGCTTCGCTCTTCATTCGGCCGGCACTGCCGCGGAGCATCCGCGCATGGCGTGGACCGGATACAGATCGCGGAGATCCGTCGAAGGCGGGGTGGGTCCGGTGGCGGGGGTGTCCGCCGCATGGATGCCGCGGCCAAGCCCCCAGGGATGGGTTCACGGCGTCCCCCGCCACCGGACCCACCCCGCCAACCTGCAGGAAACCGGCTTTTGACGTTGCTGTTGCTTCGGCCGTTGCTTCGGCGGGTGCCGGGCGCAGCCCGGCCCAAGCCCATCCCCCGCTTCCGGTACAATATCGGGCCCGTTTCCCAACTACGGTTCCCCGGACATGATGGTCCTCGAGGGCGCGCCCGCCCTGTCGCCGTTCCGCCGCGAACGTCTTGAATCCCGCCTGCAGTCCATCGCTCCCTCCCTGCGCATCAGTGGTGCCTGGCACGTCTACTTCGTGCAGCCGGAAGGCTCGGCCGTGCCCGATCAGGCCACCCTGTGCCGCATCCTGGAAGCACAGCCGCAGGCCGGGACGGTCGCCGAAGGGGCCGTCAGCCGCATCGTGGTGCCGCGTCTGGGAACGTTGTCGCCGTGGTCGAGCAAGGCCACCGAACTGGTCCGCGGGGCCGGTCAGCCGGTCAGCCGGGTCGAGCGCGGCCTGCGTATCGACGTGCTGGGCTGGCCGGACGATGCCGCCACCCAGCAGTCGCTGGTGAAGGTGCTGCACGACCCGATGACGCAGTCGGTGCTGGACCACGTCGAGCAGGGCCAGGCCCTGTTCTCGGCGCCGGCCCGCGGTGAACTGGAGCGCGTTCCTGTGGCGCAGCTGGAAGCCGCCAACCAGCGCCTTGGCCTGGCCATGGCCCAGGACGAGATCGACTACCTGCGCGAGCGCTTCACCGCACTGGGGCGCTCCCCGTCTGACGTGGAACTGATGATGTTCGCGCAGGCCAATTCCGAACACTGCCGGCACAAGATCTTCAACGCCAGCTGGACCATCGACGGGCAGGCGCAGGAACGCTCGCTGTTCCGCATGATCAAGAACACCCACCAGCAGACGCCGCAGCACACCCTGAGCGCGTACAGCGACAACGCTGCGGTGATCGAAGGCCATCCGGCGTCGCGTTACCGTCCGGATCCGGCCAGTGGCGAGTACCGCCGCGAGCCGCAGGTGCCCAGCGCCTTCCAGATCAAGGTTGAAACCCACAATCACCCGACCGCGATCGCGCCGTTCCCGGGGGCGTCCACCGGTGCCGGTGGCGAAATCCGCGACGAAGGCGCAACCGGCCGCGGCGGCAAGCCGAAGGCCGGCCTGACCGGCTTCTCGGTCTCGCACCTGCGCATCCCCGAGCTGCCGCAGCCGTGGGAAGCGCCGCGCGCGCTGAATCCGCGGATGGCGCCGGCGCTGGAGATCATGACCGACGGCCCGCTCGGCGGCGCTGCGTTCAACAATGAGTTCGGCCGCCCGAACCTGCTCGGTTACTTCCGCAGCTTCGAGCTGCCTGAAGGCGCTGACCTGGTCCGTGCGTACGACAAGCCGATCATGCTGGCCGGCGGCCTCGGTGCGATCGACCGTATCCAGGTCGACAAGATCCCGCTGCAGGCCGGTGATGCGGTCATCGTGCTCGGCGGTCCGGCGATGCTGATCGGCCTGGGTGGCGGTGCGGCCAGCTCGGTGGCCTCCGGTGAAAGCGCCGAAGACCTGGATTTCGCCAGCGTGCAGCGCGACAACCCGGAGATGGAGCGCCGCTGCCAGGAAGTCATCGACCGCTGCGTGGCGATGGGTGCCGACAACCCGATCAAGTTCTTCCATGACGTCGGTGCCGGTGGTCTGTCCAACGCGATTCCCGAGCTGCTGCACGATTCGAACGTGGGCGGCATCATCGACCTGGGCAAGGTGCCCACCGACGATCCGTCGTTGTCGCCGATGCAGCTGTGGTGCAACGAATCGCAGGAGCGCTACGTGCTTGGCGTCGCGCAGGAGCGACTGGCCGAGTTTGCCGCGCTGTGCGCGCGCGAGCGCTGCCCGTTCGCCGCCGTGGGCGTGGCGACCGCCGAGGAGCATCTGGTGGTGGCGTACGGCGCGGTGCCGGGCCATGTTCCCGCCGACGCACCGATCGACCTGCCGATGGACGTGCTGTTCGGCAAGCCGCCGAAAATGCACCGCGACACGGCGCACCCGCCGGCACCGCGCTGGCCGGCGCTGAAGACCGGTGGCCTGGATCTGCAGGAAGCCGGCCTGCGCGTGCTGGCGCACCCGACCGTCGCCTCGAAGAACTTCCTGGTCACCATCGGTGACCGCAGCGTCGGCGGCCTGACCGCCCGCGAGCAGATGGTCGGCCCGTGGCAGCTGCCGGTGGCCGACGTAGCCATCACCCTGGCTGATTTCGATGGCGTGGCCGGTGAGGCGATGTCGATCGGCGAGCGCACGCCGCTGGCCCTGCTCGACGCCGCGGCGTCGGCGCGCATGGCCGTGGGCGAAGCGCTGACCAACCTGTGCGCGGCCCCGGTGGATGCGCTGGATGGCATCAAGCTGTCGGCGAACTGGATGGCTGCTGCCGGCCATCCGGGCGAAGACGCGCTGCTGTACGACGCAGTGAAGGCCGTGGGCATGGAACTGTGCCCGCAGCTGGACATCAGCATCCCGGTCGGCAAGGACTCGCTGTCCATGCAGGCGCAGTGGCATGACCAGGGCGAGGCACACAAGAGCGTGTCGCCGGTGTCGCTGGTGATCTCGGCGTTTGCGCCGGTTGCCGATGTGCGCCAGCAGCTGACGCCTCTGCTTGATCGCGACGTCGACAGCGAGCTGTGGCTGATCGGTCTCGGTGCCGGCAAGCAGCGCCTGGGCGGCTCGATCCTGGCGCAGGTGCACGCCGACCACAGCGAACTGCCGGCCTTCGCCGGTGCCGCGCCGGACCTGGACGACCCGCAGCGCCTGCGTGCCTTCTTCGAACTGATCCGGGATGCGCGCCAGTCCGGCCTGCTGCGTGCGTACCATGACCGCAGCGACGGCGGCGCGTTCGCCGCGCTGTGCGAAATGGCGTTCACCTCGCGCCTGGGCCTGGATATCGCCCTCGACGCGTGGGGCGATGACCCGTTCCGCAGCCTGTTCAATGAGGAACTGGGTGCGGTGGTGCAGATTGCCCGCGAAGATCGCGCCGCTTTTGCCGACCTGGTCGAGCGCCACGCCCTTACCGAATGCGCGCAGCGCATCGCCAGGCCGACCACCGCACCGGTGGTGCGCGTATCGCTGGCAGGCGAGAACCTGGCCGAGTGGCGCTGGGAGCAGCTGTTCGATGCGTGGTGGTCGGTCACCCATGCCATGCAGAAGCGTCGCGACAATCCGGCCAGCGCCGATGCCGAGCGCGATGTCGCCCGCGCGTTCAACGCACCGGGCCTGAAGCCGAAGCTGAGCTTCGACCTCAACGAGGATGTGGCGGCGCCGTTCATCAGCACCGGTGCGCGTCCGCGCGTGGCGGTACTGCGCGAACAGGGCGTCAACGGCCAGATCGAGATGGCCAATGCCTTCGAACGTGCAGGCTTCCGCGCGTTCGACGTGCACATGAGCGACCTGATCGAGGGGCGCGTGGCCCTGCAGGACTTCACCGGCCTGGTCGCCTGTGGCGGCTTCAGCTACGGCGATGTGCTGGGTGCCGGCCGTGGCTGGGCGACCTCGATCCTGGAACGCAGCGCGCTGCGCGATGCCTTTGCGGCGTTCTTCGAGCGCCAGGACAGCTTTGCCCTCGGCGTATGCAACGGTTGCCAGATGATGAGCCAGCTGAAGGACATCATCCCCGGCGCCGAACACTGGCCGCAGTTCCGCCGCAATGCCAGCGAGCAGTTCGAGGCCCGCACCGCACTGCTGGAAGTAGTGGAATCGCCGTCGATCCTGCTGCGTGGCATGGCCGGTTCCCGCCTGCAGGTGGCGGTGGCGCACGGCGAAGGCCAGGCGGTGTTCGACAACGCCGTCGACCAGGCCGCTGCGCGCGTGTCGCTGCGCTACATCGATGGCAACGGTGCCATCGCCCAGCAGTATCCGCTCAATCCGAACGGCTCACCGGATGGCATCACTGGCCTGACCAGCACGGACGGGCGCGTCACCATCATGATGCCGCATCCGGAGCGCACCCCGCGCGCACTCAATCTGAGCTGGGCGCCGGCCGAGTGGCAGGGTGATTCACCGTGGATGCGGATGTTCCGCAATGCCCGGGTGTGGTGCGGCTGATCGCGCACCGCTTCGCGCAGGCGTCGATGCCGATGCGTATGGAAAAACCCGCCGCATTGCCGGCGGGTTTTTCTTTGCGCGGATGAAACTCCTGTCGCCACCATGAGTTACATGCATTTCCATGCGCCAGACAATCGTCACGTGCAACTAACAAAATGGATTGATAAACGCGTGAAAAAGTGAACTGCTTCACGGCAATGTGATTTGCTGTGTCAAAGTCTTGACGATATGGAAAGTTGCCGTTAACACTTGAACCCCGTTTCAGAACCATTCATCCCGCAGTAACCGCTTGGCGCATGCGCTCGGTTTTCTTTCGCTGCGCGCCGTTCGGCAATACCCCGCAGTAAATCACGCGAATAAACGCCCCCAGGGGACGTTGGACCAGAAGGTCCGGCGGTGGCGTTGCTTTGCCCAAAACCAGTCCAATCAGGAGCCGTACCGATGAATCGGATTTATCGCAAGGTCTGGAACAAAGCACTGGGTCAGTTGGTCGTGGCCTCGGAACTGGCCTCGTCCGACAGTTGCGGCGGGGTCGTCGACCAACGCCGCGATGCGACACAGGCCAGGCCCTTTGTACTGGCTGCCGCAGTGGCGCTGGCACTGGGATTGGGCATGACCGGCGTCGCCTCTGCACAGTCGGTGGAGATCGGCGGCAACGCCAACTGCGTGGTGCTCAACAGCTCGATCGTCGACAAGTGCCTGGTGGATGGCAGCGCCTCGGCCACCGGCACCAATGCGGTCGCCGTGGGCACCGGCAGCCGTGCAACCGGTGCCAACAGCGTGGCGCTGGGCGCCGGCTCGAAAGCAACGCGTGCCAATACCGTTGCCGTCGGTGATGCGGGCAAGGAACGGCAGGTGACCCACGTCGCCGCTGGCACCGAGGCAACCGATGCGGTGAACAAGGCACAGCTGGATGCACAGGCGCGGGCCACGCAGGCGGCGTTGGCCGAAGCGACAGCCCAGAGCAGTCGCTACTTCAAGGCCGACGGCGCCGGTGATGACAGCGACGCGGCGAAGATCGAAGGGCAGGGCGCGATTGCGGTCGGCAGCGGCAGCCAGTCGCTGGCCAACGCCACCACGGCCGTCGGCACACAGGCCGTGGCCGCCGGTCTGGGCGCCAGTGCGTTCGGCCAGAACGCGCTGGCCATCGGCGATGCCAGCGTCGTCGTCGGCCAGAGTGCCGTTGCGCTCGGACTGGGAGATACCGCCGTCGGTGCCAGCGCTGTTGCGGCCAGCGAGAACGGCGCAGCGACCGCACTGGGCGCGTTGTCCGAGGCCAGTGCGGACGGCGCAACGGCGGTCGGTGGCGGAGCCGTGGCCATGGGCCCGGGCAGTACCGCCGTGGGTCGTGGCGCAACGGCCGCCAATGAAGCATCGATCGCGGTCGGTGCGTTCAGCACCGCCGTGGGTGAATACAGCACCGCGCTGGGTTCGAACTCGGCAGCGGTTGCCACCGGCAGTGTGGCGCTGGGCGCCGGCTCGCTGGCCGACCGGGTCGATACGGTATCGGTGGGCGCAGCCGAGTACGGTCTGACCCGGCAGATCACCAGTGTCGCGGCGGGTACCGAAGACACCGATGCGGCCAATGTCGGCCAACTCCGGGACGTCGCGGCCGTGGCCGATGCCACGGCCAAGCGTTTCCAGGCCACCGGCAGCAGCAACAGCGACGCCGGTGCGCTGGCCGCAGGCGATGACGCGCTGGCTGCCGGTGAAGCGGCCAACGCGCTCGGCGATGGCACCACCGCAGTCGGCGCCGGCGCCACCGCGGTCGCGCAGAACGCCACGGCGGTCGGCAACAACGCCCTGGCCGCCGGACAGAACAGCGCCGCGTTCGGCAACAACGCGCAGGCTGCAGGACCCGGCAGCGTCGCGGTGGGTGGCGCCGCCGTGGACGAGAACGGCAATCCGCTCATCACCAACGGCGGCGTGCCGGTGGAGACCGGCGCGACCAGTGCTGGCGTCGGCGGCACTGCGGTCGGTGCCAGCGCAGAGGCGGCTGGCTTCGCTGCGTCCGCCTATGGCGTGGGTGCCTATGCGGCCGGCGCGCAGTCCTCCGCATTCGGCGCGGTGGCCAACGCCATCGGCGACTACGCCACCGCAGTCGGCACCCAGAGCAACGCGACCGGCACCAGCAGCGTGGCCGTGGGTGGCCCGGCTGACCTGATTCCCGGCCTGGGCTTCTTCGTGCAGACCCAGGCCAGCGGCGAAGCCGCCACCGCTGTGGGTGCCGGCGCGATCGCCAGCGGTGACCGGACCGTGGCCAACGGCAGCCTGACCGAAGCCTCCGGCGCCGAAGCCACGGCCATCGGCTACTTCGCCTACGCACCCGGAGAAGGGGCCAGCGCGCTGGGCGCGCAGACCTGGGCCAGCGGCGCGCAGAGCACGGCGGTCGGCTACTACGCCACGGCGCGCGGCGCCAACAGTGTCGCCCTGGGCGCGAACTCTGAAGCCATCCGTGACAACAGCGTCGCCGTGGGCAGTGCCGGCAACGAGCGGCAGATCACCGGCGTCGCTGCCGGCAGTGAAGCCACCGATGCAGTGAACAAGGCGCAGCTGGACGCCGTGGCCAGCACCGCGGATACCACCGCCCATTACTTCCAGGCCCAGCCGGAAGCCGGCAGCGATGCCGGTGCGTTTGCCGAGGGAGAGGGTGCGGTGGCCGCCGGTTCGTCCAGCAACGCGATCGGCGCCGGTGCCGTCGCCCAGGGCGCGGGTGCTTCCGCCGTGGGCGATGACAGCGTCGCCATCGGTCGCAACAGCAGTGCCAGTGGCAACGGCGGGGTCGCCATCGGTGGACTGGGCCAGGCCTACGATCAGTACAACCAGCCGATCATCGGCGATGACGGTCAACCAGAACGTGTCGGCACCACCGCCGGCGCCGATGCCACCGCCGTCGGCAATGGTGCGCAGGCAACGGGTGCGTCGGGCAATGCGTTCGGCAGCGCGGCCAAAGCCACCGGCGACAACAGCGTGGCTGCCGGTGGCAAGTCGCGGGCGACCGGCAGCTACGCGATCGCCGTGGGCGACAGTGCGTTCGCCAGCAGCGACGACAGCACCGCCGTCGGCGGCTACAGCTGGGCCACCGCCAGTGGCGCCAGCGCATTCGGTTCGGGCGCATGGGCCACCGCCACCAACGCATCCGCCTTCGGCAATGCAGCATGGGCCAGCGGCAGTGGCGCCACCTCCATCGGCTACAACAGCTGGGCCAACGGCACCAGCGCCACCGCCGTCGGCCGCGGTGCCTTCGGCTACGGCGACTACAGCGTGGCGTTGGGCTACCAGGCGCTGGGCAACACGGTCAACAGCATCGCCATCGGCACCAATACGGTGGCCGGCGGTGAAAGCGCGATCGCGCTGGGTGCCGGCAGCAACGCCAGCGGCAGCAACGCGGTCGCGTTGGGTGCAGGCTCGGTGGCTGATCGTGACCGCAGCGTGGCGGTTGGCGCTGCCGGCAACGAGCGCCAGGTGACCCACGTGGCCGCAGGTACGCAGGCCACCGATGCGGTGAACAAGGCACAGCTGGATGCCGTCGCGGCGGAAGCCTCCACCACCGGCAAGTACTTCCAGGCCAGCGGCAGTGCCGACAGCGATGCCGGCGCTTACGTGGAAGGGGACAACGCACTGGCTGCCGGCGAGGCATCCAACGCCATCGGCGACGGCGCCATCGCCCTGGGCAGCGGCGCCAACGCACTGGCCAACAACGCGCAGGCGCTGGGCTTCAATGCCGTGGCCACCGCAGCCAACGCCAGCGCGATCGGTGCCAACGCACAGGCGACCGGCGAGTACGCCACCGCGCATGGCGCGGAAAGCGAAGCCAGCGGTGAACAGAGCGCGGCCTTCGGTGCTGCCTCGATTGCCAGTGGCGCCGGCAGCACCGCCAGCGGCGTGCTGTCCGAAGCCTCCGCAGAAGAGGCGACGGCAGTGGGCTACTTCA
Organism: Stenotrophomonas sp. TWI169; assembly: GCF_039674705.1. Lineage (NCBI taxonomy): Bacteria > Pseudomonadati > Pseudomonadota > Gammaproteobacteria > Lysobacterales > Lysobacteraceae > Stenotrophomonas > Stenotrophomonas sp. TWI169. The sequence goes on along the minus strand of NZ_JBDJOB010000041.1, from coordinate 1,631 downwards.
GCACCGCCAGTGGTGAAGCGGCCACGGCGGTCGGCAGCGAGAGCGTGGCCAGCGGCACGGCCTCGGCTGCATTCGGCATCGGTGCGGAAGCCACGGGTGGCTACAGCACCGCCATCGGCGGTTTCGCCAGCGCCTCGGCGTTCAACGCCACCGCGTTCGGCAATTTTGCCAATGCCTCCGGCTCCAACAGCGTGGCGCTGGGCGGCGACTCGGAAGCCTCCGGCGACTACAGCACGGCCACCGGTCAGGGCAGCTTGGCCACCGGTACGAACAGTGTCGCTGTCGGCGGCTCGTTGTTCGGCATTCTCGCCACCGAGGCATCCGGCAACTACTCCACGGCCGTCGGTGGTGGCGCATGGTCGCCGGGCATCAACAGCACCGCGCTCGGCAATGCGGCCGAGTCGCGCGGCGCCAACAGCGTCGCGCTGGGTGCCGATTCGATTGCAGACCGTGACAACACGGTATCGGTCGGTGGTGGTGGCAACACCCGCCAGGTGACCAACGTGGCGGCAGGTACCCAAGGCACCGATGCGGTCAACAAGGACCAGCTGGACGCCGTGGCGTCGGTGGCTGAGAACACCCGCCGCTACTTCCAAGCCAGTGGCAGTGCCGACAGCGATGCCGGCGCCTACGTGGAAGGTGACAACGCGCTGGCGGCCGGCGAAGCGGCCAACGCGATCGGCAACGGTGCCACCGCACTGGGCAGTGGTGCGACGGCGGTCGCCGCCAGTGCCACCGCCGTAGGCCTGGACAGCCTGGCCAGCGGCAGCAATGCCGCAGCGGTGGGCAGCAACGCACAGGCCACGGGTGAAAACAGTGCGGCGCTGGGCAGCGGTGCGGTTGCCAGCGAGATCGGCAGCACGGCGACCGGCGCGGGTGCACAGGCCACGGCGGTGTACAGCACCGCCAACGGCTCGGAGGCGCTGGCCAGCGGTGCGCAGTCGCTGGCCAGCGGCTTCCGCAGCGCGGCGTCGGCCGATGGCACCACGGCGGTTGGTGGTTACAGCGAAGCCAGTGGTCGTCTCGGTTCTGCACTGGGTTACGGCACGATCGCCAGCGGGGCCAACAGTACTGCGACGGGCGTGTTTGCCACGGCCAGCGGCGCCAGCGCGGTGGCCATGGGTGATTCCAGTGAAGCCAGCGGCGATGAAAGCGTCGCCATCGGCGGCAGCACCTTCTTCGGTCTGATCCCGGCCCGCGCCAGCGGCTACGGCGCCGCGGCGTTCGGTGCGGGTGCATGGGCCACCGACGACTACGCCACCGCCATCGGCTGGAACTCGTGGGCCGACGCGGCCGATTCCACCGCACTCGGTGCCAGCGCCACCGCCAATGCTGCGAACAGCGTGGCACTGGGTGCGGGTTCCGTTGCCGACCGCGCCAACAGCGTGGCCGTGGGCAGTGCCGGCAACGAGCGCCAGGTGACCAACGTGGCGGCAGGTACCGAAGGCACCGATGCGGTCAACAAGAACCAGCTGGACGCCGTGGCGTCGGTGGCCGAGAGCACCAGCCGCTACTTCCAGGCCAGTGGCAGTGCCGACAGCGATGCCGGCGCCTACGTGGAAGGTGACAACGCGCTGGCGGCCGGCGAAGCGGCCAACGCGATCGGCAACGGTGCCACCGCACTGGGCAGT
>NZ_JBDJOB010000040.1:0-17031 GCF_039674705.1 Stenotrophomonas sp. TWI169 | reverse complement strand
CTGCGGCCGCGGGCGCGCCCCGCCGCGCCCCCTGAACTCATGGGGCGGCTCAGGGGGGATCCGCCCCTTTTCTCATTTCGCCGCCGGTGCCGCGCTGGCCTGCCAGCCGCACATCTGGCCTTCGTTCTGCTGCTTGAGCCACTCATTGACCGGGCGGAAGTACTCGATCATCGGGCCGGCATCCAGCTTGTCGGTGCCGGTCAGCTCCTTCAGCGTGGCCTGCCACGGCTGGCTGGCGCCCTTGCTGAGCATCGCCCAGTACTTCTGGCCGGCTTCCTTGTTGCCGTAGAACGTGCACTCGTGCAGCGGGCCCTTGTAACCCGATGCATCGCACAGGCCCTTGTAGAACTGGAACTGCAGGATGCGGGCGAGGAAGTAGCGGGTGTACGGCGTATTGCCCGGCACGTGGTACTTCGCGCCCGGATCGAAGAACTCCTCGCCGCGGGTGCTGGCCGGGGCAACGCCCTGGTATTTGGCCTTCAGGTCCCACCATGCCTTGTTGTAGTTGTCGGCGGTGATCGATCCATCAAACACGCCCCAGCGCCAGCGGTCGATCATCAGGCCGAAGGGCAGGAATGAAACGCCCGACAGCGCCATGCGCATCTGCGCGTTGATCACGGCCTCGCGGCTTTCCTGCGGTGCATCAACGAGACCGATCGAATTCAGGTACTTGGGCGTCATCGCCAGCACGATCGTGTCGCCGATTGCTTCGTGGAAGCCATCGTTGGCGCCGCCCTGGAACAGGGGCGGCAACGGGTTGTAGGCCAGGTCGTAGTAGATGTGGCCCAGCTCGTGATAGATGGTGGTGAAGTTCTCTTCGTTCGGCTTGATGCACATCTTGGTGCGCACATCGCCTTCCATGTTCATGTCCCAGGCGCTGGCGTGGCAGACCACGTCACGGTCGTCAGGCTTGATGAACTGGGTCTTGTCCCAGTACGACTGCGGCAGCGAGGGCATGCCCAGCGACACGTAGAAATCCTGTGCGCGCTCGGTCATCTGTTTCGCGGTACGCAGTTCGGCCTCGCGCTGGGCCCTGTACTGGCCCGCGACGCTGGCATCCTTGCCGGCCTTGGCCAGCGCAGCACTCAGGTTGGTCTGGTACTGCTTTTCCAGTGCGGCGGTGATGTCCAGGCTTCCGGCACCGGGATAGGGCTCCAGCTGGTCCCACAGGTTGGACCAGTCCTGCTGCCACATGTTGCCCAGCAAGTGCGCGGCGATCAGGCCATTACCCACCTCGGCCTTGTCCTTGCCGTAGGTCTTGTCCAGCTTGCCGCGCGCGTAGCAGTGCAGCTGCTCGTACATCGGCTTGACCTGCTCCCACAGGCGGTCGGTTTCCGGGCCGATCTGCTCCGGCGGCATGTCATAGCCGCTGCGCCACATCTGCCCGGCGTCGGTGAAGCCCATGCCCTTGGCGCCTTCGTTCACCAGGCTGACGAACTTCTGGTAGTCGCCACGCATGTTCCGCGTGGTGCTGTGCCAGCCCTGCCAGGCATCAAGCTGCGCGTCGTAGTCGCGGCTGCGTGCCAGCACCTGTTCCAGTTCCCCCAGCTGGCGGCAGGAGGCCGGGTCGTTCGCATCGGTGCAGTACTTGCCGGCACCGTAGCTGCCCTCCATGCGGGTGGCGATCTGGGTCAGCTCGGCCAGCTTGGCCGGGTCGCGCGGTGCCGGCATCGAGGACATCAGCTTCAGCAGATGGATCGCACGCTTGCTGTCTGCGCTCATCGGCTGGCCCTCGAACTTCGCGGCCTGCTCGATCCAGCTGTTGAGCTGGGTCAGTGAACGCTCGTTGGCCTTGGCCGCGATGCGCTCCGAATCGCTGTTGATGTAGGTGGAAGACAGCCACTGCGCCGAGGTCATCTCCGGATAGGCAGCCTTGTATTCGGCATTGATGCGGGCAACGAACTGGTCGGCGGTCTCGCCGGCCGGTGCGCTGCTGCCGGCGGTCTCGGCGCCGGGGGACGCTTCCTTCTTGCAGGCAGCCAGGGCCAGCGTGGCGGCGGCGACAGCAGCGGCCAGCAGGAGATGACGGTGTTTCACGGGCGGTCCTTGGGTGGTGAACGACGGCCGAAGGCTAGTGGGCAGGCGCTGCCACCGCAAGTGGCGGAAGTCGGCCGGGCCGCGCCCGGCACCCGCAGAAGCCTTCCAGCAAGGGCAAAGGCCAAAGCAACAGCAACAGCGGGCTATCCGTGGGATGGCGGGGCGGTGTGGGCTTGCAGGACACGCCGTAAACCCATCCATGGGGGCTCGATGGCGCCATCCATGGCGCCAACGGTCCTGCAATCCCACACCGCCCCACCTCTGACAGATCGCGGCGGCTGTTGGTGGGTGTCGACCTTGGTCGGCACATCTGTCAGGTATCGACAATCAAATTGGGGTCAGATCCGTTTTCCGCAGGAAAACGGATCTGACCCCGGAATTTCACCTACCAACAGCGGAGTGAACCTGTCGAAGGCAGGGTACTGTGAGTTTGCGGGGTGTGAGCGCCATGGATGGCGCGACCAAGGCTACATGGACGTACTTGCGCCGTCCCCGCGAACCCACAGTGCCCCGCCATCCCACGGAATGCGCTTCGGCTTTTGACGTTGCCTCGGCTTCTGCGGGTGCAGGGCTGCAAGCCCTGCCGAACCCCCCTCAACTCTCGCAGCCGGCGAACACGTCGCGATCGCGCTCGTACAGCGCCGTCTTCACCTGCATCAGGCCCAGCACCGACGGGAACAGGTTGTCGTGGTCGGTATACGCTGCCGAACGCTTGCGCACGCATTGCAGGTCCAGCCCGCGACTGCTGGCGAAGCCCGGCGAGAACCACATCGTCATCGGTACGCGGGTCTGCTCGGCCGGGGCGATCGCATAGGGCACGCCGTGCAGGTACAGGCCCTTCTCACCCAGCGATTCGCCATGGTCGGACAGGTAGATCATCGCTGTGTCGTAGTCCTGCATGCCCTGCAGCGTGCCGATGGTCTTGCTCAGGAAATGATCGGTGTACAGCACGGCATTGTCATAGCTGTTGGTGATCTCTTCGCGTGAGCAACGGCCGATGTCACGGGTGTCGCAGGTTGGCTTGAAGCGGGCAAAGGCGGCCGGATAGCGCTCGAAGTACGCCGGGCCATGGTTGCCCAGCTGGTGCAGCACGACCACGCGGTCGCCGGGCCTGGCACGCACCTGGGTGGCCAGGTCCTGCAGCAGGATCTCGTCCATGCAGCGGCCGTCGGCGCACAGGCCCGGGGTGGTCGCATCGGACAGCGACTGGAAGTCCAGCCCCTCGCACACGCCTTTGCAGCCGGACTGGTTGTCACGCCACAGCGGTGCGATGCCGGCACGGTTCAGTACGTGCAGCAGCGACTGGTGCGCGCGGATCTTCTTCTCGTCGTAGTCGTGGCGTCCCCATGGCGAGAACAGGCAGGGCAGCGAAACTTCGGTGCTGGTGCCGCAGGAGTGCATGTCGGGGAAGTTGATCACCGGTGCCTGGGCCAGTTCCGGCGTGGTATTGCGGCCGCCGTTGAGGCCCCAGTTCTGTGCACGCACGGTCTCGCCCATCACGATTACCAGCAGCCGCGGTTTGCTCGCCGCAGCGCGTGGGGTGGCCTTGGCGTCGGTGCCGATCGGCAGTTTCGGCGCGCGCTGTACCGGGTTGTCGCCGCGCAGTGCACGTGGAAGACCCAGCAGCACGTTGGCCGGGGTGGCGAGGTAACGCACTTCACGCTGGTTGCGCATCAGTGCGGAGACGTCCTGGAACGAGATCAGTGCACCGCCAACAGCGGTCACCGCAGCCACCGCCAGGAAGCCCAGGCGCCACAGCAGGCTGCGCCCCCAGCTGCGCCGCTGCAGCTGCACCCGCCACACCAGCACCATCGGCAGTGCCGCCAGCAGCAGTACCGGCCACAGCAGCGAGACCGTCATCAGTTCGCGGCTTTCCTTCGGATCGGTCGCCAGCACGTTGCGCAGCATGTCCGCGTCCAGATAGATGTGGTAACGGCTCATGTAGTGGGCGGCGAAGGCCGTTACCAGCAGCAGCGCGCTGATCACCACCTTGGCGTTCCAGCGCCAGACCAGCAGGCCCAGCAGCAGGCCATGCGTGCCGAGCAGCAACAGCAGCAGCGACACCGCGTAGCGCAGGCTCTCCGGGTGGCTGGCCATCGCGCTGCGCCAGAACAGGCCGTTGCCGGCCAGGGCGAAGAACAGGCTGGTCAGCGCGATCAACGCCTCGGTGGACAGCTGTGGCCGCCAGCTGCGCAGGACGGCCAGCGATGGCACACGGAACGAGCGTTGGACCGAAGCATTCATGCGTTCGCCTCCAGGCGGTTGGTGCGGTCCAGGTGATGGCGGACCAGAACGTACAGCCCCAGTGACAGCAGCCAGCACAGCAGGGCTGTGGCAAGGTCATGCGACAGAAAATGTGCACCCCGCAGCTGCTGGCTGATGCCGAACAGCAGCCCGCTGCCCAAGCCCAGTGCCAGGCCGGTCCAGCGCCAGGCAGGACGCCACAGCAGGGCGAAAAAGTACAGGCTCAGCCAGGCATAGCCGGCACTGGCATGGCCGGCGGGAAAGCACGCGGTCATCGGCATGTCGGCCGGACGATGGCTGAAAAGCCCGATATAAGGCTGGTGGCCGCCGTAGCGCAGCAGATCCCACGGGCAGTCCATCGGCACCAGCGACTTCAGCAGAGACACGCCGCCGGTTCCCAGCGCCAGGGCAATTACGACATAAAGCAGCGCCCATCGCAGGGTGCGATCACGTCCGCGGCGCCAGTGGTGAAAGCTCAGCAGTATCACCACCAGCGCCGCGGCGGTGCTGAACCACTTGCCGCCCCGGTGCACCAGCGAGCGGGTGAACCACGCGTCCTGCAGTGCCCAGCGGCCGCCCTCCAACCGGAACAGGTGGTCAGCCAGCCACTGATCGGCTCCCCCCTCCATGAACACGGCGAACAGGGGCAGCACGATGAGCAGTGGAAGCCACAGGTGGGTCACGGCGAACCGCGATGCCAGCGTGGAGTAGGCCGAAGCAACCCCGGAGACGGGAGGACGGACGGACATGCAGGAAAACACCGTGACGATGAACCGGCGCCATGCTCGTCAGGTTGATGTCGGAGAAGGGTCGGACCTGCGTTCGGGCCGGGTTAACCGCCGGCCCGCGTGGGGGATGATTCAGTCTTCTTCTTCGTTGGCGCCGGCCCGCTCGGCGTGGCAGCCGGCATCCCAGGCAGTGCCGGGCACCAGCTGCCAGCGGTTGCGGTTGGCGACGCCGATGTCGATCACCTGGGCGGCATCCACGCAGGGACTCATCGCCTTGTCGAGCACCAGCAGCCAGCGCCGGTCGGGTGCTTCGGCCAGCCAGGGGCCGGCGTCGTGCCACTGTTCAGGCCAGGGCCGCTTGAAGCCGAACTCGCGCACGGCGCGGTCGGCCTGCAGCAGGTTCTGCTCGCGCCAGGCCACCAGTGCCAGTTCGGCATCGGGGCCGATCCTCGCGCCGACCCGGCGCATCAGCGCCGACGACGAGGCGTAGGGGTCGAGCGCCGGAATCAGCACCAGGCCGTACAGCATCCACAGCAGGCCGTGGGTGAGCAGTACCAGGGTGGCGGCGCGCCGCACGCGCAACCACACAGCCAGGGTAGCCACGGCGATCGCGAACGTCAGCAGGCCGTCGCCCAGCACCGGCAGCAGGGTGTCGGGCATCGCCCGCCGCTGCAGCTGCGCCTGCGCCCAGTGACTTTCGGTGAGCAGCATCACGCCCAGCACGGCGGTTGCCAGCATCAGCACCAGGCTGTAACCGAACAGATACCGGCGCACGCACAGCCTGCGCAGCAGGCCGGGCAGCAGGGGCGCGGCGGCAAGGGCCACGGCAGGCAGCATCGGCAGCAGGTAGACCTCGCGCTTGCCGGGGCTGGCGCTGAAGAACACCAGCACCAGCAGCGCCCACCCCAGCAGCAGCCACTGCCGGCGGTCGCCACGGCGCAGGCGCCGCCACCACGGGCGGGCCAGCACCGGCAGCAACAGGGCACCCGGCAGCCACAGTGTCAGGATCACCTGCAGGTAGTACCAGACCGGCTGCCGGTGGTGCCAAGCGTTGGCATAGCGGGTGCCGGTCTGCTTGAACAGCAGTTCATGCGCATAGGACTGCAGCGAGGCACTGGGTTCGTGCAGCAGGGCCCAGCCCAGCGGGGCCAGCCAGACGGCCACGCCGAGCAGGAATGCAGGGATCAGCCACAGCAGGGTCGCCGGGTGCGGGCCCTCGATGCGACGGCCGCGGCGATGCTGGTACAGCCACCAGCCGAACCAGGGCAGCACCATCAGCAGCGGCAGGAAACCTACGCCTTTGGTCACCGTGCCCAGGCCGGCGGCAAAGCCGGCCAGCCACAGCGCCGGCACATTGCGTCGCTCGCACAGATGCCGCAGCAGGCCCCACAGGGCCAGCGTGGTCATCCCGACCAGCACCATATCGATCTGCGCACGCTTGGCCATCAGGCCGAACTGCAGGGTGCAGAACAGGGCACCGATGGCATAGAGGGAGTGGCGCGGCGACCACAGTCGGCGTGCCAGATCCGACACCAACCACAGACTGAGCAGGGCCCCCAGCAGCGAAGGCAGCAGGAACGACCACTGCCAGCTGCCTACCACTTCGTAGGCCGCCGCCTGCAGCCACATGAACACCGGCGGCTTCTCCGCATACAGCTCGCTGCCACGATGCGGCAGCAGCCATTCCCCGCTTTCCACCATGGTCCTGGCGGCCAGTACGAAGCGGGGTTCGTCCGGTGGCTGCGGTTGGCGCATGCCGATGCCGGCAGCCAGCGCCGCGATGATCAACAGCCAGAGCAGGGGCAGGCGCCAACGGCGGGGCAGGGCTACGGGCACGGCAGGCTCCGGGAGCAAAACGGCCATTTTGAGGCGGCGGGGGTGGGAAAAGCGTCGGAGTATCGCCGGGGCGACCTCATTCCGACATGCGTGGCGCTACCATGGTACGAACTTCCGTGGAACTTTCATGCATGCGCCTGTTGGTGATCGAGGACAACCGGCAGCTGGTGGCCAATCTGTTCGACTACTTCGAGTCGCGCGGTCATGTGCTGGATGTGGCTCCCGATGGCATCACCGGCCTGCATCTGGCGGGCAGCCATCCCTATGACGCGGTGATCCTGGACTGGATGCTGCCCCGGATGGAGGGGCCGGAAGTGCTGCGCCGCCTGCGTGCCGAGCATGGCTCGGAGGTGCCGGTGATCATGCTGACCGCACGCGACGAACTGCCGGACAAGATTGCCGGCTTCCGTGCCGGCGCTGATGACTACCTGACCAAGCCGTTCGCGTTGCCGGAGCTGGAAGTGCGGCTGGAGGCCCTGCTGCTGCGGGCACAGGGACGCAACCCCCGCAAGCGGCTGCAGGTGGGTGATCTGGTGCTGGACCTGGCGACCCTGGAGGCGCAGCGCGCCGGACAGGTCCTGCATCTGTATCCGGCCTGCCGCAAGCTGCTGGAAGTGCTGATGCGCGCCAGCCCCGGCGCGGTCACCCGCCAGCAGCTCGAATTCGCCCTGTGGGGCGACGAGCCACCGGACGGCGACCTGCTGCGCTCGCATGTCTACGAACTGCGCCGCAGCGTGGATGGACCGTTCGTGGACAAGCTGATCCACACGCTGCCGCGGGTCGGCTACCGGTTGGCCCTGCCCACCGCCGCCGAGGCCGGCAGGAATGACGATGAAGGTGCGTAGACCCGGCCCGCTGTACCGCCGCGTGCTGTGGTGGCTGCTGGGCTACCTGGCACTGCTTTCGCTGGCGGTGTTCAGCGTGGGCAACTATGTGCACGAGCACGCCGAACACGCCGCCTGGCGCGCGCTGCTCAACTCCGAACTGGACAGCATCGTCGAGCATGTCGAGCACGAGCCACACTATCGATGGCAGGACTCGGACACGCTCAGCCTGTACCGTTTCGACGCGGTGAATCTGCCTGACAGCCTGCGCACCCTGCATCCCGGCCTGCATGACGGGGTGATGGTGAAGGACCGCGAAACGGCGGTCATGGTGCGTGATACGGACTCGATGGGGCGCGTTGCGCTGGTGCTGGACATCTCCGACTTCCACGACCTTGAGCAGTTCGCCACGCGGTGGGTGATGCTGGCCGGGGTGATCATGATCTTCGTCACCGTGCTGATGGCGTCCTTCGGCATGGAGCGCATGGTGCGTCCGCTCAGCCTGCTGGCGCAGCGCATCGGCGCGTTGCGGCCGGGCGCGCAGGGCCAGCGCATCGATGTCGACCCGCGTGGCAGTTCCGAGCTGCACACCATCGCCGATGCGTTGAATGACTACCTCGAACGCAACGAGCAGTTCGTTGAACGCGAGCGGGTGTTCATCAGCACTGCCAGCCATGAGCTGCGCACCCCGATTGCGGTGATGACCGGCGCCGCCGAGCTGGCACTGGAGCAGCCGGGCCTGCCAGACCGTGCCCGGCAGCAGATCCAGCGCGTGCTGCGCACCGCGCAGGGCGTGGAGCAGCTGATCGAACTGCTGCTGGTGCTTGCGCGCGATCCGGCGCGGCTGGCGGCGCGTGCCGAGCGCATCGCACTGGACCAGCTGCTGCCGGACATCGTCGAGCATCATCGCCATCTGCTGGGCGACAAGGACCTGAGCATCGGTATCCAGGCCGCGCCGGTGGACATCGTTGCCCCGCTGGCGGTGGTGCAGGCGGCGATCGGCAACCTGTTGCGCAACGCGATCGAGAACAGCGGCCGCGGGCACATCGAACTGCGCCTGAGCGCTTCGGCGGTGCTGACCTTGCAGGACCCGGGGCATGGCATGAGCCCGGAGGAGATCGCTGCGATCCACGCACGCATGGCCCGGGGAGAGCGTGTCGATCGTGGCGGGATCGGCCTGGACCTGATCGCGCGCCTGTGCGAGCACCTTGGCTGGACCCTGCAGCTGCAGCCCTGCGAGCCGCGCGGGACGCAGGCCACGCTGGATTTCGGTGCTTCGCTCCCAGGCGGATGATCGCAGTCGCGGGGTCAGGCCTTCGGCCGCGGCACATGCTGGTCGACCAGGATCACGTTGCCGTCCGGATCCATCAGTTGCAGGAAGGCGGGGCCTTCACTGTCGGGATCGGCCCGGACCTGCAGCGCGATACCCTGCGCATCCAGCGCTGCCTGCAGTTCGCGGACGTCCTGGAAACGCGGCAGTTCCTGCTTGTGCTGGTCCCAGCCCGGGTTGAAGGTCAGCAGGTTGCCTTCAAACATGCCCTGGAACAGGCCGATGACGACACCGTTGTTGCGCAGTACCAGCCAGTTCTGCGTCGCATCGCCGCCGGTGACCGAGAAGCCCAGCGCCTCATAGAACGCGCGGGAGGCGGCCAGGTCCTTGACCGAAAGGCTGACCGAGAAGGCACCCAGTTGCATGGACACGCTCCGTTTCGGGAAAGGCGAGGCCGGCACTGCAGCATGACCCGCCGTGAAGAGGGTGTTAATCTCGACCCGCGCCGCCTTATGCGGCGCTTTTTTTTCCGCTCTTTCGATCGACAGAGGATCCCATGCCGACCGAACCCGCTACTGCCCTGATCAGCAACGATATCGTTGGCCTGGGCCTGATTGCTGCCACCCTGGCCCTGATCTTCTGGGCCGCCAGTGGTCCCACCCCGCTGCTGAAGAAGATCTTCGCCTGGGTGCCGGCCCTGCTGCTGTGTTACTTCGTTCCTGCCATCTACAACACCACCGGCCTGATCGATGGCCACAACACCTCGCTGTACAACCCGGTGGCGCGCGATGTGCTGCTGCCGGCGGCGCTGGTGCTGCTGACCCTGTCGATCGACCTCAAGGGCATCGCCAAGCTGGGCCCCAAGCTGCTGCTGGTGTTCTGTGCCGGTACCGCCGGCATCATGCTCGGCGCCATCGTCTCGTTCCAGGTGATGAAACTGATCCACCCGGAAACGGTGGCTGGTGATACCTGGGCCGGCATGGCCGCACTGGCCGGCAGCTGGATCGGCGGCGGCGCCAACATGGTCGCGATGCGCGAAGTGTTTGGTACCGATGCGACCACGTTCGGCCAGTTCGCCGTGGTCGATGTGGCCTGCGCCAGCCTGTGGATGGCCATCCTGCTGTTCCTGGCCAACCGCGCGCAGCAGATCGACACGCGCAACGGTGCCGACACCCGTGCCATCGACGAGATGAAGGCGCGCATCAGCGCCTATGAAGCGCAGAACGCGCGTATTCCCAGCATGACCGACCTGATGGTGATCGTCGGCGTTGCCCTGGGCGGTGTCGGCCTGGCGCACGCGATCGCCGCGCCGCTGTCGGGCTGGTTCAAGGCCAACGTCAGCTGGGCCAGCCAGTTCAGCCTGGACAGCCAGTTCGTCTGGGTGATCCTGCTGTCCACCGCGATGGGCCTGAGCCTGAGTTTCACCCGCGCACGTCGTCTGGAAGCGGCGGGTGCCTCGCGCCTGGGCACGGTGTTCCTGTACTTCCTGATCGCCTGCATCGGCATGCAGATGAACCTGCTGTCGCTGCTGGATCGGCCGTGGCTGTTCCTGCTCGGCGCGATCTGGATGGCGACCCATGTGCTGGTGCTGTGGGCCGTGGCCAAGCTGGTCCGTGCACCGCTGTTCTTCTTCGCCATTGGTTCGCAGGGCAACATCGGTGCGGCGGCATCGGCGCCGGTGGTGGCTGCGGCCTTCCATCCGACACTGGCACCGGTCGGCGTGCTGCTCGGCACGGTGGGCTATGCCACCGGCACCGGGCTGGCCTATGTCACCGGCCTGATCCTGAAGTGGATGGCCAACGGCTGAGCGCCGGTCGCGCTCTGCGTCTCCCTGCAACGGGCGCCGGGTTTCATGCCCGGCGCCCGCGTCATGCCTTTCAGCAGCAGCGTCCGCCGTTGCGTCCGCCGTACCGCGCTTCCTGACGTTCGCGGAAGAACGTCTTGTAGTCCATCGGTTCCTGGTCCGGATGCTTCTCCAGCATGTGCCGGACGTAGTTGTCGTAATCAGGGATGCCACAGCACAGGCGTGCCGTCTGCACCAGGCGTCGCCACACGCGGCGGTGCGCCTGGTACTGGCCAACGGGAACCAGTTGCGTGCTCATTACAGATCCACCATTTCATGTGGCTTCAGCGCCACGTACGGGGTCTCGCGGTCGCTGCGCTGCGGATTGCGGCGTGCGGCCAGGATCGTGCGGATCGAATAGGTCAGCACCGCACCCACCACCAGCAGGAACAGCGCGGTCAGGCCGGTGTTGACGTAGGCATTGACCACGATCTGCTGCATCTGCGCCACCGACTTGGCCGGTGCGGTGATCGTATCGCTGGCGATGGCGGCCTGGAACTTGTGCGCCTGCGCCAGGAAGCCCTGTGCCGGGTTGCTGTCGAAGATCTTGATGAAGCCGGCATAGGTGGTGCAGATCAGCAGCCAGGTGGCCGGTACTGCGGTCACCCAGGCATAGCGGTCACGCTTCATCTTGAACAGCACCACCGTCCCCAGCATCAGCGCGATACCGGCCAGCATCTGGTTGGAGATGCCGAACAGCGGCCACAGGGTCTGGATGCCGCCGAACGGATCGACCACGCCGGTGTAGAGCAAGTAGCCCCACAGCGCCACGCAGCCGGCCGTGCCGATGATGTTGGCCGTCCACGACTCGGTCTTCTTCAGCGCCGGAATGAAGTTGCCCAGCAGATCCTGCAGCATGAAGCGGCCTGCGCGGGTGCCCGCATCCACGGCGGTCAGGATGAACAACGCTTCGAACAGGATGGCGAAGTGGTACCAGAACGCCATCATCGCGTCGCTGCCGCTGGGAATGGCTTCATGCAGGATCATTGCGATGCCCACCGCCAGCGTCGGAGCACCACCGGCGCGGTGCAGGATCGTCGGCTCGCCGATCGCGGCGGCCGTGGCGGTCAGCTGTTCCGGCGTGATGGTGAAGCCCCAGGTGTTGGTGATGTAGTGCGCGGCAGACGCCGCATCGGCACCGATCACCGCCGCCGGGCTGTTCATCGCGAAGTAGATGCCCGGATCGATGATCGACGCAGCCACCAGCGCCATCACCGCCACGAACGATTCCATCAGCATGCCGCCATAGCCGATGTAGCGCATGTGCGATTCATTGGCCAGCAGCTTCGGCGTGGTGCCCGAGGAAATCAGCGCGTGGAAACCGGATACCGCGCCGCAGGCAATGGTGATGAACAGGAACGGGAACATGCCGCCCTTCCACACCGGGCCATCGCCACTGGCGGCGAACTGGGTCAGTGCGGGCATTTTCAGCTCGGGCATCACGATCAGGATGCCGATGGCCAGAGCGACGATGGTGCCGATCTTGAGGAAGGTCGACAGGTAGTCGCGCGGTGCCAGCAACAGCCACACGGGCAGCACCGAAGCGACGAAGCCGTAGCCGATCAGCATCCAGGTGATCTGCGTGCCGGTGAAGGTGAAGGCCGGGCCCCACACCGGATCTGCAGCAACCTTGCCGCCGTACCAGATCGCGGCCAGCAGCAGCACCAGGCCCACCACCGAGATCTCGCCGATCTTGCCTGGCCGGATGTAGCGCATGTAGATGCCCATCAGGATCGCGATGGGCATCGTGGCTATCACCGTGAACATGCCCCAGGGGCTTTCCGCCAGCGCCTTGACCACCACCATCGCCAGCACCGCCAGGATGATGATCATGATCAGGAACGCGCCGAACAGCGCGATGGTGCCGGGCACCTGTCCCATTTCCTCGCGGACCAGATCGCCCAGTGAGCGGCCGTTGCGCCGGCTGGACAGGAACAGGACCATGAAGTCCTGTACCGCACCGGCCAGCACCACGCCCACCACCAGCCACAGCAGTCCGGGCAGGTAGCCCATCTGCGCCGCGAGCACCGGGCCCACCAGTGGACCGGCGCCGGCGATGGCCGCGAAGTGGTGGCCGAACAGCACGTGCTTGTTGGTCGGCACGTAGTCCAGGCCATCGTTGTTGATCACCGCCGGCGTAGCCCGGGTCGGATCCACCTGCATCACCTTGTTGGCGATGAACAGGCTGTAGAAGCGATAGGCGATCAGGTAGATCGAAACAGCGGCGACGACGATCCACAGCGCGTTGATATGTTCGCCGCGGCGCAAGGCCACGGTGCCCAGACAGAACGCGCCGAGCAGGGCGAGTGCCGCCCAACCCAGTTTGGCAAACCCTTTCATGAGGTGCTCTCTCCCGGAAAGACATTCAAAGAGTCCCGCGTGCCCTTTACAGGGTCAATGCGTGCGGGGCCCATCGGCGGTAGTACTTTGGTCGTACGAAGGTGGTGACCGCGTGTGCGGCATGGGCTGCGGGCAGACATCCGTGTCGCGGAACCGCCGGCATGACGCCCGGCGAACACCAGGGATGGAACAATCGGTTGCGGCGTCATCCATTGGCGGACGGCGCCGCGGCGTCCATCTTCAGTGGCATCCATCCAACAGGAGTCGCCATGAGCCTTCCCGAACCGGTCCGCGTCCTGCGCACCATCCGTGGCATGCCCACGTCCGACGGCGCCGGCGTGCGCCTGACCCGTGTCATCGGCGGCCCGACGCTGCCGGATCTGGATCCGTTCCTGCTGCTGGATGAATTCGGTACGGACCGCGCCGAAGACTACATCGCCGGTTTCCCGGAGCATCCGCACCGCGGTTTCGAGACGGTCACCTACATGCTGGACGGACGCATGCGCCACCGCGACAACCACGGCAACGAGGGCCTGCTGACCCCGGGCAGCGTGCAGTGGATGACTGCAGGCCGGGGCCTGGTGCATTCGGAGATGCCGGAACAGGAAAGCGGGCAGATGCGCGGTTTCCAGCTGTGGGTGAACCTGCCCGCGCGCGAGAAGATGACGGACCCGAAGTACCAGGAGTTCGCGCCGGAACGCATCCCGGTGGTGCAGCCGGAGCCGGGTGTGGAGGTGAAGGTGATCGCCGGTACTGTCGATGGCACCACCGGCCCGATCGTGCAGCCGGCCACCGATCCGTTGTATCTGGACGTCCGCCTCGAGGCCGATCGTGCCTGGACCTACACGCTTCCGGAAGGCCACAACGCGTTTGCCTATGTCTTCGAGGGCGCGATCACGGTCGGCGAGCAGGATGCCGCACGGGATGTGGCGCGCCAGGAACTGGCGGTGCTCGGTGGCGGTGAACAGCTGCACGTTTCGGCTGGCAGCGAAGGGGGGCGGCTGATTCTGGTGGCCGGCCGGCCACTGCGGGAGCCGGTGATGCGGCATGGCCCGTTCGTGATGAACACGCGCCAGGAACTGATGCAGGCCTTCGTCGATTTCCAGGAAGGCAGGTTCTGAGGGCCGACGCCGCCCCCCAGGAGGAAGCCGGTAGCGCCGGGCCATGCCCGGCGGAAGAGGTCGGTAGCGCCGGGCCATGCCCGGCGGATCTCCGGCACAACACGCGCAACGCACATCCATCAGGCCATGCCCGGCGTTGCTGCCAACGCGTCGGATCCGGCGGGGATGCTGCCAGGCAGTCATCCCCATCACCGTCAACGTCCGGCGGCCACGGCTGAAGGCGTCAGGCTCATGCCCTGCGCCAGCTGCTGCAGCGACCCCAGTTCCTGCGTGCTGCCCGGGTACAGGGCAATCTGCGCATAGCGGCCCTTGTCCAGCTTGATCACGCTGATGCGTCGTTCGGCGTATCCCGGCGGCTGCTGTCCACCCAGATCGGGCTGGTACCAGTACAGTGACTCGCCGGCGAAACTGCCTTTTTCCTGGCGCAGCGAGCGGCTGAGCGGAATCGCCGGATCGCGTGCGCTCAGCATCAGGCTCAGTACTTCCCGTCCATCCTCGGTGCTGGCGCGGCAGAGCAGGAAGTCCGACTGCACCTGCTGCTGCCATTTCAGGCCGCTGCTCGCCGGCAGCGAAGGACATTCGGCGGGTGCCTGCGCGGCGGCCTGGGCCGCAGCAAACAACAGGCTCGACAGGACAACAGGCGCGAACTTCATGCATCCCCCAAGGTGGCGTGTCGTGTGACGCCGCCATGCTGCTGGCGGCCGTGGCATCCCATCCCCGGATGCCATCCCCGCCCGGCATGTGCACGGGCGGTCAAACAGACCTTAACGGAACGTGAGTGCCCGCACAAATTGCGGTTACAACCGTAACCATTGCGGCCGATTGTCGGCCGCAATGGTCCGGGCAGCGCTCAACGGTCGTTACCGACCCACTTGTAGATGATGCCGCCGATCATGCCGCCCAGCAGCGGGGCGACCCAGAACAGCCAGAGCTGGCCGACCGCGCCGCTGCCGGCGAAGAACGCCACGGCGGTGGACCGAGCCGGGTTCACCGATGTGTTGGTGACCGGGATGCTGATCAGATGGATCAGGGTCAATGCCAGACCGATCGCCAGCGGGGCGAACCCTGCCGGTGCCTTGCCATGGGTGGCGCCCATGATCACGACCAGAAATACCGCAGTCAGCACCACTTCGCACAGGAAGGCGGCCGCCACGCTGTACCCGCCGGGCGACAGCGCGCCGTAGCCATTGCTGGCGAAGGCCCCGGCCTGGCTGCCGTCGATGGCGAAGCCGCTGGCGCCCGAAGCGATCTGCAGCAGGATGAAGCCGGCCAGCAGGCCGCCCGCGACCTGGGCGATGATGTACGGCACCAGGTCGCGGGCCGGGAAGCGGCCGCCGGCCCACAGGCCCACGCTGACTGCCGGATTGAAGTGCGCGCCGGACACGTGACCGAACGCGTAGGCGCCGGTGACCACGGTCAAGCCGAACGCGAGTGCCACGCCCAGGAAGCCGATGCCCAGCGGATTGCCGTCGCCGCCGAACTTGGCAGCCAGTACCGCACTGCCACAGCCACCCAGAACCAGCCAGAAAGTGCCGAGGAACTCGGCGGCCAAGCGTTTACCCATGCTCATGAACTGCACTCCTTTGATGAACTAAAATGTGAAACAGGTCACATTTCAGTGACCGGCGAGTGACGATAGCGTCAAAGGCCGGTGCAGGGATACACCTCAGGGTGTGTGCAGCGCGCGATGCTCAGTACTGCGGCAGCGGGATGAACTCCTTGTCGTCGCCAGGAATGCTGCCGAACCGGCCGGCTTCCCAGTCCTGTTTCGCCTGTTCGATGCGCTCCTTGGAGCTGGAAACGAAGTTCCACCACAGGTGACGCGGGCCATCCAGCGGTTCGCCGCCGAACAGCATGGCCTTGAGCGGGGTCTTCGCGCGCAGCCGGCCGCGCGCGCCGGCCTCGGGAATCACCAGGTGCTGCGCCGGGATGTCCACGCCATCCAGCTGCGCCTGGCCTTCGAGGATGTACAGCGCCCGCTCGCGGTGGCCGTCATCGATGTCGATCTCCGCGTCGGGATCGAGGTCGATGGCTACATTGAGCGTGTCGGCGAAGACCTTCACCGGCGACTCCTCGCCATAGGCGCGGCCTGCGATCACGCGCAGCCAGGCACCGTTGCGGCGCTGCTCCGGGAGGGTCGCGGCGGCGTGGTGATAGAACGCCGGCTCCACTTCCTCGTGCGACTTCGGCAATGCCACCCAGGTCTGCATCCCGTGGATCGGATGGTCGTGACCGCGCTCCGGCGGGGGCGTGCGTTCGGAGTGCGCGATGCCGCGGCCGGCGGTCATCCAGTTGACGTCGCCGGGACGGATCACCTGGTCCGAGCCGAGCGTGTCGCGGTGGCCGATGGCGCCGGACCAGAGGAAGGTGACGGTGGCCAGGCCGATATGCGGATGGGGACGCACGTCGATGCCGGTACCTGCGGTAAGGACGGCCGGGCCCATCTGGTCGACGAATACGAACGAACCGATGCTGCGGGCCTGCAGGGTGGGGACGGCGCGGCGGACTTCCAGGCCGCCGATGTCGTGTACGCGCGGGGCGATGATGGTGGTCATGCGGGCGTCTCGCTGGCAGGGATCAAGGGTGCCAGCATGGCATGCGGCCGTGACGGGCACATGCCCCATGCGGGTAACAGGGTGTTCCAGCCAACGGCGCAGCCCCTCGTGGCTGGGTTGCTGGATGCGGGTCAGGATGCGAGTCAGTGTTTGGGCCGGGGGGGGGGGGGGGGGGGGGGGGGCCCCGGGAGGCCCACAACGGGGGGGGGGGGGGGCCCGCACCGGGGCCCCGC
>NZ_JBDJOB010000039.1:0-17620 GCF_039674705.1 Stenotrophomonas sp. TWI169 | reverse complement strand
AAGTAAAGGAGGAGGCGACGGTCGAAGGCCGGCGCCGGGGGACATTCGCCGGCAGGGCGGCCCGCCCGCGCGCGGCTTGGGTTCGGTCCCATGCGATGGGCGCAAAAAAAAACCCCGCCGGAGCGGGGTTCTCAACGCACTGTCGAGTGGATCACTCGGCCGGCGTGATGTTCGAAGCCTGGGCACCCTTCGGGCCCTGGGTCACGTCATAGGTGACACGCTGGCCTTCCTGCAGGCTGCGGAAGCCCTTGGAGTTGATGGCGGAGAAGTGCGCGAACACGTCGGCGCTGCCATCCTCCGGCGAGATGAAGCCAAATCCCTTGGCGTCGTTGAACCACTTGACGGTACCGTTCGGCATGGTGATGCGAGACCTTATGCAATGAATGGGTGGTGTACGCTGAACCCGCGTACCGGCTGAGTATGCAAAGCTTGCTCGGCGAAGACAATCACCCCCGTGCCAATTCGCCGATCAGTTCCGGAAGTCCATTGCTCGCCGCCTGCACATTGGCCAGCACTTCGGCCATCGTGATCTCCTCGCCATCACCACAGCCCGCGGCCCAGTTCGCCACGATCGCCAGGCACGCGTAATCCAGTCCCAACTCCCGCGCCAGCGCGGCTTCGGGCATTCCGGTCATGCCCACCAGATCGCAGCCATCGCGCCGCATGCGGGCGATTTCCGCGATGGTTTCCAGCCTCGGCCCCTGCGTCGCACCGTAGCAGCCACCGTCATGGACCGTGACACCCGTCACTTTGGCTGCGGCCAGAATCTTGCTCCGCAGCATCGGCGTGTACGGGTGGCCGAAGTCCACATGCAGCACTTCGGCACCCTCTTCTTCACAGATCGTGCTGATCCGGCCCCAGGTGTAGTCGATGATCTGGTCCGGGCAGGCCAGCACGCGCGGCCCGACCTGCTCGGTGATGCCCCCGACGGTGTTCAGCGCCAGCACGCGCTGGGCGCCGATCTGCTGCAGCGCAGCCAGATTGGCGCGGTAGTTGATCTTGTGCGGCGGCAGCGAGTGGCCCTCGCCATGGCGCGCAAGGAAGGCCACGCGGTTGCCCAGCAGCGTGCCCACGCGCACCGGACCGGAGGGACGGCCGAAGCGGGTCTCGACCTCGTGGGTCTGCACATCGTCGAGCTTGGCCAGGTTGTAGACACCGGTACCGCCGATCACGGCCAGGGCGATCTGTTGCATCGAAAGCACTCCAGAGAAAGACGAACGCCGGCACCCGAGGATGCCGGCGGCGGCAAAGGACGGCCGCGGACGGCCGTGCCTGTTATTCCTTCATCGCGTAGATGGCCGGCACGCAGCGCAGGGTCTCGTTGACGTCCATGCCGAAACCGAACACGTAGCGGTCGGGCAGTTCGATACCGGCGTAGTCAGCCGTCACATCCGGCAGCCCGCGATCGTGCTTCTTCACCGTCATCGCCGCGATGCGCACGTCGGTCGCGCCCTGTTCCAGGCACCAGGTGCGCACGCCCTGCAGGGTGTAGCCCTCATCGAGGATGTCATCGACCAGCAGCACACGGCGGCCGAACAGCGCGGTGGCCGGCTTGTGCTTCCACACCAGGTCGCCGCCGGTGGTTTCACCGCGATAGCGGGTGGCGTGCAGGTAATCGAACTGCACGTCCTGGCCGCGCGCACCCAGCTCCAGCGCCAGCTGGCCGGCGAACGGCAGCGCACCGTGCATGATCGACAGGAACAGTGGCACCTCGCCCTTGTAATCGCGCGCGATGGCGTCGGCGATACCGGCGATGGCCTTGTCGATGGTGGGGCGGTCAACCAGCAGGTCGGCCTGGGCCAGGGCCTGGGAAATGGTGAGGTTCGGCATCAGACGGTTCTTCCAAGGGTTTCAAGCAGACGGGATTGAGTGTCGCCATGGCGGGCATCGGCCAGCAGGCCATCCCAGCCAAGCGCGCCGCGGCCGAGCAGGCCAAGCAGCGCAGCGGTATTGAGGGAGCGTCCCTGCACCGCGTGCAGGGCTTCATCGACCAACTCCGGATGGCAGACCAGCACGACGTCGCAGCCCGCATCCAGGTGCGCGTGCACGCGTGCCGCAACGCCACCGGCATGGTGCGAAGCGGCCATGCCGATGTCGTCGGAGAACACCACGCCGCGGAAGCCCAGCTCGCCACGCAGCACCTCCTGGATCCAGCGCGGCGAATAGCCGGCCGGTTCCGGCGCCACCTGCGGGTAGATCACGTGCGCCATCATCACGGCGTCGGCACCGGCGGCAACACCGGCCCGGAACGGCACCAGGTCCTGCGCGCGCAGTTCGTCCAGCGTCCGCGGATCGACCGCGGTATCGACATGGGTGTCTTCTAGCACGGTGCCATGGCCGGGAAAATGCTTGAGGGTGGCCGCCATGCCGGCCGCGTGCATGCCGCGTACGTAGGCCTCGGTGAACGCAGCCACGACCTGCGGGTCTTCACTGAAAGCGCGGTTGCCGATCGCAAGGTTGCCACGGCCCAGGTCGACCACCGGGGCAAAGCTCAGGTCCACGCCACTGGCGCGCACTTCGCTGGCCATCAGCCAGGCGTGCTGCTCGGCCAGCGCCAACGCGGCGCCGGGATCCTTCGCATAGCCGGCACCGATCTCCTGCAGCGGCGGCAGATCGCTGTAGCCCTTGCGGAAACGCTGCACGCGACCGCCTTCCTGGTCGACGCAGATCAGCTGCGGGCGCGGCGCAGCCTCGCGGATCGCGGCGCTGAGCTCGCTCACCTGCTGGCGGGAGGCGAAGTTGCGCGTGAACAGCACCACCCCGGCAACGGCATCGTGCTGCAGCCAGTCGCGTTCCTGGGGGGTCAGTTCAGTGCCGGCAACGCCGATCAGCAGCATGGTCGTTCTCCACAACGGGCGCCCGCATGGCGCAGTGCCGCATTGTCGCAGAACCGGCCGTTGGACGCAGGTGGGGGCGTCCATCGCGCGCCCCCCTCGAAGGATCAGACCCTGCAGCCGTCCGCACCACAGGCGTCGTCGCCGCTGCGTCCGGTTGCCGTGCCCTGCTCCGCCGCGATCTGCCGCAGCGCCTGGGCGAAGGCTTCCGGAGGCTGGGCGCCGGAGATCGCCCAGCGGCCCTCGATGACGAAGGTCGGCACCGAGGAAATACCCAGCGCACGGGCCTGGTCCAGTCCCGCTTCGACCTCGGCCAGGCCGCGTGAGGAGGCCAGCATCTGGGCGATCTCTGCCGCATCCAGTCCGCCTGCCACACCGGCCCGGGTCAGCACCTCTGTGTCCGCCAGATTCTGGCCGTGCTCGAAATGGGCGCGGAACAGCGCCTCTCCGACCGCGTCCTGCACACCGTGCTGGCCGGCCAGCCACAGCAGCCGGTGCGCTGGCAGGGTGGTCACCCGCACCTGGCCCTGGCTGAAGTCCATGGGCAGGCCTTCGCCACGGGCGGTGGCCTGGGTCTGGCCGAGAATCTGCTCTGTGCGCTCGACACCGCCGAACTTGCGCGCATACGCCTCGCGCAGCGGCACCGGCGTGGTGCCCGCATCCGGGTCCAGCTGGAACGGCTGCCAGTGGATGTCGAGTACTGGGGCATCGGCCCCCAGCAACTGCACCCCCTGCTGGAAACGGTGCTTGCCGATCCAGCACCAGGGACAGACCACGTCGGAGTAGATGTCGATTCTCATCCCACCGACATGGGGTCCGGGCGCCCCGAAAAAAGGGGGAACGCCTTTCACCAGCGTGAATAGGGATGACTGGCCAGTGCGACGTTGTAGTAGCGCGGGTCGTCGGTGACCTCCGCGCCGGCCCAGTCCGGCAGGACGATGGCCTGCCCTGCGCTTTCCAGCTCGACTTCGGCCACCACCAGGCCGGCGTTGTCACCCAGGAACTCATCCACTTCCCAGGTCAGGCCGGCATGCTCGACCAGGTGGCGACGCTTGTCGATCAGGCCCCCCACGCACAGCGCCAGCAGCGCGCGCGCATCCTCCACCGGAATCGGGTAATCAAACTCCTGGCGGGTATGGCCGATCGTGCGCGACTTCAGGTTCAGCGCGGCGTGCTCACCTTCGATGCGCACCCGCACGGACGCGTTCTGGCGACCGCTGTCGAGCGCGCCCAGATCGTTGATGTAGCCCTGCGCCATCGGAATCACCCGGTGTGCGGCCGCACGCCAGCCGTCGCTGCTGACGAGGAATTTGCGTTCGATCTCGATGCCCATCGCGCCATTATGCGCGATGGGCATGACAGCGGGTCAGCGCTTTTCGAACACCGCGATGCTTTCCACGTGCGCGGTGTGCGGGAACATGTCCATGGCGCCGGCACTGACCAGGGTGAAGCCCTGCTCGTTCACCAGATAACCCGCGTCCCGGGCCAGCGATCCCGGATGGCAGCTGACGTACACGATGCGCTTGAACTGCTTCAACGGCAGCTGCTGCAGCACCTCGATCGCGCCCGAGCGCGGCGGGTCCAGCAACAGCTTGTCGAAGCCCTGGCGCATCCACGGCGTGGCGCGCTGGTCCTGGGTCAGGTCGGCGCTGTAGAACTGGGCGTTGCCCAGCCCGTTGCGCTCGGCGTTCTCACGTGCGCGGGCAACGAGGCCCGCGTCGCCTTCCACGCCCACCACCTCGCGCACGCGGCGCGCCAGCGGCAGGGTGAAGTTGCCCAGCCCGCAGAACAGGTCCAGCACGCGCTCGTCCTCACCCGGCTCCAGCAGATCCAGGGTGTGAGCGATCATCTTCTCGTTGAGCTTGGCATTGACCTGGATGAAATCCAGTGGCCGGAATGCCAGTTCGACATCCCACGGCGCCAGCCGGAACGACAGCGGCACGCCCTGCCCGTCCAGCGGATGGACGGTGTCCACGCCACCGGGTTGCAGGTAGATGGCGAATCCGTGCTGCTGGCCGAAGCTGGCCCATGCGGCGCGGTCGGCATCACTGAGCGGCTGCAGATGACGCACGGTCAGCGCGATGGCCTGGTCACCGCCGATGAACTCGATCTGCGGGATGTCGCGCTTGCCGTCGAGCGACTCGATGAAGGTCGACAGCGCCTGCACCCTGGTGCCCACTTCGGGGATCACGGTCAGGCACTGGCTGAGATCGGCGACGAAGCGCGGGTCCTGTTCACGGAAGCCGACCAGGGTCTTGTCCTTCTTCTCGACGCGGCGCACCGAGAAGCGCCCCTTGCGGCGGTAACCCCAGCTGTCGCCGACCAGCGGTGGCAGCACGCGGCCCGGCTTCACGTGACCGATGCGTTCCAGGTTGTCCATCAGCACGCGCTGCTTGGCAACGATCTGCTGGTCTTCATCCAGGTGCTGCAGCACGCAGCCGGCGCAGGTGCCGAAATGCGGGCACTTCGGCGTCACCCGCTGTGGCGAGGCCTGCAGCACTTCCACGGTGCGTGCTTCGTCGAAATGGCGGCTGCGGGCGGTCTGTTCAGCCATGACCACTTCGCCCGGCAGAGCGCCGCTGATGAAGGTGACCTTGCCACCTTCGCCTTCACGGCGGGCGACGCCGCGACCATCATGGCTGAGGTCGAGGATCTCGGTCTGGAACGGGGTACGGTCGATGCGGGAGCGGGATCGGGCCACGTGGCAACAGGCTGCGGGCGAAAATGGGCGCGTATTGTCGCAGATCCTGACCGGCGGGGCCTGCCGCCGCTTGCGCCAGCCGCCGCCGTGCTTGATGATGTCAACCAGCTGACATGGAGGCAGCCCCTGATGCAGATGACCCCGAGGGCCGGTCGGCCCCGCTTCCTGCTTGTCGAGGACGACATCATCAGCCGCGGGTTTTTCAAGGCGGCGTTGGAAACCCTGCCGGCGGACGTCGATACCGCGGACTCCCTTGCCAGTGCCCTGGCAAGCGCCGAGCCCGGGGCTCACGACCTGTGGCTGATCGACGTCAACCTGCCCGACGGCAATGGCGCGCAGCTGCTGCGCGAACTGCGCCGTTCGCATCCGGACACGCCTGCCCTGGCGCATACCGCCGACGGCGACACGTCCATCCATGCGCGCCTGCGTGAGGCCGGTTTCAGCGACACCCTGGTCAAACCGCTCGGCCGCGACCAGTTGCTGAAGGCGGTCCGCCGCGCCCTGGTCAACTCGCCGGCCGGCATCGCCGTCGCTCCGGCCCCCGCTGCGATCGAGCTGAACGGGCAGGACTGGGACGAGACCGCCGCTCTGGCCGCTCTCAATGGCCAGCGCAACCACCTGATCGCCCTGCGCGAGCTGTTCCTTGCGGAACTGCCGGGCGTCCGCGATGCGGTCGAGCAGGCCGTGGACCAGCATGATGAACGCCAGCTGCGCAGCCAGCTGCACCGGCTGCAGGCAAGCTGCGGCTTCGTCGGTGCCGCACGGCTGGGCCGCGCGGTGCGCCAGCTGCACCACATGCCGGAGTCGGACCTGGCACAAGCGGGCTTCCGCGCCGCGGTAGCGGCACTGCTGCACTGAGGGTTGCCCGGCACGGGTGCGCCCTGCCCCGTCGGATATCGAAATCAATCCGGGGTCAGATCCCTTTCCCTGCGGAAGACGGATCTGCCCCCCCGCCCGCCTACCGCCGGGGGGCCAACTGCTCCAGCAGCTCCCAGGACTTCAGCCCCCGTGGCCCCAGGTGGTGCGCCAGCACCCGCCGCATGGGCAGCCGCAGGCTCGCCAGATCGGCAGGCCCCGGCTCCTCGTCGGCCGCCAGCGCCAACAGCGCCGAACCGGTGGCCGCCGCACTGCGCTCTCCACCGCGCTCGCTGAGCAGCCGTT
Organism: Stenotrophomonas sp. TWI169; assembly: GCF_039674705.1. NCBI lineage: Bacteria > Pseudomonadati > Pseudomonadota > Gammaproteobacteria > Lysobacterales > Lysobacteraceae > Stenotrophomonas > Stenotrophomonas sp. TWI169. The sequence goes on along the minus strand of NZ_JBDJOB010000039.1, from coordinate 10,924 downwards.
GCGGCCCTTCCTGCGGATCCAGCGCATAACGCGCTGCCGGATCGATCGGCTGACCATCGCTGGCGCTTTCCAGATCGAAACCGAGCCCCAGTGCGGCAAGCAGCTCGCGCTCGAAGCGGCGCAGCGTCCAGGCCAGTCCGGCGCCCACTGCCAGCCGCGCGCGTGCCTCGCCGTACGCCAGGTACACCTCCGGCAACGGATCCTGGCGTGGCGCCAGCCGCAGCGTCAGTTCACTCAGGTAGAAGCCGGCCAGCATGGCCTGGCCGACCAGCCGCGGCGCCGCGTCCAGCGCTTCGGCGGCACGCAGCTGCGCCAGTTCGCCGCGCTGCTGTGCGCTGAAGCGGATCCACTGCAGCGGCTGCAGGGCCGCGCGCAACACCTGGCCCTTGGCCGTGGACACGCCGCGCGCAAGCAGGCCGATCCGGCCATGCTCCGCGCTCAGCACCTCCACCAGCAGGCTGGTTTCGCGATAGGCCCGTGCATGCAGCACGAACCCCGTGTCGTCCTCGATGATCACCGAAGCGATCGCCGTGGCTTACTCGTAACCGAAGGCCTTCAGCGCGGCCTCGTCGTCGGACCAGCCTTCACGTACGCGCACCCAGGTTTCCAGGAACACCTTGGCACCGAACAGACGCTCCATCTGCAGGCGCGACTTGGCCCCGATCTCCTTCAGGCGCGCGCCCCCCTTGCCGATCACGATGGCCTTCTGGCCTTCCCGCTCGACCCAGATCACCGCGCCGATGCGCAGAAGATTGCCATCCTCGGTGAAGCGCTCGATCTCCACGGTGGTGGCATAGGGCAGCTCCTCGCCAAGCTGGCGCATCAGCTGCTCACGTACCAGTTCACCGGCAAGGAAACGTTGGCTGCGGTCGGTGATCTCGTCCTCGCCGAACATCGGCGGGGCTTCCGGCAGCAGCTCCAGCACGTCACGCACCAGGGCGTCCAGGCCGTTGCGCTTCTGCGCCGAGATCGGATGCACGGCGGCGAAATCACGGCCGGCGGTCACCTCCTGCAGGAACGGCAGCAGCGCGCCCTTGTCCTTCAGGCGATCGATCTTGTTGACCACCAGCACCACCGGGATGCCGGCATCGCGCAGCACGTTGAAGGCCAGGCTGTCTTCGTCATCCCAGCGCCCGGCCTCGATCACCAGCAGGCCTGCATCCACGCCTTCCAGCGAGCCGCGCGCGGCGCGGTTCATCACCCGGTTCATCGCCCGCTTCTGCACCTTGTGCAGGCCCGGGGTATCGACCAGCACCAGCTGGCCTTCCGGATAGGTGGCGATGCCGAGCAGGCGGTGGCGGGTGGTCTGCGGCCGGTTGGAGACGATGCTGACCTTGGCCCCGACCAGGGCATTGGTCAGGGTCGACTTGCCGACGTTCGGGCGGCCGATGACGGCCACGCTGCCGCAATGATGGGAAGTTTGTTCGCTCACTTGGAATCCAGTTGTTCTAGGACGGCTGCAGCCGCCTGTTGTTCGGCAAGCCGCCGCGAGGCGCCTTCGCCCTCGGTGCTGGCGGCCGGGTCGGCCACGTTGCAGCGTACCCGGAAATGTTTGGCGTGGTCGTCACCGGATTCTGACACCAGTTCGTACTGGGGCAACGCCTTCTGCCGGGCCTGCAGCCATTCCTGCAGGCGGGTCTTGGGGTCCTTCTCGGGGCGGCCGGTGGCCGGCAGCGCCTCCATCGAGGCCGTGAACCAGGGCAGCACGGTCTCCCGGCACGCGTCAAAACCGGCGTCCAGGTAGATCGCGGCCACCACCGCCTCCAGTGCATCGGCCAGGATCGAGTCGCGGCGGTGCCCGCCCGACTTCATCTCGCCCGCGCCCAGGATCAGCCGTTCGCCCAGCTGCAGGGTACGGGCGATCACTGCCAGCGCCCCTTCACGCACCAGCTCGGCGCGGGCGCGGGTCAGTGCGCCCTCGTCGGCCTTGGGCCAGCGCTGGTACAGCGCCTCGGCGACCATCATGTTGACGATGCTGTCGCCGAGGAATTCCAGGCGCTCGTTATGCGGCACGCCGGCACTGCGATGGGTCAGCGCCTGCTTGAGCAGCGCCGGGTCGCGGAAGGCATGGCCGATCAGGTCGCCACGTTGGATGAATTTACTGGGCACCGCTTCGGGTCAGGTCCTGGGAAGAATCGAATTTGCCAACCACATCGAGGTTGCCGATCAACGGGCGACGCACTTCGTAGTTGACCTTGAGGGTCCAGCCATTGTCGCGGCGATCGAACTTGACGTTGCCCGGCTTCACGTTGTCCGAGTAGTTGATGTACAGCCGCTTGAAGAACAGATCCTGGATCCGCGCCGGCTCCATGCTGGCCACGCCCGGCTGGCTGGCCAGGCTCTTCATCGCCGAGCGTACCGCGTAATACTCCTGGTACATCGGGAACAGCTTCATGCCGATGTAGATGAAGAAACCGACCACGACCAGGACCACCAGAAACGAGGTCAGGGTGATGCCGCGCTGCGTGTTCATCGTCTTCATTGCGTTCTCCCCAGATACGCGTTGGATGTGAAAATACTCAGTTGATGCCCGAGCCGATCCGCGACGGCTCGAAACCGTCCTTGCAGAACCAGCCCTGGCAGTTCAGCCAGATCAGGAATGCCTTGCCCCGCAGGTTCTCTTCCGGCAGCAGCCCCCAGAAGCGTCCATCATCGCTGTTGTCACGGTTGTCGCCCATCACCAGGTACTTGCCGGCCGGCACCGTCCACTGGCCCTGGCCACGCGGATAGTCGGTCTCCAGCACGGTATGGGTGCGGCCCGGGAGATGCTCGACCAGCAGGTTGGCGCCCTCGCCCTGGCCCTTGTGGCCGGCATAGATGCCCTTGTTGTCGTACTTCACCGGCTCGCCGTTCAGCACCAGGCTGTCGCCCTCGAACACCACGGTGTCACCCGGCACGCCGATCACGCGCTTGATGAAGTTCTCGCCCTTGGCCGGGTCGTTGTCGCCGTGGCCCGGGAAGTGGAACACCACCACATCGCCGCGCGCGGGATCACCCACCGGCACGAAGCGGGTATTGGTGATCGGCAGGCGCAGGCCATAGGCGAACTTGTTGACCAGGATGAAATCACCGATCAGCAGGTTCGGCATCATCGAGCTGGACGGGATCTTGTACGGCTCGGCGATGAAGCTGCGCACGACCAGCACGATCGCCAGCACCGGGAAGAATGCACGCGAGTAATCCACCAGCACCGGCTCGGTGTCGAGCAGGCCTGCACGCTGGGCGCGGCGCCTGGCGAAGTACAGCTTGTCCGCAAGCAGGATCAGGCCCGAGGCCAGGGTCAGCACGACCAGGAGGATCTCAAACAGTTTCATTCAGGGTCCTTTGCAACGTCACCGGACGACCGGCCCCGGAGGGCCGGTGCGCGCTTACTTGTTGTCCATCTGCAGCACGGCCAGGAACGCTTCCTGCGGGATTTCCACGCGGCCGACCTGCTTCATGCGCTTCTTGCCTTCCTTCTGCTTTTCCAGAAGCTTCTTCTTGCGCGAAACGTCGCCACCATAGCACTTGGCCAGCACGTTCTTGCGCATGGCCTTGACCGTGGTACGGGCGATGATCTGCGAGCCGACAGCCGCCTGGATCGCCACGTCGAACATCTGCCGCGGGATCAGGTCCTTCATCTTCTCGCACAGCTCGCGGCCGCGGCGGTCGGCATGGCTGCGGTGGACGATCAGCGACAGCGCATCGACCTTGTCGCCATTGATCAGCACGTCCACGCGCACGAACGGGCCGGCATCGAAGCGCACGAAGTGATAGTCCAGCGACGCGTAGCCGCGGCTGACCGACTTCAGCTTGTCGAAGAAGTCCAGCACCACTTCGGCCATCGGCAGCTCGTAGCTGATCTGCACCTGGCTGCCCAGGTAGTTGATGCCGATCTGGCTGCCGCGCTTTTCCTCGCACAGCTTGATGATATTGCCGATGTACTCCTCGGGGGTGAGTACGTTGGCACGGATGATCGGCTCGCGGATCTCCTGGACCTGGTTCACCGCCGGCAGCTTGGCCGGGTTGTCCATGTTGATGATCGAGCCATCGGTCTTCAGGACCTCGTACACCACCGTCGGCGCGGTGCTGATCAGGTCCAGGTTGTATTCGCGCTCCAGCCGTTCCTGCACGATCTCCATGTGCAGCATGCCGAGGAAGCCGCAGCGGAAACCGAAGCCCATCGCCTCCGAGCTTTCCGGCTCGAAGCGCAGCGCGGCATCGTTCAGGCGCAGCTTGTCCAGCGCCTCGCGCAGGTCCGGATAGTCCTCGGCGTCGACCGGGAACAGGCCGGCGAACACGCGCGGCTGCATTTCCTGGAAGCCCGGCAGCGGCTTCGGTGCCGGATCACCGGCCAGGGTCAGGGTGTCGCCCACCGGCGCACCATGCACGTCCTTGATGCTGGCCGTGACCCAACCCACCTCACCCGCGCGCAGCGCCGGCAACACCTTGCGCTTGGGGGTGAACACGCCGACGTTGTCGACCTGGTGGTTGCGGCCGGTGGACATCACCTGCAGCTTGTCGCCGGCCTTGATCTCGCCCTGCATGACGCGCACCAGCGAGACCACGCCGAGGTAGTTGTCGAACCAGGAGTCGATGATCAGCGCCTGCAGCTTGTCGGTATCACGCGGCTGCGGCGGCGGAATGCGATGGACGATGGCCTCCAGCACGTCCTGCACGTTCAGGCCGGTCTTGGCGCTGACCGGCACGGCGTCGCTGGCGTCGATGCCGATCACGGCCTCGATCTCGGCCTTGGCGCGCTCGATGTCGGCCGTAGGCAGGTCGATCTTGTTGATCACCGGCACCACTTCCAGACCCTGCTCCACCGCGGTGTAGCAGTTCGCCACCGACTGCGCTTCCACGCCCTGGGCAGCATCGACCACCAGCAGCGCACCTTCACAGGCGGCCAGCGAGCGGCTGACTTCATACGAGAAATCGACGTGGCCCGGGGTGTCGATGAAGTTCAGATGATAGGTCTGCCCGTCCTTGGCCAGGTACGGCAGCGATACCGACTGCGCCTTGATGGTGATGCCACGCTCACGCTCGATCGGGTTGGAGTCGAGTACCTGCGCTTCCATCTCGCGGGCCTGCAGGCCACCACAAAGCTGGATGATGCGGTCGGCCAGCGTGGACTTGCCGTGGTCGACGTGGGCGATGATGGAGAAGTTGCGGATGTTCCGCATCGAATCAGATGACATAGGTGGCGGCGGCGCGCGGCGTCGTCAGGGTAACGGTGGATTATCGCACGCCCGGGGCCCGCCCGCGAAAGGCGCCTCGCCGGGCCAGGGCCGGAACGACCGAAGCCCCGCCTGAGCGGGGCTTCGGGGGGGCAGCGGCTGCCGGAGCAGCCCCGGTCCTTACTCGCCGGCCTTGACCGCCACGAAGGCGCTGTTGCCGTTGCCGGTGCGGACCAGCAGCATCACCACATCGCCCTTCTTGTAGCTGGACAGCGCGCGGTTCAGCGACTCCACGCCGCTCACCTGGGTGCTGGCCACCTGCAGGATCACCATGCCCGGGGACAGGCCTGCATCCCGGGCGCCCTGCCCCTTGACGCCGGTGATGCGCACGCCCTCGCCCGATTCCAGGCCCAACTGCTTGCGCTGCGGCGCGGTCAGATCGCTGACGTCCAGGCCCAGCAGGGCATTGGCACCACTCTGCGGGGCGGCATCGGCCCTGGCGGTGGCGGGGCTGCGGGCGCTGGCCTGGTCATCCTCGGCCAGCGCGGTCAGGGTGGCGCTCAGGTCGCGCGGCTTGCCGTCACGGATCACGCCCAGGGTGACCCGGCTGCCCGGGGCCATGGCGCCGATCAGCGGCGGCAGATCGGACCAGCTGTTGACCGGTGCGCCGTTCACGGTACGGATCACATCCCCCACCTTCACACCGGCGCGGGCGGCCGCCGAATCCGGCACGATCTGGTTGACCAGCGCACCCCGGCTGTCCGGCAGGCCCATGGCCTGCGCCTTCAGGCCGTCGATCTCCTGCACCACCGCGCCCAGCTGGCCGCGGGTGACCCGGCCGGTCTTCTTGATCTGTTCGACCGCGCTCATCGCCAGGTCGATCGGAATCGCGAAGCTGATGCCCATGTAGCCACCGGACGCAGAGAAGATCTGCGAGTTGATGCCGACCACTTCGCCCCGGGTGTTCAGCAGCGGACCGCCGGAGTTGCCCTGGTTGATCGCCACGTCGGTCTGGATGAACGGCACGTAGCGCTGGTCCGGGCCGCCGGTGCTGCGGCCGAGGGCGCTGACCACGCCGGCGGTGACCGAGTGGTCGAGGCCGAACGGCGAGCCGATCGCGACAACCCACTGGCCCGGCTTCAGGCTGTTGGAATCGCCGACACGGACGGTCGGCAGGTTCCTGCCTTCGATCTTCAGCAGGGCAACGTCGTACTGCTGGTCGCTGCCCACCACCTTGGCGGTGAACTCACGGCGGTCGCCCAGCTTGACCTTCACCTCGCTGGCGTCGGCAACCACGTGGTAGTTGGTCAGCACGTAGCCGTCGGGCGAAATGATGAAGCCCGACCCCATGCCGCGGCCCTTGATGCTGGGACCGCCGTCGGGGCCGCCCGGCCCCTGCCCCGGCATCGGGAAGTCCGGGCCGAAGAAGCGACGGAAGAACTCCGGCATGTCGTCGTCCCCCATCGGCCCACGCGCCTGGCGGTTGCTGCGGACGATGGTGGTGTCGACGTTGACCACGCCCGGGCCGACCTGCTCGACGAGGTTGGTGAAATCGGGCAGGCCGGTGACCAGCGGCTGCGCCGGAGCGCGCGGCGCGGCCGCGGCCGCGGCCGGCGCGGTCTGGGCAGCCGGGGACGGCGCCTGGGCACAGGCCACCAGCGGCAGGGTCAGGGCCAGCAGGCCGATGGCCTGCGTGCGGAATCGGGGAGTCATCGGACGGCAACCTCCGGATCGGATGGAAGGGAGAAGAAGGGCCCCGCGATCGGCGGGGCGTGGCGGCACCCGGCTCAGTCGCGCGGGCGGGGCGGCGGCGGCAGGTCGTCCTGCAGGCGCGGCTCGAAGGGGTAGAACGTGGCGCTGTCGGCATGCGCCGGGAAGCTGGCGTTGAGCGCGCCCCCCGCGGCCGGAGGCAGGCTGGAGCGCGGCCACGGCCGGGCCTGCAGGCCGGCCACCTCGCCGAACGGCAGGTTGCGGCTGGCACCGGCCGGCACGGTCGGCACCAAGGGCGCCTGGGCGGCGGCCACAGCCCGCTGCGCCCCGTCGTCACGCTGTGCCACCCGCGCAGCCTGCTGGCCGCGGGTGGCACTGGCGCTGGCGCGGCGTGCGTCCTGGCGACGGCTGGCGGCCAATGCGGCCGCCGGAACACTGGCCACCGCCACCACCGCCGGATCGACCGAGGCTTCGGTCACCGTCGCGGGCGATACCGGTGCCGGCGGCAGCTCGGCCTGGCTGGCCACCACCTGGGGTGCCAGCGGCTCTCCGGGAGGGGTCTCCTTCAGCTTCTCGCCGCCGATCAACAGGGCCACCGCAGCGACCGAGGCAGCCAATGCGGCACCGCCCCCCCAGGTACGCCAGCCACTGCGGCGCACCTGCCGGTCCTGAGGCCCGGACCGGGGCGTGGGTTCGGCGGCGATGGCAGAGGCAACCGCGGCGCTGAAGCCGGCGGGCGCAAGCACCGACGCCTGCCCGCGCATCACGTCGCCCAGCAGCTGCCAGCGCTCCTGGCAGCCGGCCAGTTCCGGGTCATGCTCCATGCGGCGCAGCAGGAAGCGGGCCTCGTCGGCCCCCAGCTCGCCATCGACCAGGGCCGACAGCTGTTCCCGATTGCGCTGGTCAAGCCGCAGCCCGGCCGGCGATTGATGATTCTGCGATTCGTTGAATGGATGACTTGTCATACGCGGCTCTTCTCGCGGGTGGCGCTGCCGATGTCCAGCAGCGGCCGGAGTTCGGTGTCGATCGCCTCGCGCGCCCGGAAGATCCGAGAGCGCACGGTGCCGATCGGGCACCCCATCTTCTGCGCGATTTCCTCGTAGCTCAGGCCTTCCACCTCGCGCAGGGTGATCGCCGACCGGAGTTCTTCCGGCAGCGCGTTGACGGCCTTCATCACTGTCTGTTCCAGCTCCTGGCGCATCAACTCGCGTTCGGGCGTGTCGGTGTCGCGCAGGCGAGTGCCGCTGTCGAACTGTTCGGCATCGCCGATGTCGATGTCATCGGTCGGCGGGCGTCGATTGTGTGAAGCCAGGTAGTTTTTGGCAGTGTTCACGGCGATCCGATGCAACCAGGTTGAGAACTGGGCATCGCCACGGAAGCTTCCGATCGCGCGGTAGGCGCGTATGAAAGTGTCCTGGGCGACGTCCTGACATTCACTCCAGTCGGCGATGTAGCGACCGACCAGGGCCACGACCCGATGCTGATACTTGCGCACCAGTACATCGAAAGCCGCGCTCTCGCCGCGCTGCACGCGCCGGACCAGTTCCAGATCCAGCTCCTGTGGTGTTTCAACCTCGGCCATGGGGGGCCGCACTCCTGTCAGCCCAACCGACGTCGGGCAATGAGACTGCCAATCCCGGGAAAAGTTCAGTCGCCGATCACCCGGCGCCGCACCAGCTTTTAACCACTGTTCCGTTAGCGTTCTGTTCCACGGCCATGGATCCGGAACCGCCACTCCCCTGCTATAGGGATTTGACGCGGGGGAAACAACCTCTGGATCATAGCCGCTTCTCCATACACAACCGGATGGAACGTCCATGCTCTCAGGCTTCGATGGTCTCCGCTTCAGCCACTGGCACCCCGAGATCCGCGACGACGGCGTGGTGGTCCTGTCCCTGGATCGTCAGGACAGCAGTGTCAACGCGATGTCGCAGGACGTGCTGCTGGAGCTGGGCGATCTGCTCGAACGCATCGCGCTGGATCCGCCGAAGGGCGTGGTGATCCAGTCCCTGAAGAAGGCCGGCTTCATCGCCGGCGCCGATCTGAAGGAGTTCCAGGAGTTCGACCGGCGCGGCACCGTCAACGATGCCATCCGGCGCGGCCAGTCCACCTATCAGAAGCTGGCGGAGCTGCCCTGCCCGACCGTTGCAGCCATCCATGGCCACTGCCTGGGTGGCGGCACCGAGCTGGCCCTGGCCTGCCGTTACCGCGTGGCCTCCAACGACAGCAGCACCCGCATCGGGCTGCCGGAAACCCAGTTGGGCATCTTCCCCGGCTGGGGTGGCAGCGCGCGCCTGCCGCAGCTGGTCGGCGCCCCGGCGGCGATGGACATGATGCTGACCGGCCGCACCCTCTCGGCCTCGGCCGCGCGTGGCATCGGCCTGGTCGACAAGGTGGTGGCACCGGCGGTGGTGCTCGACACCGCCGTCGCACTGGCGCTGGCCGGCACCACGCGGCCGTTCAAGCAGCGTGCGCTGGCATGGGCCAGCAACACCTGGCTGGCGCGCAAGGCACTGGCACCGCAGATGATCAAGCAGGTCGCGCGCAAGGCGAAGAAGGACCAGTACCCGGCGCCCTATGCACTGATCAGCACCTGGCAGCGCAGCGCCGGCAAGCCGGTGCAGGCCCGCCTGGATGCCGAACGCCGCGCGGTGGTCAAACTGGCCAGCACGCCGACCGCGCGCAATCTGATCCGCATCTTCTTCCTGACCGAGCGCCTGAAGGGTCTGGGCGGCGGCGATTCCGGCATTCGCCACGTGCACGTGGTCGGCGCCGGCGTGATGGGCGGTGACATCGCCGCGTGGGCGGCCTACAAGGGCTTCGAGGTCACCCTGCAGGATCGCGAGCAGCGCTTCATCGATCCGGCGATGGAACGCGCGCAGGCACTGTTCGCCAGGAAGGTGAAGGACGAGAGCAAGCGTCCAGCGGTGGCGGCGCGGCTGCGGGCGGACCTGGAGGGCAAAGGCGTGGCCGACGCCGATCTGGTGATCGAGGCGATCGTCGAGAACCCGGAGGCCAAACGCGCGCTGTACCAGACGCTGGAGCCGGGCATGAAGGCCGATGCGCTGCTGACCACCAATACCTCGTCGATTCCGCTGGTGGAACTGCGCGACCACATCCAGCGCCCGGCGCAGTTCGCCGGCCTGCACTACTTCAATCCGGTGGCACAGATGCCGCTGGTGGAAATCATCCATCACGACGGCATGGCGCCGGAGACCGAGCGCCGTCTGGCAGCGTTCTGCAAGGCGCTGGGCAAGTTCCCGGTACCGGTGGCGGGCAGCCCGGGCTTCCTGGTCAACCGCGTGCTGTTCCCGTACATGCTGGAGGCGGCCACCGCCTATGCCGAAGGTATCCCGGGCCCGGTGATCGACAAGGCAGCGGTGAAGTTCGGCATGCCGATGGGCCCCATCGAGTTGATCGACACGGTCGGCCTGGATGTCGCCGCCGGCGTGGGCCGCGAGCTGGCGCCGTTCCTCGGCCTGCAGATTCCGGCGGCACTGCAGACGGTGGAAGCCGACAAGCGCGGCAAGAAGGATGGCCAGGGCATCTACACCTGGGAGAACGGCAAGCCGAAGAAGCCGGATGTCGCCAGCGACTACCAGGCCCCTGCGGACCTGGAAGATCGCCTGATCCTGCCGCTGCTCAACGAGGCCGTGGCCTGCCTGCACGAAGGCGTGGTGGCCGATGCGGACCTGCTGGATGCGGGCGTGATTTTCGGCACCGGATTCGCGCCGTTCCGCGGGGGTCCGATCCAGCACATCCGCGCGGTGGGTGCCGATGTGATCGTCGAGCGCCTGAAGGCGCTGCAGCAGCGTCACGGTGACCGCTTTGCCCCGCGCCCGGGCTGGGACAACCCTGCCCTGCGCGAACCGGTGGTGTGATGTGATGTGATCGGCCGGGCCTGCGGCCCGGCACCCGCAGAGGCAACGTCAAGTTCCACAGCAGAAGCCAGAGCCAAAGCGGCTCTGGCTTTTCTGTTTGTCGGGCGGGGCGGTGTCGGGTTGCGGGGACGCCGTAAACCCGTCCCTGGGGGCTTGGCCGCGGCATCCATGCCGCGG
>NZ_JBDJOB010000038.1:0-17943 GCF_039674705.1 Stenotrophomonas sp. TWI169 | reverse complement strand
CCCGGTGCTTGGCGGGGCGCCTTGGCACACCTTTCCCCCCAACCCCCCCCCTCGCGGGCCTCGCCTCTACCCGAGCGCCCGCATGACTTCGAACGCCCTGATCCAGAACGACATCGTGGTCTTCGGCCTGATCGCCGCCACTTTGGGGGCCGTGTTCTGGACCGCCTCGCGCGAGCAGGGGCCGTGGAAGCGCTTCTACACCTTCGTGCCGGCGTTGCTGCTGTGTTATCTCATTCCTGGCATCTACAACACCGTCGGCCTGATCGACGGGCAGAACACCGCGCTGTACAACCCGGTCGCGCGTGACATCCTGCTGCCGGCGGCGCTGGTGCTGCTGACCCTGGCCGTGGACATCAAGGGCATCCTGCGGCTGGGACCGAAGCTGGTACTGATGTACCTGGGTGCCTCCGCCAGCATCATGCTCGGTGCCGTGGTCGCCTTCCTGCTGATGCGCGCGCTGCACCCGGAAACCGTTGCCGGCGACACCTGGGCCGGCATGGCCGCACTGGCCGGCAGCTGGATCGGCGGTGGCGCCAACATGCTGGCGATGCGCGAAGTATTCGACGTCAACGCCACCACCTTCGGCCAGTTCGCCGTGGTCGACGTGGGTGTCGGCTACGTCTGGATGGCGGTACTGATCTTCCTCGCCGGGCGCGCCGCGAAGATCGACGCGCGCAGCGGTGCCGATACCTCGGCCATCGACGAACTGAAGGAACGCATCGCGCGCTTCCAGGCCGAACACGAGCGCATTCCCAGCCTGACCGATCTGATGCTGATCGTCGCCGTTGCGTTCGGTGGCGTCGGTCTGGCGCATGCAATCGGCGCGCCGCTGGCGGCCTGGTTCAAGGCCCATGTCGGCTGGGCATCGCAGTTCAGCCTGGATGCTCCCTTCGTCTGGGTGGTGGTGCTGTCGACCACGCTGGGCCTGGGCCTGAGTTTCACCCGCGCGCGCACGCTGGAGGGAGCGGGAGCGTCACGTCTGGGGTCGCTGCTGCTGTACTTCCTGATCGCCTGCATCGGCATGCAGATGGATCTGCTGGCATTGCTGGACCGTCCGTGGCTGTTCCTGCTCGGCCTGATCTGGATCGCCGTGCACATCGTGCTGCTGTGGTGCCTGGGCCGGTTGCTGAAGGTGCCGTTCTTCTATTTCGCCATCGGCTCGCAGTCGAACATCGGCGGTCCGGCCTCGGCGCCCGTGGTGGCCGCCGCCTTCCATCCTGCATTGGCACCGGTAGGCGTGCTGCTGGGAACGATGGGCTACGCCACCGGAACCTACCTGGCGTACATCGTCGGCATCACCCTGCGTGCGCTGGCAGGGCAGGGGTGAGGGGGTCAGATCCCTTTTGCTGCGCAAAAGGTATCTGACCCCGTTTCGCGGCGCGTCACGCTACCGGCAATCCACGTTCGATCAGCCAGACTCTCGCGTCTTCGGCGTCCTGCTCGAACCGCGCCGAGTGAAAAAAGGGGCGCCGCAGGGTTCGGCGCGTCGCCACGCGCCCGTGGCCAACCGCGCCCGCGGCCTCACGCCACTGGCAACCCGCGTTCGATCAACCACGCCTTCGCGTCTTCGGCGTCCTGCTCGAACCGCGCCGAGTGAAAAAAGGGGCGCCGCAGGGTTCGGCGCGTCGCCACGCGCCCGTGGCCAACCGCGCCCGCGGCCTTACGCCACTGGCAGCCCGCGTTCGATCAACCACGCCTTCGCGTCTTCGGCGTCCTGCTCGAACCACGCTCTCGTCGATCCCAACCGGTACGTATACCCCCACGCATCCATGTCGGCCATCAGCCGTGCGCTGCCGACGCCGGGCAGCTGCGCGGCCAGCACGATCTGCAGGTAGCACGTGGCATCTTCCTCGGCGACCGAATCAGTGGCATCGGTATGCACCTGCGCGCGCCGCTCCGGCGGCAGCACGATCAGATGGCAGGCCTCGTGCAGCATCGAATGCACGGGCGTGTCGTCGCGCACATACACGTTGCTGGCGATGATGCCTGCTTCAGGTTCACCCCAGTAGCTGCCGGGAATCGGCTCGCCGGCGGCGACGTGGTGCAGATCGAGCCCATGCGCGGCAAGCAGGCGCTGTGCATCGGCGAAGGCGATATCGCCCACGCAGGTGATGTCCACGGCGGTTGTCGTGTCAGTCATGCGGAATCGTGCAGCCCCGCCCATGCAGGCACGGGCGGGGCAGGGGGTCAGGGCTTTTCCGGGCCTTCCGGCAGCGCCACGGAGATGTCCAGCACGTCGTGCTGGCCATCCTTGACCAGGTCGACCTTCACCGCGTCGACGTCGATGTTGACGTACTTCTTGATCACTTCCAGCAGCTCGCGCTGCAGCAGCGGCAGGTAGTCCGGACCACCGCGATGGCTGCGCTCCTGCGCGATGATGATCTGCAGGCGGTTCTTGGCGGTTTCGGCGGTGGTCTTCTTCGCTTTGAGGAAATCAAACAGGCCCATGCTTACCCTCCGAACAGCTTGCTGAAGAAGCCCTTCTTCTCCACGGTGGTGAAGCGCATCGGCCGCTCCTCGCCCAGGATGCGGCTCACCGCATCGTCATACGCCTGGCCAGCAATCGATTCGCCATCGAGGATCACCGGCTCGCCCTTGTTGGAGGCGTTCAGCACGTCACCCGATTCGGGGATCACGCCGATCGCCTTCAGGCCCAGCACTTCCTCCACGTCGACGATGCTCAGCATCTCGCCGGTTTCCACGCGCGACGGGCTGTAGCGGGTCAGCAGCAGGAAGGCCGGCACGTCCTGGCCGGATTCGGCCTTGTGTGTCTTCGAGTCCAGCAGGCCGATGATGCGGTCGGAGTCGCGCACCGAGGACACTTCCGGGTTCACCACCACCACCGCGCGGTCGGCGAAGTACATCGCCAGGAAGGCACCCTTCTCGATACCGGCCGGGGAGTCGCAGATCACGAAGTCGAAACCGTCGGCGGCCAGGTCCTTCAGCACCTTGCCCACGCCCTCCTGGGTCAGCGCGTCCTTGTCGCGGGTCTGCGAGGCAGCCAGCACGTACAGGTTGTCGAAGCGCTTGTCCTTGATCAGGGCCTGCTTGAGGGTGGCTTCGCCGTGCACGACGTTGACGAAGTCGTACACCACGCGGCGTTCGCAGCCCATGATCAGGTCGAGGTTGCGCAGGCCGACGTCGAAGTCGATCACCGCCACCTTCTTGCCGCGCCGTGCCAGGCCGCAGGCCAGGCTCGCGCTGGTAGTGGTCTTGCCGACGCCGCCCTTGCCGGAGGTGACTACGATGATTTCAGCCAAAGGACTTCTCCTGGTTCTGCATGATGTTGGGGCTGCGTCAGTCCAGCGCAGCGATCTTGACCTGGTCCTGTTCCAGCCACACCTGCACGGCCTTGCCGCGCAGGTTGTCCGGGACATCGTCCAGTACCTTGTAGTGGCCGGCAATGGCCACCAGTTCCGCATGGAAATCACGGCAGAAGATGCGTGCCGCGGTGTTGCCCTGGGCACCTGCCAGCGCGCGGCCGCGCAGGGTGCCGTAGATATGGATGCTGCCGTCGGCGATCACCTCGGCACCGGCGCCGACGGTCGCCATGACCGTCAGGTCGCAGTTCTCCGCGTACAGCTGCTGGCCGGAACGTACGTTGCCGAGCTGCATGCGGCCCGGTTGCGGTGCCGAGCCCTCGGCCACCCTGGCCACCGGAGCGGCCGGGGCCGGCTTCGGTTCAGCGCGGGCGGCGCGGCGCGGCTCCGGCGCAGGTGCAGGCGGCGGGGCCGGCTCGGTCTCGACACGCTCGTACTGGGCGCGGAACTTGGCCAGCAGCGGCAGGCCGAGCTGCTGCGAGAGCTGGTCGACCGCACTGGTGCCATAGGCCAGCGCCACCGGCAGCACGCCGGCGCTGCGCAGGCCATCGACCAGCGCCTGCGCGGTGGCCACGTCCGGTACCTGGCTGAGGCCGCCGAAGTCCAGGATCACCGCGGCACGGCCGAACAGTTTCGGGGCGCGGGTCACCCGTTCGCGCATTTCCTGCACGAGTCGTTCGACATCGAGGGTCCGCACGCGCAGGTTGGCGATGCCGACCTGGCCGATCTTCAGTTCACCTGCCTGTTCGTAATCGAAATTCACCGCCACGCTCAGGTCCCCGTCGGCCGCTGTGCCTGCGCCGGCAGCTGCCGGTCGCGTGTCCATGCCACATCCGGCAGCTTGCCGCCGTAGGTCTCCTGTACCCACGGGTAGCTGCACAGTTCCTTGGCCAGCATGCTGGCGCGCACATCGACCTGCGGCATGGTGTTCTGGCCCAGCTCGCGGAAGCCGAAGCTGCCGTGGAACAGCAGGGCGGCATCGGCACCATGGTCGAGGAAGACTTCGCAGGTCATCTGCGGGTAGCGCAGCTCGGCGAAGCTCTGCGCATCGGCGTAGAACGCCCGGCCGACGCCACCACCGCGGCGGCGGCTGGCGACCACGATGCGGTCGATATAGAAGAACGGGGTGTCCAGCTGCTGCTTGAACCAGGCGAAGTTGCTGCTGTCGTGCTGGCTGTCGCTGCCGAAGCCGATCAGGAACCCGGCCAGGTTGCCGTCGCGCTCGGCGACGCGGAAGTACTCAGCGGTTTCATAGAACAGGCGCAGGCGTGCGGCATCCAGCGGAAGGATGGCCAGGCCAGCGTTGTTGTTCAAAGCCAGGACGGAATCGAGCTCGTGCTCGCGCACGTCGCGGATGACAATCGACATTGTGACTCCGTGGGGTAACGCGGTTGGTCCTGCAACGGACCCTGCGCACGATTATTGCATGGGTGGCTGGCGGGGGCACGCCCGTCGCCATGACTTCTGCCCGGGGGCAGGAGCGCTGGTTCAGCCTAAGATGCCTCCATGTTGGGATATCTCAGCCAAATCCGAGTCCTGCGCCTGGCCGGCCTGTTCACCTGGGTCATGGTCGGCCTGCCCGTGGTGTATTCCCAGTACGAGTCGATGCTGCGGCACGGCGGCAGCGGTATCGACAGCTGGTCCCTGTGGCTGTTTGCCGCCTACCTGTTCTTCGGCGCCGGCTACTTCTGGCTGACCCGTGGCCTGCGCGACAGCAGCCAGGCCGCCTGGTACGACCGGGTGGTGCTGGTGGTACTGACCGGCTCGGCCCTGGGCGTCAGCTACCTGAGCGGTTCGGGCCTGGGCAGCATCCTGATGATGGTGGCCGCCGGGGTGATCCCGTGGATGCTGCCCGTGCGCAGTGGCGTGATCTGGTTGCTGCTCAGCCAGCTGGCGGTGCTGCCGGTCTACTATCTGATTCTCGACATGCCGTTGTTCGAGGCACTCATGCAGTCGCTGCTGTATGGCGGCTTCTCCATGTTCATGTTCGTGACCAGCCTGGTCGCACGGCAGCAGACCGACGCCCGCGACGAGCAGCGCCGGCTGAATGCGGAGCTGAGGGCAACCCGCGCCCTGCTGGCCGAGAGCGCACGGGTCAACGAGCGCACCCGCATCTCGCGCGAGCTGCATGACCTGCTGGGGCATCAGTTGACCGCGCTGACCCTGAACCTGGAAGTGGCCGGCCATCTGGCCGAAGGCAAGGCGCTGGACCACGTGAAACGCTCGCACACGCTGGCCAAGCTGCTGCTGGGCAATGTGCGCGAAGTGGTCAGCCAGCTGCGCGAGACCAGCGCCATCGACCTGGCTGCCGCGCTGCGCCCGCTGACCGAGAATGTGCCCTCGCTGGACATCCAGCTGGACATCGAGGACCCCCTGAACGTGGAGGACCCGCAGCGGGCCCACGTGCTGCTGCGCTGCACCCAGGAAATCATCACCAACACGGTGCGCCACTCCGGGGCCCGCCATCTGTGGATCCGGGTGTACCGTGAGGCGCCGGACCGGGTGGTGGTCGAGGCGCGCGACGACGGTGTCGGCGCGGAAATGGTCAATGTGGGCAATGGCTTGCGCGGGATGCGCGAGCGCCTGCAACAATGCGGTGGCCAGCTGCAGGTGGAAACCCGCCCCGGCGAAGGCTTCTGCCTGCGTGCGACGGTGCCGGCAACCGTGCTGGTGGCCGCCCTTACCAAGGTTCCTGAAGGAGTGCGTTGATGATTCGCGTCTGCCTGGTCGACGACCAAACCCTGGTGCGGCAGGGAATCCGCTCGCTGCTGGCGCTGGACGACGGCATCGAGGTGGTGGCTGAGGCCGGCGACGGCCGGCAGGCGGTCGAACTGGTGCCCCAGGTCCGTCCGGATGTGGTCCTGATGGACATGCGCATGCCGGTGATGTCCGGGCTGGAGGCGCTGCAGGTCCTGTCGCGGCTGGAACAGCTGCCGCCGACCATCATCCTGACCACCTTCGACGACGACCAGCTGGTGCTGGCGGGCCTGAAGGCTGGCGCCAAGGGGTATCTGCTCAAGGACGTGACCCTGGACCAGCTGGTCGGCGCCATCCGCACCGTGGCTGACGGCGGATCGCTGGTGCAGCCGGCAGTGACCCAGCGGCTGCTGTCCGGGCTGGAACACATGCGCAATGATTTCGTCAGCCTGGACCGGCCGGACCCGCTGACCGACCGCGAGACGGAGATCCTGCGGCTGATGGCCAGCGGCTTCTCCAACAAGGAGATCGCCAATTCGCTGGGCGTGGCCGAGGGCACCATCAAGAACCATGTGTCCAACATCCTGTCCAAGCTGGGCGTGCGCGACCGTACGCGGGCCGTCCTGAAGGCGTTCGAACTGCAGCTGGTCTGACGAAAAGCCTTTTGCGGCAAAGGTTTGGCCGGCATTCCCGGGCCCCGGGACGGGCTGCCCCCTACATGCGGGGCGGCCGGATGCGCTACCCTGCCAATCCTTTGTCCATACAAATACGCAGCCGGCAGGGAAACCGGTGCGCCAATCGCGATAAACAATGCCCGCGAAGCCTGCTAGGATTGGCGCTTCGCTTCAATCAACCCGGCCGTGGGATCGGCCCCGGAGACTCCTGAATGACCCGTATTATCGAGTTCCTGATCGCCTTGGGGATCGTGGCTGGCCTGTTCGTCATCATTGGCGTATGTCTGCCGGGCGAGCGCCACATCACCGAAAGCATCGAGACCAACCGCAAGATGACGATCGTGTACGACACGGTCAGCAGCCTGCGCCGCTTCAAGGACTGGAACCCGCTGGTACTGCGCGATCCCGCCGTTGAACTGAAGCTGTCCGGCCCGGCCTCCGGCGTCGGTGCCACCCTCGACTTCTCCTCCAAGGACCTGGGCAACGGTTCCTGGAAGGTGACCGAGGCCGAAGAGAACAAGCGTGTTGTGATCGCCATCGAAGACCCGACCAAGGGTCACGACAAGGTCACCACCTTCAATCTGGAGCCGACCGGCAAGGGTGGTCGCAACGTCAAGATCACCCAGGACTACTCGGTGAAGTACGGCTTCGACCTGTTCGGTCGCTACGCCGGCCTGTATGTCAGCCGCCAGATCGGCGACGACATCAAGCTGGGCCTGTCGCGCATGGCGAACATGCTGGCCACCGTGCCGAACGTCGACTACCGCACCCCGGAAGCGCCGCTGACCGATCTGGGTATCGTGCAGGTGCCGGCCGAAGACCTGCTGGTCGTCAACGCCGGCAACGTCGACCGCGGCCAGGACACCATCACCAAGTCCATCAAGGACAACCAGGAGTGGATCAAGCGCGTGATGGAGGCCAATGGCCTTGAAGCCGCCGGTCCGTTCCGCATCATCACCACCGATTTCGGTGCCGAGAAGTACGCCTTCGACATCGCACAGCCGGTGAAGAAGAAGGGTACCGAAGGTGCCACCGGTGAGGAGCTGACCGTCAAGATCGACGGTGGTGCGCCGGTCAAGTACGTGCATGTCGCCCCGCATCGTTCGGCGCATGCGGCCTACACCGGTCACATGGCCGGCCTGGACGTGGCCCGCAACGGCCTGCGTGCGTGGGCAGTGACCTCGGGCAACGAAGTCATCGACCGTCCGTACGAATCGTGGAAGGACGGCGTGGACAAGTCGTTCACCCAGGAAGGCACCTACGACATCTACTGGGCCGTCAAGTAAGCGCTGGCTGACCCATGTAGTGTTGGACACGAAAACGCGCCGCTTCCTGCGGCGCGTTTTTTTTCATCCCGCGTCCGCCGCCGGGCGGGCGCCGCGCAAGGAGCAGTCATGTTCAATCTGGAACGACGTGCGCGTAAGCCCTCGCTGCTGGCCTGCATCGGTGCGCTGTTGGCGGCCGCTTCGATCGGCCTGTCGGCCTATGCCTCGCATGGCGTGTCCGATCCGCAGGCGCAGCAGCATCTGAACATGGCGGCGCTGTATGCGTTCGCCCATGGTGCCGTGCTGGTTGCGGTGGGACGGCGCGCGCAGGGCGTGATCGCACATCTGGCGCTGTACGTGCTGCTGCTGGGCGTCGTGCTGTTCTCCGGCAGCCTGGTGGGCAGCGCGCTCTGGCAGTGGCCTACCCGGCTGGCGCCTGTGGGCGGCACCAGCCTGATGGTGGGATGGGTGCTGCTGGCGATCGACGCCCTGCGGCGGTGAGGGCAGTGCGGGGAGGGGCTCAGCCGTTGGCCGGTCTCCAGCACCAGTGCCAGGGCTCGTAGACGATCCCGTGCGGGTTGCCGCGCGGGTAGCTCAGGTGGAATCCATGCCCGCGGGCGTGCGCCTGCAGCCACGCGAACGCATCGGTACGCTCGAACGATTCCTCTGCAGGTGCATCGCCCGGGGTGCCGATATCCAGTGCGTGCCCGCTGTGGTGTTCGCTGAAGCCCGGCGCGGCGTTGACCTTCAGGATCTCCGCCACGCTCAGGCCGCGGCCGCGCTTCCGCTCGAAGATTCCCAACTGGTACGCATGGCTGCGGAAGCCGGAAATGGCATCCAGGGCAACGCCATCGCGGGCCGCGTGCAGGTGCATCCGCCGCCACCCCTGCGCCGCGTCGCGGCGCAACCACAGGGGCCGCGAAAAGCGATCGCGGCCGGCGAAATGCAGCAGGCACGGCTCGGCTTCCAGCGGCAGCCCGGTGTCATCCGCGTAACCCTGCGCATCCAGGCCAAGGTGCTGCAGGCGTTGCTGCAAGCCCGCCAGGGGCAGCCATCGCTGCTCCAGTGCCGCAGCGAAAGGGCGTGACGCGCGGGCATCCAGCAGTGCCAGCGCCTCCTCCACGCCAGGCTCGTGCGGCAGACGCGGCACCAGCGAATGAACGCCCTGCGTCAGCACGGCGGCCAGATAGCGGCCATCGCGCTTGCGCCGCAGCACCCAGCGGGCCCGCGCCAGCAGGCGTGCATCGAGGTTGCTGCGCGCGCGCAGCAGATCGGCCGGCCACAGTTCGATGGCCTCGGTGTTCAGCAGCAGCAGCGGTCGGCGATGCATGTCCGCAGCTTACTGCCGTGGCGCGGCTGCGGCCACCTTGCGCAGGGCGTCAAGCAATGCCTGTGGGCGTTCCATGCTCAGCAGCAGGGTGCTGCCGCCGCGCACCGGGATCGCCAGCGTGCGGTGACGGTCGGTGACCAGGGCGAAGCCCTTGCCGCCGCCCTGCAGCCGCATATGCCCGGAATAGAAGCCGGGCATCGAGTAGCCGTTGGTCTTGAAGCGGATGCCATAGCGGCGGTCCTGCGCCAGGTCCACCACCTCGGCCTGGTCCAGCAGCATGTCGCGCACCGGTGTACGCCGTCGGTACAGCGTCGAACGCACATCCAGCACGCCACCCACCAGCTCCACGCGGCGGCGGAAGAACGAAGTACCCAGGCCCACGCCGATCAGCACCAGCACGGCGATGCTCCATGCCGCGCTGCCGTTCATCAGGAAGAACGGCGGCGACAGGGTGACTTCCATCCATGGTGCAGGCGCACGCGTGCGGCTGAACTGCACGGACACGCTGATGACCAGCACGGCCAGCACCGGCAACAGCACCCACAGCACGCGCAGGGGTGAACTGCCAGCCAGCTCGAACGGACGGGCTTCATTGGGGCTCATCGTTGTGCCTCCACCCATCGGGCGATGTCATCGATCAACCCCGCATCGACATGGCCGGGCCGGGTGTACTCCTTCAACGAACTCGGGCCGCTGCCAGCGATGCCGATGTGGTTCAGCGCCGGATAGGTCCGCCACTGCACATCGTCGCGCCGGGCGAGGGCCTTCTGCCAGAGTGCCCAGTCGGCATCGGGAACCTGGAAATCGCGCCCGCCATGCAGCATCAGCAGCGGTGCGCGCAGCCGCTGTGCATCGGCGCGGGCATCTACGGCTTCGATGCTCTTCCAGAAGGACTGCGGAACGCCGAGTGGCAGTTCGCTGGCGGGTACCGGCGTGCTGCCACGTGCTGCGGCGATCTGGCTGTCCAGTTTGTCCAGCAGCGCCTGACCGGCCGCGCTGATGTCGCCGTCCAGGCTCAGCAGGTAGCGGTTCTGTTCCGGCAGCAGGTCCAGCAGCGTGCGCGCGGGAGCGGCCCACAGGATGGCGCCACGCGCCTGTGGCCAGCGGCTGGCGATGCGTGGCGCAAGCATGCCGCCCTGGCTGTGGCCGAGCACGAACACGCGGCGGCCGTCGATGCGCGGGTCGCTGGCGACGGCCTCCAGTGCCGCCACCGCATCGTCGGTGGATTCGTCATCGACAGTGAAGGTGCCGCTCTGGAAATCCTGGGGTCGGGCGAGAGTGCGCTTGTCGTAGCGCAGTACCGCGATTCCGTGCGCGGCGAGGCCACGGGCGATATCGAGGAAGGGACGGTTGCCGCCGATGGTTTCGTCACGGTCCTGCGGGCCCGAGCCGTGCACCAGCACCACTGCCGGGAACGGGCCTTTGCCCTTGGGCAGCGCCAGCGTGCCGGGCAGCGCACCGCGTGTCTGCGGCACACTGAAATCAACTTCGCTGTAGGTCGCATCGGCCGGCGGCGGCGGTGCCTTGGCCGCGGGGGCGGGGCGCAGCAGCAGGCCGGCGACCTTGTCCTGTGCATCCACGGCCACCTGCGCGATCACCGCGCCACCGGTGAACTGCAGCGGAACTTCCACCAGGTGCAGGCCCTGCTGCTCGCTGCTGCGGGCCTGGCCGCGCTGCTGCAGTTCGCCCAGGGACCGCCACACGCTGTCGAGCTTCTCGGCGGGAACGGCACGGGCCATCTGCGGGGTCAGCATCGCCTCCGCATCGGCGATGCGGCCGGCCTGCAGGTGGTCCAGCAACCGGGCGGCAACCTGCTGCGGTTCGGCGGCGAATGCGCCACCGCTCAGCAGCGCCAGTGAAAGGGCGAACAGCGAACGGCGGGTCTTCATGGTCAGAGCTCCTTCTTGAAGACCAGCACCGCTGCGCTCATCGGCGCGGGGATCACGATGTTGACCAGCTCCCAGCCAAGCTGGCCCTGCTTGTTCAACGCCTCCTGCACGGCTTCGGTCTTCATGCTGCCCATCAGCGTCGAGGGCACTTCCAGGGTCTGGTACGTCCAGCGCTTGCTCATTCCTTCTCCTCCTGAGGTGGCTTGGGATGCGGCAGCCTGCCGGCCTTGCGCAGCGCGTCGCGCAGCAGGTACTCGATCTGCGCGTTGAGGCTGCGCAGTTCGTCGTCGGCCCAGCGCTGCGCCGCGGCCAGGACGTCGGCGTTGATGCGCAGTGGATAGGCTTTCTTCTCGCTCATGGATGCTCCTGGCGGGGCGGTGGGGCGCCCCGTTGCGAGGGTGATTCAGTACAGCGAACCGGCGTTGACGATCGGCTGCGTGCCCCGGTCCGAACACAGCACGGTCAACAGGTTGCTGACCATGTGCGCCTTGCGTTCCTCGTCCAGCTGCACCACGCCGTTCTTCTGCAGTTCGCCCAGGGCCATCTCGACCATGCCGACCGCACCGGCAACGATGCGCGTGCGTGCCGCGATCACCGCGTTGGCCTGCTGGCGCTGCAGCATGGCCTGGGCGATTTCGGCAGCATAGGCCAGGTGGCTGATGCGTGCGTCGATCACCTGCACGCCGGCGTCGGCCAGGCGCTCGGCCAACTCGTTCTTCAGGTGCTGGGAGATCTCGCTGGCGTGGCTGCGCAGCGCCAGCTGGCCCTCTTCATGCTGGTCGTAGGGATAGCTGGTGGCCATCGCGCGCAGCGCCGATTCGGACTGGATGTGCACGAAGCTCTCGTAGTCGTCCACGTTGTAGACCGCTTCGGAGGCATCGACCACCTGCCAGACGATCACTGCGGCGATCTCGATCGGGCTGCCATCGAGCTCGTTGACCTTCAGCTTGCCGCTTTCGAAATTGCGCACGCGCTGGCTGACGTGGCGCTTGCTGTAGAAGGGGTTGTTCCAGCGCAGGCCATTGTCTTTCACGGTGCCGACGTACTTGCCGAACAGGCTCACCACCGCGGCCTGGTTCGGCTGCACGGTGTACAGGCCCGCCAGCGCGAACAGCGCCACCACCGCGACCAGCGCGCCAACCAGCATCATCAGCAGGTTGGGGGAGCCGGTCGACGCCTTGGCGGCGATGCCCAGCACGAACAGCACACCGCCGAAGACGGCGACGAGCAATGCGCCCGCCAGAGTGCCCAGGCCGTTGAGGGAGGACAGCGACTTCTCTTTCATGGCAGTACGTCCTTGAGGGTTCGAGGCGACGATATCAAATTGATATCAGATGGCGACTACCGTTCGTCGGGAACCGCCGCTGGACCGGCTAGAATGCCCACCCGCCTTCACATCACTGCCGGACCCCTCCATGGCCAAGCTCGGAACCCCCCTCTCGCCCTCCGCCACCCGTGTGCTGCTGCTGGGCTCGGGCGAACTCGGCAAGGAAGTGGCCATCGAGCTGCAGCGGCTGGGCGTGGAGGTGATCGCCGCCGACCGCTACGCCGATGCGCCCGCCATGCAGGTCGCGCATCGTTCGCACGTGATCGACATGCTGGATGCGATGGCGCTGCGTGCGCTGATCGCCCAGGAACAGCCTCATCTGGTGGTGCCGGAGATCGAGGCGATCCACACCGAGACGCTGGTACAGCTGGAACAGGAGCAGGGCCTGCGGGTGATCCCCACCGCGCGTGCCGCACGCCTGACCATGGACCGTGAGGGCATCCGCCGCCTGGCTGCCGAGACGCTGGGCCTGCCAACCTCGCCCTACCGCTTTGTCGATACCGAGGCGGAGTACCGCGCCGCCGTGGCCGCCATCGGCCTGCCGTGCGTGGTCAAGCCGGTGATGTCCTCCTCGGGCAAGGGACAGAGCACGCTGCGCAGCGAAGCGGACATCGCGCCGGCCTGGGAGTATGCGCAGACCGGCGGCCGCGCGGGCGCCGGCCGCTGCATCGTCGAGGGATTCATCGATTTCGACTACGAGATCACTCTGCTGACCGTGCGCCACGCGGCAGGTACCTCGTTCTGCGCGCCGATCGGTCATCTGCAGAAGGACGGCGATTACCGCGAGAGCTGGCAGCCGCAGCCGATGTCGGACAAGGCGCTGGCGCGCGCGGAGGAGATCTCGCGTGCGATCACCGATGACCTGGGTGGCTGGGGCCTGTTCGGCGTGGAGCTGTTCGTGAAGGGCGATGAAGTGTGGTTCAGCGAAGTGTCCCCGCGCCCGCACGACACTGGCCTGGTGACGCTGGTATCGCAGGAACTGAGCGAGTTCGCGCTGCACGCACGCGCCATCCTGGGCCTGCCGGTTCCGGTGATCCGCCAGAGTGGTCCGTCGGCATCCTGTGCATTGCTGGCGCAGGGCGAAGGCGTGCCGTACTTCAACAACGTCGCTGCCGCACTGCAGGTGCCGGATACGGCCGTGCGCCTGTTCGGCAAGCCGAGCGTGCACGGTCAGCGCCGTGTCGGCGTCACCCTGGCGCGCGCCGACACCATCGACGAGGCGCGCTCGATCGCCCGTGATGCCGCCGACGCCATCGGCGTCGAGCTGCGTCCGTAAGCCGGTAGCGCCGCGCCGCGCCCGGCGGCTTTCTGCAAGGCAGAGCAGCGCGCCTGGCGCCTGGGGTCACTTCACATCCACCCACACCAGGTGGTGGTCGCTGCCGTCGGCAATCTTCGCGTCAGGGCTGTTGCTGGCTGGCCAGAACACGCCACTGCCCACGTACTGGAACCCGGTGGAAGGCAGCACGTAATCCAGTCGCAGGGTGCCGGACTTCGGGCCAAAGTCGCCGGTGGCGTGGAAGGGCGCACCCTTGCGCACGATGCCCTTGGCGGCATAGGCGAGGCTGGTTTCCTCACCCCCCGCGCTGCGCGGGGTGGGGTAGCGCAATACGCGTGCGTTCTCGATCAGTTCGACGATCGCCTCGTGGCGGCCATCGCCGTCGACCGGGTCGTTGTTGAGATCGCCGAGGATCACGAAGCGTGCATCCTGCGCCAGACCTCCGCACTGGCCCTTGTCGTCGCACAGCCAGGGCTTGTCACCCGCGGTGAGATACTCCTGCCACAGGCGCAGTTCGTCGTGGTTGCGCGCCGCGTTGCGCTTTTCCGGGCCGTCGAACACCGGCGGCGTCGGGTGCGAGACCAGCGCATGCACCACGCCTGCCGGGGTCTGCACCGGTACATCCCAGTGCGACTTCGACGACAGGCGCAGCTTCGACCACACGGCGTCGCTGTAGAAGCTCTGCCCGCTGCGCGGATCGACCGGACGGATCGCGCCCGGCATCGTGCTCCACTTCAGCAGCTGGAAGCTGCGTACCCTGGCTTCATCGATCGGGTAGCGCGACAGCACCAGCATGCCGTACTGGCCCGGGTGCAGGCCGTAGCCCCAGGCATCGTTGCCACGGCTGCGGCCTTCGCCGCCGACCACGCCGTTGTTGTCCAGGTCCAGGCCACTGGGCACGCCGGTGTTGACCGGGGCCAGGTAGCGGTAGGCGAAGTGCAGCGGCGCGCCGCCGCCCGGCTGCGCCACTTCCAGGTAGCGCTTCTGGAACAGGTCGGCGGCGCGATGGGCGTCGTCGAAATCGAATTCGTTCAGCAGCACCAGGTCCGGGCGCACCTGCTGCAGCACAGCGGCAATCTTGCGCGCATGCGCGCTGTCGCCTTCAAGCTCCCTGATCAGGCCACCGGCCTCATCGGAGTACAGCGAGGTGTTGTAGGTGGCCAAGCGCAGCGATGCGGACGGTGTTTCGGTCATCGCAGGGGTCCTGGCAGAAGCAGGGGCCACAGCGCCGCACAGCAGGGCCAGGGCAAGAATCAGGGGTTGGGTGTTCATGCCGCCTATTGTGCACCCCGCCCGGTGTCAGCGGTTTGTCAGCGGCCGTCCAGATCGCGGTCGAAATCGTGCCAGCGACGGCCATCATAGGCCTCCAGCGGACGGAAGCGGCGCTTGTAGTCCATTTTCTGGTGTTCACGGATCCAGTAGCCCAGATAGACGTGCGGCAGTCCTTCGCGACGCGCCCATTCGATCTGCTGCAGGATGGCGAACGTGCCCAGTCCCCGCGCTGCGTGGTCTGGATCGAAGAAGGTATAGACCGCCGAAAGGCCGTGCTCGGTGACATCGGTGACGGCCACTCCGAGCAGCTGGCTGGGCCGGCCATCGTGGCCCGGCAGGCGCATCTCCAGGAAGCGGGTGTGCGACCAGCTGCCGATCAGGAACTGCTCGAACTCGTGCGGGCCATGATCGTCCATGCCGCCGTTGGCGTGGCGGTGCACCAGATAGCGGTGGTAGAGGGCAAATAGATCCTCGCGCGCAGTGGCGGCGGTGATCCGCACCTCCAGGTCGGCGTTGCGGGTGGCGCAGCGACGCTGGCTGCGGTCCGGCGCGAACCGGGCCACCGGAATCCGTACCGCCACGCAGGCATGGCACTGCGCGCAGTGGGGCCGATAGACCAGGTCGCCGCTGCAGCGGAAGCCCCAACTGAGTGCGAGGGGATACAGGCCGCCCAGGCGACGGTCGTGGGGATCCATCACCAGGTCGCGCGCCACCCGGTCCGGCCAGTACCCGCAGGGGTGCTCGCCGGTCTGGAACAGCCGCAGTTCGTCGTCTCTGTCACCGTGGATCGCCATGGCCACAGCATAGCCCCAGCGTGTCGCAATGAACGCGACTGTCCGCCGGATGAACGGAACTGGCGGTTGCGTCAACCGCCGTCGCGGCCGGGCGTTGTTGTCATTCGAGGGTGAAGTGATCACCCCGACGCAACCTCATCCCCAGGAGTGACCTCATGATCCGTACCCCCCTGCTGCTGGCCCTGCTGCTTGCCACGTCCGCCTCCGGTGTCGCGCTGGCGGCGACTCCCCCGACCGCACCGGCACAGCGTCCGGCCAAGCTGGACACCAACGGCGACGGTGTCATCGACCGCAGCGAGGCCGCGGCCAACCCACGTCTGGCGGCCAAGTTCGACGAACTGGACCGCAACAAGGACGGCAGGCTGTCGCGCGATGAAATGCCGCGCGGGCAGCATGGTCGTCGTGGCGGCCATGGCGGCGAGCGCTGGGCCAGGCTGGACACCGACAAGGACGGCCGCATCAGCCGCGAAGAGGCCAAGGCCGATCCGCGCCTGGCGGCACGTTTCGACCAGCTCGATCTCAACAAGGACGGCTATCTGGACAAGGCTGATCGCGAGCTGCGCATGAAGCAGCATCGCGACGCCTGGTTCGCCGCTGCCGACACCAACAAGGACGGCCAGTTGAGCAAGGCCGAATTCGATGCGGCGAAGGGCCCGATGCATGGCGGCCCGCGCCACGGGGGCCCGCGTGACGGCGCCGCACCGAAGCCGCAGCGCTGATCACGGCGCAACGTTCAACGACGACGCCGGCAGACTGCCGGCGTCGTCCGTTACAGGCGACCGCTGTCGAGCAGCGTATAGGCCACCAGGGCGATCACCAGCAGGTTCATCGCGATGATGGCGCTGCGGCCGTACATCGCTTCGTACTTCCAGTTGATGCCCTGCCGCCCGCGCCGCGCTGCGTCGCGCACGATCAAGGGCCGCATCAGGCGCTGCAGCGGTCCCAGGCACTGGTAGTTGACCGCACCCAGGCCGATGGCCATGACCACCAGGTGTACCCATACCGGCGTCTGCAGCAGCACGACCAGCAGTATGGACAGGCAGCAGGCCATCACGGTCCAGGTGTTGAGATGGACGAAGCGCCGGACCTGGGCCCGCTCCGGTTCCGTTTCGGCGTAGGACAGCAGGAAGCGACCGCCCAGGTAGCTGCCCAGCACGCCGCCCAGCACGGCACCGGCGATCGCTGCCCAGTTGTGGGCCGGGACCAGATGCAGGTGCCCCAGCGCCGCTGTCAGCGATCCCATCGCGGTACCGCCGGCTGCGCTGGCGCCGCCCAACCCCAGCTTGCTGCCGCCAATGCCCACACCGGTGCCGAGCAGGATCGCGGCACTGGCCGTGCCGGGCGCAGCGATCAGCACCATCGAGACCACGGTGGTTGCGAAGGCAGCGCTGGGTGCGCTGCTGCGCGCGAATTCGCCGAAGCGCTGCAGCAGTCCCTCGCGGACCTGCGCGCGGGCCCGCGACAGGCGCTTGCGCACCGCCGCATCACTCAGGCCCAGCAGGTCCGCCACCTGCTGCGAGCGCTGACCTTCCCGGTAGTAAAGCAGCAGGACTTCGCGGCTGTCGGTGGGCAGCGCCGAGATGATGTCCTCGGCGGCAACCTCCTCTTCCAGTCGCTGCAGGCGGTCGGCGGCAGTCGGCGAGGGGTCGGCCGCCATGCCCAGCGCAACTTCGGCGGCCTCGCCGCTCAGGGGCCTGCCGCGTTGTGCACGCAGCCAGTCGCGCGCGAGGTTGCGGGTGATCTGCCGCAGCCAGGGCAGGAAGCTGGTGGAACTGCGCAGCTGGTGCAGTTGCTGCCAGCCCTTCACGAACGCTTCCTGCGCGATGTCCTCGCTGGCCTGGCGATCGCCGGTAATGGCCAGGGCGATGGCGGTCACGGTGTTCTGGCAGGCGAGCACGATGCGCCCATAGGCGTGCTGGCAGCCACTGCTGGCGGCTGGCAGTTCACGTTCCAGGGTCTGGTCGATGCTGGCGGCGAACGTCGTCATGGCAGCGGCTCCTGCAGGGATTGTGTCCCATGACGGGGCCGCGTGCCGAATGTGACCGGTTCGCGCCCCGGTAGCGCCGGGCCATGCCCGGCGGCTTTTCTGTCCGCTGCGC
>NZ_JBDJOB010000037.1:0-19845 GCF_039674705.1 Stenotrophomonas sp. TWI169 | reverse complement strand
GCGCGGGGTCGTCGGCGGGGGCGGGGCGCCGCCCCCGCGCCCCCCGGCCGGGGGTGGGCGCGCCGGCCCCCCCCCCGGCGGCAGGTCACGCCGGCCGTTCCGGGGTTTCCCATGGGAAGCGTGGCAGGCTGTCCACGGCCTGTTCCAGCCGCCGTGACCAGTTCTGGTGGATGTCCGCGTACAGGGGCGAGTCCGCGCCCAGCCGCAGCTGCTGGGCGATCCGCAGCTCGCCGTCGCGCAGCAATGCCAGATCGATCGGCAGGCCGACCGAGAGGTTGGATCGGATGGTCGAATCCAGCGACACGATCGCCGTGCGCGCGGCGTCCTCAAGGCGCGTGGCCGGGCTGAGGATGCGGTCGAGGATCGGCTTGCCATACTTGGACTCGCCGATCTGCAGGTAGGGGGTCTCCGGCGAGGCGGCGATGGCATTGCCCAGCGGGTAGATCATGTACAGGCCGGGGCGTTCGCCGGCGACCTGGCCGCCGAAGATCAGCGTGGCCTGGGTGTTGACGCCGTCATGGCCGTGCTCGCTGTGGCCGCCGTGCACCTGGCTGTCCACCAGCAGGCGACCGACATAGGCCGCCGCTTCGAACAGATGGGTCATGTCGCGCAGGTTGGGCGTGCGCCGCTCGCCGGCGTCCCGGGTCAGGCGCGAGACCAGCAACTGGGTGGTGGCCAGGTTGCCAGCCGCCATCAACACGTAGGCCGCCTGGCCGGGATACTCGAACACGTGCAGCTTGCGGTGCACGCGCACATCGTCCAGCGAGGCATTGGTCCGGGTGTCGGCGGCGAAGACCAGGCCCTGGTCCACCTCGATTCCAACGCAATAGGTCATGTCGGTGCCCTATCATGTGCGTCCCGGATTGTAGGCAGGCCGCCGTGACGACGGCATGCCCACGCCCCCCAGACCCGTCACCTGAACCGCATGACCACCGTGCTCCTCAGCCTGGGCAGCAACGTCCAGCCCCGCCGCCATCTCCACGCCGCGGTGGCGGCCCTGCGCGAGCGTTTCGGCGCGTTGCAGGTGTCTCCGGCCTACCGCACGGCCGCGGTCGGCTTCGATGGCCCGGCCTTCCTCAACAATGGCGTGCTGATCCAGACCGATCTGCCGCTGCAGGCGCTGGATGATTGGCTGCACGCACTGGAAGACGCCCACGGTCGTGATCGCACTGGTCCGCGCTTCTCCGACCGCACCCTGGACATCGACGTGGTGTTCTACGGCAACCACATCGTGGAAGGCCCGGGCCATCTGCGCATTCCGCGCCCCGAGCTGAAGCACGCCTTCGTGCTGAAGCCGCTGGCGGACATCGCGCCGGACTTCATCGACCCGGTCAGCGGCCTGGCCCTGGCGGCGCTGTGGCGTGCACACGCTCAGTTTGGCGAGGCATTCGAGGTGGTTGACCTGGAATGAGGGCCGCTGCGCTCGCCTACGTAGATCGGTAGCGCCGGGCCATGCCCGGCGGACTTCAACTCACCGTGCGTCCGCCATCCACGCGCAGGGTGTGGCCGGTGACGAAGCTGGCCTCGGCCACCAGCCAGTACACCGCCTCGGCGATCTCCTCGACCGTGCCGGTGCGTGCCAGCGGCGTGCGCGCCAGCAGGGCCTCGCGGGCGAAATCGTCCTTTCCCTGCTCGGGCCACAGGATCGCACCGGGGGCGACCGCATTGACCCGCACTTTCGGCGCCAGTTCCAGCGCCAGTGACCGGGTGGCCATCTCCAGTGCGGCCTTGGCCATGGTGTAGGCCACATGGTCACGCATCGGGTCGGTGCCGTGCAGATCGGTCAGATTGACGATGCAGCCCTGCTGGCGGCGCAGGTACGGCGCGGCCGCCTGTGACAGCAGCAGCGGTGCACGCGCATTGACCGCGTACAGCTCATCCATCGCTTCGGCGGTCACCTGGCCGAGCGGGGTGGGGAAGAAGTTGGACGCGTTGTTGACCAGCGCATCGAGGCGGCCGAAGTGGGCCACGGCCTGCTCGACCAGATCGGGCAGGGCGCCGGCATCGCGCAGGTCGGCCTGCAGGGCCAGCACACTGCCCGGACGGACGTTGTCCAGGTCGAAGGCGGCCTGCTGCAGCTCGGCGCTGGACGTGTTGGCATGCAGCACCACCGACCAGCCACAGGCGTGGAACTGGCGTGCGATGGCGGCGCCGATCCGGCGCGCGCTGCCGGTGATCAGGGCCACGGGGGCGGTGTCGCTCATCGAGGGTCCTCCAAGGCTCGGCTATCCTGTGCACCATTGTCACCGCATTCGAAGACGCCATGCAGCCTACCTTCCCTCTGCCCGATGCCGACGCCCTGGCCCACAGCGACCAGTTGGCCGCCGCACTGCGTGCTGAAATCCTCGCCCAGGGGGGCGCGATGCCGTTTTCCCGCTTCATGGAACTGTGCCTGTACGCACCCGGGTGGGGCTATTACAGCGCCGGTGCCAGCAAGTTCGGTGGCGGTGGTGACTTCACCACCGCGCCTGAGCTGGGCGGCCTGTTCGCCGGCAGCGTGGCCAATGCGCTGGCGCCGGTGTTCGCCCAGCTCGGTGCGCAGTCGCGGATGCTGGAACTGGGCGGCGGCACCGGTGCCTTCGCCGAAGCCGTGCTGCTGCGGCTGGCCGAGCTGGATGCGGTGCCTTCGCGTTACGCCATCCTTGAACCCAGTGCCGACCTGCGCCAGCGCCAGCAGCAGCGCCTGCAACAGGCGCTGCCGGCAGAGCTGGCCACGCGCGTGGACTGGATCGACCGTCCGTTCGAAGAGGACTGGGAAGGTGTGGTGTTCGCCAACGAGGTGATCGACGCACTTCCGACCCCGCGCTTCCTGATCAGGGACGGCGAGGTCTACGAGGAGACCGTGGAACTGGACGCGGAGGGCAACTTCATCCGTGGCGCGCAGCCGGCCGATATTCTGCTCAACGGCGCCGTGCGGCACATCGAACGCTATCTCGAAAGGCCCTTCGCCGACGGATACCGCTCGGAGGTGCTGCCGCAGCTGCCGTACTGGTTGCAGGCAGTGGCGGGTGGCCTGCAACGCGGCGCGATGCTGTTCATCGACTACGGTTACAGCCGCAGCGAGTTCTACCAGCACGATCGCGACGACGGCACGGTGCGCGCCTTCTACCGCCACCACGTGCATAACGACGTGCATCGCTGGCCGGGCCTGCAGGACATCACGGCCTCGGTGGACTTCACCGCAATGGCCGAAGCGGGCCTGCACGGTGGCTTCGAGCTGGCGGGGTACTGCAGCCAGGCCAGCTTCCTGATCGGCAATGGCCTGGACCAGGTGCTGAGCCTGGCCGAGGAGCGTACCGATGAAGTGGGGCGCATCCAGCTGCGCGACCAGGTGAAGAAGCTGACCCTGCCGACCGGCATGGGCGAGCGCTTCCAGGCGATCGGCCTGCAGCGTGGAATCGACTTCGAGCCGGCGTTCGCGCTGGGCGATCTGAGCTGGCGCCTGTGAGCGCGACGCGCATGATCAAGCCGCTGCGGCGGCCGCGGCTATGGACTGCGCTGTGGGTGCTGGCCGTGCTGTTCGTGATCGTGGTCTGCCTGATTCCCCCGCCACCGATTCCCGTGCCGGAGAACGGCGACAAGGTCGAGCATTTCCTGGCGTACTTCATTCTGTCCGGCAGTGCCGTGCAGCTGTTCCGGCAAGGACGTCCGCTGCTGTGGGTCGGGCTGGGCCTGGTGCTGATGGGAATCGGGATCGAGTTCGCACAGGGGGCGCTGACACGCGACCGAATGGCCGACCCGATGGACGCCCTCGCCAACACGGTTGGCGTTCTTGCCGGATTGGGCCTCGCGCTGACCCCGCTGCGCGACCTCCTGCTGCGCTGGCGGGGCTGACACGCCTTCCCTGGTTGAAGTGGAACCGGGCATGGCCCGGCTCCACAGCCTTCCGGTTACTTCTGCAGCGTCACTTCGTCCAGCACCCACATCGCCGGGCGGGTATCACCGGTGAAGTTGATGCACAGGTCGTCGGTGCCATGCGTGCCCTTCGGCAGCGTCGCACGCAGGCTCACGAAGCCATCGGCATCGGGCGTGGCCGGCAGCGGGACTTCGGCCAGCACCTTGCCCGTGCAGCTGCCCCGGCGGATCAGCATCTCGCCGTGCGCGCGCCTGGCCTTCTCGAAGCGACGGTTCGGCTCGTCATGCGCCAGCTGGAAGTAGTAGGGGATGCGACCGGCGCGCACCTCCACGCTGCCGATGCCGTCCAGCTGCGCCTGTGGCCAGCGCCAGCAGGGCTGGAAGATGTCCACGTTGAAGACCGCGCGTGCGCCCCCGCGCGGGCCATCGTCTTCCAGGCGCAGTACCAGGCCCTTGTTGCCAACGCAGCTGAGCAGTTCGTCGCTGCGGCGGGCGAGCAGCGATTGCGGAGTGAACGCGGCTACGGTGGGCTCTGCGGCCAGCATCCGGCCCTGGTAGAACGCTGCGGCCTGTACCGTGGCGGGCACCTTCGCGGTCAGCGGCTGCTGGTACAGCGGCGACTGCGCGGTCACCGGCTGGCCATCGGTGCTGTAGCGCACCTCGTAGCCCAGCGGGTTGGCCAGCGACACCGTCACCGTGCCTGCGGCGCGATCATCGTGGTACGCCACGCCCACTTCGAACGGCGTCTGTGCATAGGCGAGTCCCCATGCGCGGTAGCGCTGCAGCTGTGACGGCAGGCGTGCCAGGAAGTCGCGGAAGTCACGCTTCCCGGGCGGGCTCCAGCCGGTCTCGGCCACCGCCGCCAGGCGTGGGAACAGGTTGTGCTGCAGCCGCGCATAGCTGCGGGTGTGCTCGGTGAACATGTTCGCCTGCAGGCCGAGGATGTGTCCGCGCTTGTCGGCGGGCAGTTCGTCCGGCACCGGCTCGAAGTTGTAGAGCTTGCCGAGGTTGACCTGCGTGGGGCGGCCCGGCGGTTCATTGGGCGAGGCGGTCTGCAGGTAGTCCAGGTACAGGTAGCCGACCGGCGACATGATCACGTCATGGCCGGCGCTGGCAGCGGCCAGGCCGCCTTCGGTACCGCGCCAGGACATCACCGTAGCCTGGGGGGGCAGCCCGCCCTCGAGAATTTCGTCCCAGCCGATCAGGCGCCGGTCGTGTTCCTCCAGGAATGTCTCCAGGCGCTTGATGATGTGGCTCTGCATGGCCATCTCATCCTTGATGCCCAGCTCGCGCATGCGCTGCTGAACCTGCGCGGACGCCTCCCACTGGTCCTTTACGGCCTCGTCGCCACCCACGTGCACGTACTTCGCCGGGAACAGTGCGATCACCTCCTCCAGCACGTTCTCCAGGAAGGTCACGGTGCTGTCTTCCACGTTGAAGAGGTTGGGGAACACGCCCCATTCGCTGATCGGCTTCAGCGGCGTGCTGATCGAGCCCAGCTCCGGATAGGCGGCGATCGCGGCCGTGGCATGGCCCGGCACGTCGATTTCCGGAATCACCTGGATATGCAGCTTGGCTGCGTAGGCAATCACCTCGCGGATCTGCTCCTGCGTGTAGAAACCGCAGTACGGGTATTCCTGCTTGGTCACCGGATCGATGCCGCCATCGCCTGCGGGCAGGCGGCAGCTGCCGACCTCGGTCAGCTTCGGGTAGCGCTTGATCTCCATGCGCCAGCCCTGGTCATCGGTCAGGTGCCAATGGAAGGTGTTGAGCTTGTGCGCGGACATCGCATCAAGCACGCGCTTGATCTCGTCCAGGCTCTGGAAATGCCGCGCCGAGTCGAGCATGAAACCCCGCCAGGGGAAACGCGGCGCATCCTGGATCTGCACGGCCGGCAGCGCGCCCTGGCTGCCGCCGGTGGCCAGCTGGGCCAGCGTGGTGGCGCCGTAGAACAGGCCGGTCTCGTTGCCGGCCTGCACCAGCACGCCCTGCGCGGTGCTCTCCAGCGTGTAGCTCTCGCCGCTGTCGCGGAAGGTGGGAACGATCTGGAAGCGGATGCCGCCGGCCTTGGCCGCAGCCTTGCCGGTAGCCAGCACCAGGCGCGGGCCACCGCTGCGCGCCAGCAGGTCGGCGAACTGGGTGGCGACCCGCTGTGCGGCCTCGCCGTCTGCGTACAGCGCGGTCGTGGCGGACACAGTGATGCCACTGCCCTGGCCGGGCTGCACGCTGGCGGGGGCGGGAATCAGCATCAGGCTGTTGGCGCGCAGCTGCGGGCCAGGAGCTTCAGCGGCGGGCACCGGATCGGCGGCGAAGGCCGGCAGGGCCGGCAGCAGGGCAAACAGGCTGCCCAGCAGCAGTGCGCCGTGCATCCTGGCGCGGAAGGGCTTGACCATCGGAACGACTCCTTGGAACGGTGCGATGAACGCTATACATGAAAAACGCCGGGCCCGGAATGACCCAGGCCCGGCGTGCGTGCACGACTCGGCGATGACGCGGCCGATGGATCAGTACTTGAAGCGGAAGTTGAGGTAGTACTGGCGGCCGTTGCTGTAGAACGACGTCGGAATGGCCGCGGTCTGGTAGTACTTGTAGGTCGGGTTGTTGAGGTTCAGCGCATCCAGGCTGATGCTCAGCCAGTCGGTGGCCTTGTAGCTCAGCGAGGCCGACAGCGTGCCGAAATCATCCTGGTAGTACGGGTTGGTGCCCGACAGGCTGATCAGGAACGACGAGCGGTGCGTGTAGCTGACGCGTGCCCCGAAACGCTCGTTCTCGAAGTAGGCCCCCACGTTGTAGGTGTTCTTCGAGGTACCCAGCAGGTTGTGCGAACCGTCGGACCAAGTGTGGGCCGTGGTGCCGTTGGCGTAGGTGTAGTTGGCGTTGATGCCGAAGTACTCGCCGATCGGCTGCTCATAGGCCACTTCCACGCCGGTGACCTTGCCGTCGGCATTGATCGGGGTGGAGATCTGGTAGGTCTCGAGCTGGTTGGTCAGTTCGCTGTACAGCTGGCGCGAGACCACGTCGAAGGCGATGTAGTCCTTCATGTCCATGTGGTACGCACCGACCGACAGCAGGCCGCGCGGCATGAAGTACCACTCCAGGTTGGCGTCGAAGTTCGTGGACAGGGTCGGCTTCAGGTTCGGGTTGCCACCGCCGCCGGTCTTGTTCAGGTCCGAACCCCACGACGAAGCGCCCAGGGCCGAATAATCCGGCAGGGTCTGGGTCTGCGACGCGGCCACGCGCAGCACCAGCCTGTCGTCCAGGTCGAACTTGATGTTGGCGCTGGGCAGGACGCGGTTGCGCTTGTTCTGGAAGGCGGTGCGCTCCCACATGCCGAACAGGCTGCTCACATCGGCATCGGCGGCATTGCTGACCGCGTTGTAGGTGTCGATGTCCTGCTTGATGTTGACGTAGCGCAGGCCGACGTTGCCGCTCCACCAGTCGCCGCTGAAGTTGGCCTGCACGTAGCCGGCGAAGTTCTTCTCCTTCACCTTCCACTCGGCACCGTAGTTGTGGCGGCCGGTGGGGCCATCGTTGCCGGCCAGCCAGGTGGAGTTGTTGATGATCGCGTTCTTCAGTGCATCCGGCGTGTAGTACCAGATGTTGCGCGGGAAGGTGCCGCCGACATCACCGGCGAAGCCGCTGGGATAGTTGGCGGTGGCGCTTCCCCGCAGTGCGGACCAGATGTCACCCGGGGTCGCACCTTCCGGGGAGAGCGCTTCGCGTTCGTGGTCGGCGAAGCGCACGCCGAAGTCCACGGAGTTCAGCACGCCGGTGCCGAAATACTGGCTGAAGTCCAGCGTGGCCCAGTCTTCCTTGTCTTCGGCGCGGACCAGCTGGTTGCCCCACGTGCCGAAACTGGTGACGCCGCTGGGGCTGATGTCGCCGCCGATGTTCCAGTCCACCGGCGAACCGGCGCCGTGCGTTGCCCAGCTGGCACCGCCGCCCTGGCCGAGCGTGACTTCAGCAATGAACTGGCGCGGGGTTTCACCGGTGCCCTTGGTGGTACCGGCCTGGAACTTCATGTCCAGGGTGTCGTTGATCTGCCAGTCGGCGTCGAACGTGACGTAGTTGGTCTTGGCCGTGGCTTCACGGTAGATCATGTCGTAGACACCGTAGTTGGTGCCCGGGACGCCCGCGTAGGTGGCATTGCTCAACACGCCGTCGGTCACGGTGTAGCCCGGGTTCGGCGCCTGCGACTTGGCGAAGTTGCCGCCCCACAGCATGAAATTGCGGTTGTAGTTGTTGGCTTCCAGCTTGGAGGAGAAGCCGCTCAGCGACAGGTTCAGCGTGTCGGTCGGCTTGAACTGGATGGTCACCAGCCCGCCCTTGCGTTCGCGGGTCTGTTCGAACAGGGTCGAACCCAGCAGGCCGGGGACGGCCACGCCGATCAGGTCCGGATTGGTGAGGGCCACCGGATCATCGGCGCCGATCCGGGTGAAACCGCCCGGGATTTCCTGCGCCTCGCGGCGGAGCTCGCGCTTCTGGTAGAAGGCCTGCAGCATCACGCCGAAGTTGTTGGCGTCATTCTTGTAGTTGAACAGCGCCGAGTACTGCGGGTCGGTCGACTTGGCCTGGTCCGAACGGACCGCACCCACCGAGGCTTCCGCACTGAAGGGCTTGGCGAACTCCAGCGGCTTGCGCGTGATGATGTTGACGGTACCGGTGGTGCCGCCATCCTGCAGCTTGGCCTGCGAGGACTTGTTCACTTCCACCGAGCTCACCAGCTCGGAGGGCAGCAGCGAGTAGCTGACGCTGCGGCCGACGTTGTTGCCCTGGCTGAGCACGAACCAGTCGGCCGAGCCGACGGTGTGGCCGTTGATCAGGGTCTGGGTCAGGCTCGGGCTGGTGCCACGCAGGCTGACGCGGTCGGCTTCATCGAAGCCGCCTTCGTCGGCGCTGGACGAACTGATGTTGACGCCGGGCAGGCGCTGCAGGGTGTCGGCCACGTTGTGCGCCGGCAGCTTGCCGACGTCTTCGGCGGTCACCACTTCCACGCGCGCGTTGGCTTCGCGCTTGGTATCCAGCGACTTCTCCATCGAGCCACGGATGCCGGTGACGGTCACGGTGTCCAGGTCGGTTGCGGTCGGCGCAGCCTGCTGGGCATGTGCGCTGAAAGCGAGGCAGCTGACGATGGCGGCCGAAAGCAGGGTCTTGCGGGTGTTCATGATGTCTCTCCTCATCACTCGATTGGGTGCCGGCGGCGGTGTTCGGTTGCGGTTGCGTTGACGTGCGCGGGGCGGCGGCGATGTCCCGTGCATTGGCGTGCCACGTACTGCGTGCTGCGATTGCGTTGAAGCCTGTTGCGGTGTCAGGCGGCCGACTGCTGCAGGTACCAGCTGGCAGCACCGACCACGCCCAGCTGGCCGTGTTCGACCACCTTCACCGGGATGCGTGCCAGTGCTTCGCCCATCGGCCCCTTCTGCAGGTAGCGCTCGACGAAGGTGCTGGTGCGCAGGTACTCGCGGATCTGCGGCAGGATGCCGCCGGCCAGATAGACGCCCCCATGGGCGCCGTAGAACAGGGCCATGTCGCCGATGGTGCTGCCGAGCAGGCCGCAGAACACATCCAGCGCCTTGCGTGCGTGCGCATCAGTGCCGGCCATCGCCGCGGCGGTGACCGCGTCCGGACTGGCCAGGGTGGGCTGCTGTCCCTGCAGGGCGCACACCGCGCGGTACAGGTTCATCAGGCCGGGGCCGGAGATTGCGTGCTCGATCGACACGTGAGCGCGCTCGCGCTGCATGTGGCGGACGATGGCCATTTCCAGTTCGGTGCTGGCGGCCAGCGTCGGTTGCCCGGCTTCGGTAGCCAGCACGACCGGGCCATGGGCGGTCGGGATCCACAGTGCCGCACCCAGGCCCGTACCCGGACCGACCACCAGGGTCGGTCCGCGCGGGGCGCTTTCCGGCCCACACAGGTGCAGGACGCCGCTGGCGTCGACCTGTGCCGCGGCATAGGCCACCGCTTCGAAGTCGTTGACGATGTGGACCTGCTGTACGCCGACGTCGGCCTCGATCTGCCTCGCGGACAGCGGCCAGGGCACGTTGGCAGTGATGACCGTCCCGTCTTCGCGCGCATAACCGGCCGTGGCCACCACGCAATGCGCCGGGCGCGGGCCGTCGCCCAGGAAGTCGGACAGGATCGCACTCAGGCCGGCGTGGTCGGCATTGCGATACTTGCGGTATTCCAGCACCTGCACCGGATGGGCGGCATCGCCGCTGGCCTGGACCCGGGCGACACGCACATGGGTGCCGCCGACGTCGGCGGCCAGGAACGAGGGCGCGACGCGGGACAGGACATGGGCCGGGGCGGGATGGCTGGCGGTCACGCGGGCTCCTGCTGAAGAGGGGGCCGGATCCGAGGGTGAGGCCGGCTGTTGGGCGGAGTCTGTAACCCCGCTGACAACGATGTCAACGAGTTCGTGACACTTTCGTTGCTGCGGCGCAACGAATGGGGTGTGCGGTAAACGTTTCCATGGCGTGAACAGCGCCTTCACGCCGGAGCCCTTGCTGCACGGGGCTCAACGGCTCCAGCGCATTCAGCACGCGACCGCACGCGGCGGTTGCGCGATGCAGCATGGCCTGCGCTGCCCCGCGCAGGGAAGTTGACAAACCGCCGTTGTCCATCGAAAGAATGTGACAACGTTGTTCCCAGCCACTCTCCGACGCCGCGTTCTGCGACCGTCGCCGCAGGAGCCCTCCTGATGTCCGCCGTCCCCGCTGCAAGCGCGCGCCCGAACGTGGCCACCTCCATCGCCATCGTCGGCGTCCTGTTCTTCCTGATCGGCTTCTTCACCTGGCTCAACGGCCCGCTGATCACCTTCGTCAAGCTGGCCTTCGAGCTCAGCGAGGTCGGCGCCTTCCTGGTGCTGATGGTGTTCTACCTGTCCTATTTCTTCCTGGCCCTGCCGTCGTCGTGGATCCTGCGCCGCACCGGCATGAAGAAGGGCCTCAGCCTGAGCCTGCTGGTGATGGCCGGCGGCGCGGCACTCTTCGGTGAATTCGCGACGCAGCGCTGGTACCCCGGCGCGCTGGGCGGGCTGTTCGTGATCGGCAGCGGCCTGGCCCTGCTGCAGACGGCGATCAATCCCTACATCTCCATCCTCGGCCCGATCGAGACCGCAGCGCGTCGCATCGCGCTGATGGGCATCTGCAACAAGATCGCCGGCATGCTGGCGCCGGTGCTGATCGGCACCCTGGTGCTGCATGGCATCGGTGACCTGGACAAGCAGGTGCAGGCGGCCGACGCGGTCACCAAGGTGGCCCTGCTCAATGAGTTCGCCGCCAAGATCCATGCACCGTACCTGGCGATGGCCGGCCTGCTGGTGCTGCTGGCCGTCGCCGTACTGTTCTCGCCGCTGCCGGAGATCAAGTCCTCCGAGGCCAACGCCACCCCGACGGCCGCCGGCGCAGCCGAGCGCAGCAGCATCTTCCAGTTCCCGCACCTGTGGCTGGGCGTGCTCTGCCTGTTCGTGTATGTCGGCGTGGAAGTGATGGCCGGTGATGCCATCGGTACCTATGGCCACGGCTTCGACCTGCCGCTGGACCAGACCAAGATGTTCACCTCGTTGACCCTGGCGGCGATGCTGGCTGGCTACGTGGTGGGCCTGCTGCTGATTCCCCGGGTGGTTTCGCAGTCGCGCTACCTGACCGTTTCGGCGGTACTGGGCTTGGTGTTCTGCCTCGGTGCTTGGGCCACCCACGGCTACGTTTCGGTGGCCTTCGTGGCCCTGCTGGGCTTTGCCAACGCAATGATGTGGCCGGCCATCTTCCCGCTGGCGATCCGTGGCCTGGGCCGTTTCACCGAGACCGGCTCGGCGCTGCTGGTGATGGGTATCGCCGGTGGCGCGATCATTCCGCAGTTGTTCGCCGTGCTCAAGCAGCACATCGATTTCCAGCTGGTGTTCGTGCTGCTGATGGTGCCGTGCTACCTGTACATCCTGTTCTACTCGGTCATCGGCCACCGCGCCGGCCTGCCGCAGGAGCGCTGATAGGCGATGATGGACGGCAGCCAACCCCAGGGAAAACCCATGCGCAGAGCGACCATCAAGGACGTCGCGGAGAAGGCCAAGGTCTCTCTGAAGACCGTCTCGCGGGTGATCAACAACGAGCCCTCCGTGATGCAGGCCACCCGTGCACGGGTGCTGCGGGCGATCGCCGAGCTCGACTACGAGCCCGATCCGTCCGCGCGCAACCTGCGCAGCGGGACCACTTTCGTGATCGGGCTGGTCTACGACAACCCCAACCCGTACCACATCATCGGCGTGCAGAACGGCGTGCTGGCCGCGTGCCGGGAGACCGGCTTCGGCCTGCAGATCCATCCCTGCGACTCGAGCTCGCCCCTGTTGGCCGATGAACTGGCCGACTGGGTACAGCGCTCGCGCCTGGCCGGCCTGGTGCTGACCGCACCGATGTCCGAGCGCCGCGATCTGGTGCAGGCGCTGACCGCACGCGGCATCAAGCTGGTGCGCATCATCGCGGCGACCGAGGACCCGGCGGACGGAGCCTGCGTGTTCGTCGACGACCGCGAAGCGGCCTATGAGATCACCGAGCATCTGATCCAGCTGGGCCATCAGCGCATCGGCTTCCTGTGGGGTGGCAGCTCGCACCGCTCTTCCGGCGAACGTTATGCCGGCTACGAAGCGGCGCTGAAGGACTACGGCATGACCGTGGACAAGCATCTGGTGGTGCAGGGCGACTACACCTTCGACGACGGTTTCCGGGGCGCGCGCCGCCTGCTGGCGCTGCGCGAACCGCCCACCGCCATCTTCGGTTCCAACGATGAAATCGCTGCGGGCGTGCTGGCCGCTGCCAAATCGGCGGGGATGAACGTGCCCTACGACCTGTCCATTGCCGGATTCGAGGACAGCCCGTTCTCGCGCCAGTCCTGGCCGCCGTTGACCACCGCCAAGCAGGCCACCGAGGACATCGCACGCCACGCCGCGCGTCTGCTGATCGCGCAGCTGCGCAGCGATGCCTATGACGACGCGCCGGCACCGCTGCACAACCAGGGCTTCGTGCCGCAGCTGATCGTGCGCGGATCGACCGCGCCGATGCGTCCCGCCGGCGCCCGCCCACTCCCTTCCGATCCTGCCTGAGCCCGCCATGTCGCTGTCCGACCCCACCTCCACCCTGATGTTCGCCGAAGCCGCTGAAGCGGCCGACGTCGTCGCCCGCCAGTTCTCGCGCAACCACGCCACGATGGAGACGCTGGCTGCCAGCCTGCGCGCCGCGCCACCCCCGTTCGTGGTCACCTGCGCGCGCGGCAGCTCCGATCATGCCGCCACCTACGGCAAGTACCTGCTGGAAACCCAGCTGGGCCTGGTGGTCGCCTCCGCCTCGCCGTCTGTGGGCTCGGTGTATGCCGCGCCGCTGCAGCTGCGCGGTGCACTGTTCATCGTCATCTCGCAGTCGGGCAAGAGTCCGGATCTGCTGCGCAATGCCGAAGCGGCCAAGGCCGCCGGCGCGCGCGTGGTCGCACTGGTCAATGTCGAGGATTCGCCGTTGGCGCAGCTGGCCGACACGGTGATTCCGCTGCATGCGGGCCCGGAGAAGAGTGTGGCCGCGACCAAGAGCTACCTGGCGTCGCTTGCGGCACTGCTGCAGCTGGCCACCTACTGGAAGCAGGACAGTGGCCTGCGCGCTGCGCTGGAGCTGCTGCCTGATGCGTTGCGCGAGGCATGGCAGTGCGATTGGACGGCGCTGGCCGATGGCCTGGTGGACGCCACCAACCTGTTCGTGCTCGGGCGTGGGCTTGGGCTTGGCGCGGCGCAGGAAGCGGCGCTGAAGTTCAAGGAAACCTGCAGTCTGCATGCCGAGGCCTACAGCTCGGCCGAGGTCAAGCATGGCCCGATGGCGCTGGTCGGCCGCGGCTTCCCGGTGCTGGCTTTCGCCCAGCCCGATGAGACCGGCGCGGGCACACGTGCCGTGGTGGAGGAGTTCTCAGCGCGTGGTGCGCAGGTATGGATGGCCGGCGCCGCAGGCAACCTGCCGGTGGCTGCCGCGCCGCATCCGTTGTGCGCTCCGCTGCTCACCGTGCAGAGTTTCTACCGTGCGATCAATGCGCTGGCGCTGCGCCGCGGGTTCAACCCGGACCTGCCGCCGCATCTGAACAAGGTCACGGAGACCGTGTGATGGCAACCGTGCTGCGCAATGCCCGCATCCTGGTCGGGGATGATTTCCGCGATGACCTGGCAGTGCTCATCGAGGACGGGAAGATCAGCGCGCTGCTCCCGGATGCCGCGCCGCAGGTGGGCCAGGCGGCCGAGCAGGTCGATCTCGGCGGCGGCTGGCTGCTGCCGGGTTTCATCGACGTGCAGGTCAATGGCGGTGGCGGCGCGCTGTTCAACAACACGCCGGACGTGGCGGCACTGCGCACCATCGCGCAGGCCCACCGCCGTTTCGGCACCACCGCAATGCTGCCGACGCTGATCAGTGATGACGTGGCGGTGATGCGCGAGGCGATCGCCGCCTTGCGCGAAGCCATCGCTCAAGGCGTGCCCGGCGTGATCGGCATCCATCTGGAAGGGCCGTACATCGCCCCGGCACGGAAGGGGACCCACGACGCCAGCAAGTTCCGCGTGCCCGATGCGGAGGAGATCGCGCTGGCCGCCTCGCTGGACAATGGCGTGACCCTGCTCACCCTTGCGCCGGAACGGGTACCGCTGGAGTCGATCCGCGCGCTGGTGGAGCGCGGGGTGATCGTCGCGGCTGGACATACCGCCGGAACCTACGAACAGATCCGCGCCGGCCTGGATGTCGGTGTGCGCGGCTTCACCCATCTGTACAACGCGATGTCGCCGCTGCAGGGCCGGGAGCCGGGTGCGGTGGGTGCCGCGCTGGAAGATCGCGACAGCTGGATCGGCATCATCGTCGACGGCGTGCACGTGCATCCGGCCAGCCTGCGGGTAGCGCTGGCGGCCAAACCACGCGGCCGCCTGCTGCTGGTGACCGATGCGATGCCGCCGGTCGGCGCCGATGATCCCAGCTATGTGCTGTATGGCGAGACCATCACTGCCGTCGATGGGGTGGTGCGCAACGCAGCTGGTGCGCTGGCCGGCTCGGCACTGGACATGGCCACGGCCGTGCGTAACACCGTGCAGCTGCTCGGCCAGCCGCTTGCCGAAGCGGCGCGCATGGCCTCGACCTATCCGGCGCAGTTCCTCAATGTGGACGACCGGCTGGGCCACATCGCCGAGGGTTACCAGGCCGACCTGGTGCTGCTGGACGATGCCCTGCAGGTGCGGGGCACCTGGATTGCCGGACAGTACGAGGCCGCCTGATGAGTGCTGCGCCGTCAGCGCGCCTGGGCTCGATCGATGCCCTGCGCGGCATCACCGTGGCGGCGATGCTGCTGGTCAACAACCCGGGCGACTGGAGTGCGGTGTTCGCACCGCTGCGT
This sequence comes from Stenotrophomonas sp. TWI169, assembly GCF_039674705.1. Taxonomy (NCBI): domain Bacteria; kingdom Pseudomonadati; phylum Pseudomonadota; class Gammaproteobacteria; order Lysobacterales; family Lysobacteraceae; genus Stenotrophomonas; species Stenotrophomonas sp. TWI169. The sequence continues at coordinate 4,593 of NZ_JBDJOB010000037.1, read as the reverse complement.
CATTCGGACTGGCATGGCTGCACGCCCACCGATCTGGTGTTCCCGTTCTTCCTGTTCCTGGTGGGCGTGTCGATGGCCTTCAGCGTGGCACCGCGCGCGCTCGATGCGTCGGTGCGACCCACACTGGCGCGTGGCGTGCTGGAGCGCGCGCTGCGCATCCTGGTAGCCGGCGCGTTGTTGCATCTGCTGATCTGGTGGGCGCTGGATACGCATCACTTCCGCATCTGGGGCGTGCTGCAACGCATCGCGGTGTGTGCGGCGCTGGTTGGCCTGCTGGCGGTGTATGCGCGGCTGCACGTGCAGGTCGGGGTGCTTGTCGGGCTGCTGGTGGGCTATACCGTGCTGCTGCTCGGCCTCGGTGATCTGGCGCCATGGACCAACCCGGCCAGCCGTCTGGATACCGCGCTGTTCGCCCCGTGGATCTACCAGTGGCACGCCGATACCGGGCTTGGGCATGACCCGGAAGGGCTGCTGAGCACGCTGGGCGCGCTGGCCAGCACCACCCTGGGCCTGCTGGCCGGCGCACTGCTGCGCAGAGGTCGCGCTGTGGCGCTGGCAGGATTGGGCGCCGCAACGGCAGTGCTGGGCCTGCTGCTTGCCATTGTGCTGCCGTTGAACAAGCAGCTGTGGACGCCCAGCTACGTGCTGTGGACCGGAGGTCTTGCGGCGCTGGCCCTGTGGCTGGCGCATGTGCTGATCGACCAGAAGGGCTGGCCCGCGTGGGGCCGTCGTTTTGGCGTCAACGCGATCACCGCGTACCTGGGGGCCTCGGTGATGTCGGTGGCATTGTTGGCAACCGGCGCCTGGGGCTGGGTCTGGCAGCAGCTGGCGGCGGCGATGCCGGGTGCGCTGGAGCTGGCGTCGATGCTGCAGGCCCTGGCCTTCGTCACCCTGTGGTGGGGCGTCGCGTGGTGGCTGGACCGGCGCAGGATCTATCTCAAGATCTGACAGCGCCGGGGTATGGACGCACCTGCGGTGGAGCAGGGCCAGCTCGGCTCATTGCTCGCCGGGGACTGCCGCTGCGGGCTCCACCAGCGCCCCCGCGTGATCGGCCAGCACCTGCACCGCATGCAGCAGCCCTTCTTCCACCTGCGGCGGGCAGTGCGCTCGGGCATCGTCCATCTCCCGCGCCGCCTGCGCGGCCAGCAGCAGTCCTGCGCAGGAAGACACTGCGGCCAGGCAGCGCGTAGCGCCGGCCAGATCACGCGCCCTCGCTTCCGTGATCCGCGTTTCGGGCCAAGGTTGGCCGTTGGCACCGTCGCCGCGCGCGATGCTGCGTAACCGGGCGAAGAATGCAGGCTGCGGCACGTTCTCGTGGGCTGTGGCCAGCGCATCTTCCAGGATGTCGGCGGCAGCGGCGGGCAGCCGCAGCCCAGGCAGGGCGTTGCCCAGCAGCGCGTGCAGGCGGGGATGGGTGGGATGGGGCAGGGTCATGGCGGCAACCTCACAGGCAAGTCCACCTGCAGGACGCAAGGTGGCGGGCGGTGCGGGTTGGCGTGCCGGTGAAGCTTTTCAACGGAGAAAAAGCCGGCGGATCCGGAGATCCCCACGCACCGCCCGCCGCAGAACGACGGAGGGTGCACTATTCGGGCCCGCGATGTTGTCGCAAGCCCGCCGTTGAAAAGCTTCATTCGGGACGCCAATCCCGGCCAGCACAGGGAGCGCCGACAGCATCAGGGTCACGCCTTCCACAGCGCGATGACATGGGCAAAGTTGCAATGTGTGTGTCCGTAACGCCCATCTGTCGCGTGACCGGAGCGCCGCGTCGGCATCGCGCAATGCCTGCGCTGCCAGCCAGGTCAGATACGACAACCTGCGCGATGGCCGTGCCGATCATCAACCCGCTATGCTGGGCGCCTGACTCAACGGCAAGGAACGTCGTATGCAGATCTGCAATGGAGTGCGCCGCGCGGGTGCGACGGTGGTCGTGCTGTGGGCTGCGCAGACGATGGCCGCAACGGCCTTGGCATCCGCGGTTGAACTGCCCTCACCGGAGGCGCAGGTGCAGATGCTGCAGCTGCTGGAGGCACGTGCGCTGTACCGCGACCGTGTGGATTGGGCCGGTGTACGCGCGACGCTGGCCGCCGCAACCGATGATGCTGGCCGGCGCCAGTTGCTGGATGACGCCGCTACCCGCAGCACGGGCGGCCATGGCCGCTGGATTCCGCCCAGCCTGCAACGCCAGCGTTCCGGGCGTGCGCAACGCTTGAAGGCCGGCCAGGAGGCGGCGTCGCCAATGCCGTGGCAGGCAGATGCGCGCGTCGGTGTACTGCAGGTGAGCCCATTCCTGGACGATCCTCAGGCGGGCGAGCAGGCACGGTATGACGCTCGCAGAACCTACGCGCTGGCGCTGCAGCACCGCATCGTGGCCTTGGATGACGGCACGCGGTGCGGCTGGGTGGTGGATCTGTCCGGCAATGGCGGCGGCAACATGTGGCCCATGCTGCTGGGCCTGCTGCCGTTGTTGCAGGGCACCCCGGATAAGGAAGGGGCCGTGATCGGCGGCTTCCGCAGCGCCGAAGGGCAACGGCCGTGGCGACAACGCGACGGAGAGGTCCTGGATGGCGCGAATTCGCGGCTTCGCTCGCGCCAGGCGGCCTATGCGCTGCGCGGCGGTCTCGCACCGGTCGCGGTGGTGTTCGGCCCCCGTACTGCCAGTTCGGGCGAGGCCGTGGCGCTGGCCTTCCGCGGCCAGCCCGGCAGCCGCAGTTTCGGCCAGCCCAGTGCAGGCTATTCCACCGGCAATCAACCCGTGCCCCTGGTGGATGGCAGCATGCTGCTGCTGACCGTGAATGTCATGACCGACCGCCGGGGGCAGGGTGACGGTCGCCAGCTGCAGCCGGATCAGCCCACCGCCCCCGGAGCGTCCGGTCTGCAGGCCGCGCAGGACTGGCTGCTGGCCCAGCCCGCCTGCTCGGGGCGTTGATCTGCACGCAGGAAAGCGAGCCGCGGAAGGGTCCGCTGACACCGGTTCATCGCTCGAGGGCTCGGCCTGTTAAAGTCTCTCCTGCAATCACGTAGCGGAAGCGACCATGGACCACGACACCCCGTTCGAACCCCTCAACGACCTCGAGGTGCGCCTGCTGCAGGCCCAGGATGGCACGCTGACCGCGTCGCAGTTCCTCGATGGGCTGCTGACCTCGACGGCGTTCGTGCTGCTGGACAAGGCCATCGGCGAAGACGGCGCATGGGATGAGAGCATCTCGCCCCTGGTGCTGACCAGCGAGAGTGGCGAGCCGATGTTCGCGGTGTTCACCGCCCCCGAGCGTGCCGGCCTGTGGCACGAACAGCTGCCGCAGTTCGCGCATGCCATGCCGATCGCCGTGCATGCGCTGCTGGCCGGAATCGGCGACGGTGTCGGCCTGGTGCTGAACCCCGGCCTGGACGTGGGCATGGAGATGATTCCCGATGCCGTGGCGCAGTTGAAGCAGCGCGCTGCTGCGATCACGCGGGGCATGGCGCACTGACCACACGGTGCCGGTGGTGGATCCGGATGCGCTCACATGTGGTGTCGCATAAGGACCGGGTTTGCCGCTGAGAAGTGATTCGACGATCACTTTGAGGTTTTCAACGAAAGAGAATTGGCAGTGCTGTGCGTGAGTCTCGGCGCTGGCATGTCTGCGTTGTCGTCTTTGACTCTTTCTTCTGTGCCCTGCAGCCGAACAGTCTGGCCCGTTTCAAGCCGGACGCGCGTTGCTCATGGAAGGACTTCCGCATCACCTCCGTCATGCGACGTTGCTCGCGGCGCTTGCAGCGCCGCGAAGCGACGATCGCTTTCTCAGGTTGCACACCCCCTGCGGCACTGACGTGCTGGTAGCCGAAACGCTGGATGGCGTCGAACAGATCGACGGCATCGGTTTCCAGTGGACGATCACGGCGCTGTCGCTGGATGCGGGCCTGCCGCTGGGCCCGCTGATCGGGCAGGGCGCGCTGCTGCAGATGCAGCAGGCCGACGGCAGCCTGCGGCCCTTGCATGGACGCATCACCGCCGCCGAGCGGCTGGGCAGCAATGGCGGCCTGGCGCGCTACCGGCTGCGCCTGCAGCCGTGGCTGGCGTTCCTGTCGCAGCGGGTGGACAGCTATGTGTTCCACGACAGGACGGTCGTGGAGATCGTCGAGGACATCTTCGCCGACTACGGTGGCCTGGCCCCGGCCTGGCGCTGGTCGCTGGCCGATGGCGGCCAGTACGCCCGGCGCAGCCTGACCACGCAGTACCAGGAAAGCGACCTGGCCTTCCTGCAGCGCCTGCTGGCCGAGGAAGGCATCTATTACTGGTTCGAGCATGCCGGTGACCCTGGCAGTGCCGACTTCGGCAGCCACACCCTGGTGCTGGCCGATCACAGCCATGACACCGCCGAGCTGGGCAGCGTGCGCTTCCATCGGCGCGATGAAAGCGAGCGCAGTGACAGCGTGCAGCAGTGGTCGACCGCGCACCGCTGGCGTCCGGGCAAGGTGCAGCGTGCTACCTGGGACTACCGCACCCTGGAGCGCCGCCAGGCCAGCGCCGAAAGCGGGCAGGCCAACGACCTGGGCATCATCGACCGCGACACCTGCGGCCCCTACGGCTGGCAGGACAATGCCCGCGGCCAGCGC
>NZ_JBDJOB010000036.1:0-19972 GCF_039674705.1 Stenotrophomonas sp. TWI169 | reverse complement strand
GTTACGTCTTTTAACGGTGGTGTGGTGGGGGCGACTGGCGGCGGGGATGCGCGGGGGTCTTGGGGGTTGCTTTGGTAGCGCGGGGCTTTGCCCGGCGGATCGCATCACATGGACGGCGATTCAGCATCCGCCAGCCCCGGCGCCAACGCTTTCGCCTCCGGGAACAGGGCGAAGCGCAGGCCCACCAGGCCCATCAACGCCTCGTCGCGTGCCTTGCAGGCCGCCACGCTGCCGACCCGCCCCAGCGAGGCATCCAACCGCTCGCGCAGCGTCTGATCGGCGGTGATCGGCCGGCGTGCCGCGACCTGGCGCCGATAGTGCGCGGCAATCTCCTGCAGGATCTGCTCAACGGCCTCGCGGCTGCGGTCGGGCAGTTCCAGCCGGGCACGCCGCAGCTGCAGGATGTTCAGGCCGATGCGGGCTTCATTGAGCATGTCCACCGACGCGATGTCGCTGCCTTCCGGCGTCGCCGCCAGCCGGGGGGCCAGCAGCCCGAGCAGGTCGAGCATGCGCGCGGCGAAGCGCTGCCTGTCCTGCTGTCCGCGGCCTTCGGCCGCTTCCGCCAGGGTGGTCCAGCCTTGCCGGACCAGCCGCCGCGCGGTCCATTCGGCACCTACCGAGCGGAACAGGCGGGTCATCACCACCGCAAAGCCGATGCCGATGAACATCGCCACTGACGAGTTCACGAACGTCTGGATGTTGGCGCTGTAGGTGTTCTGCAGGCTGAGCAGCGCGGCCAGATTGACCGTCAGCGGCAGCGCAAACAACGCACTCTTGGGGTGGTGCAGCAGCAGGCCCAGCGGCAGGAACGCCACCGCCAGCACCAGTGCCAGCAGTCCGAAGTCGTGAACGGCGGGGAATACACCGAACAGGTACACGCCTGCGACCAGCGAAGCCACCATCGCCCACACCAGGAACGAGACCATGCTCGGTGCCGGATCATCCTGTGCCGCGAAGAAGGCCGCCGTCACCGCAGCCATCATCGCGCCGTTGCCACCGCCTTCCCAGCCCAGCGCGATCCACAGCACGCAATAGCCCATCAGCGCCACGCCGGCGCTGAGCGCCGAGAACAGCGCCATGCCGTAGTCGACGTGCCTGTCGGCCGCGACCCGGTCGGTGCGGATGCGATAGTGCGCGCGGTCCAGCGGCGCGTTGCCGTGGTCGATCGCCTGCTGCAGCGTGCGGCAGTCCTGCCACAGGTCCACCAGCTCTTCCAGCCGCAGCAGCAGGCTGGCCAGCTGCAGGTGCTGCAGGTCGCGGTCCACCTGCGGCTTCACTGCGCTGATGCGCGCACGCAGGCGGGCGTAATCACTGGCACTGGCCGGTTGCTGCAGCCATTCGTGAATGTCGTCGATCACTGCCGGCAGCCCATCGGGCAGCGACTGGCCATTGCTTCGCAGCGCACTCAGGCGATCGGCAATGGAGGAAAGCACCGGCAACAGCAACAGCATGCGCTCGCGCAGCCGCTCCATGGAGACCGCCGCGCCGGTGTGGCGCGGATCATCGCGGCGCAGGAACTCGATCAATGCCTCGAACTGCACCAGATCGGCGGCCAGGCGGTTGCGCGGTGCATGCGCGCGGCCTCGCTCCAGGATCTGCCGGCACCACTGCGCCGCATCCTCCATCCAGGTGCCGATGCGTGCGCGCAGCATCGGCCGCACCGAAGCCGGGAACAGCAGCGAGGCGAACAGCACCGCCACCACCGTGCCGAGGATGATCTCCTCGCTGCGTGCCACGACCGTGTCGAAGATCGTCTCCGGCGAGGTCACCGCGGGGAAGCCGATGAAGGCGGTCGTATAGCCGGCGAGCAGGAAGGCATAGCCGCGCGGGCCGCGGTTGAGCAGGGCCAGGAACAGGCAGCCGGCCAGCCAGAACGACATCGCCGCGCTCAGCAGCAGTGGGGTTTCCACCAGCGCGGGCAGGACCAGCAGTGTGGCCAGGCCGGCCACCAGGGTGCCGACGATGCGGTATACGCCCTTGGCGCGGGTTGGTCCCAGCAGCGGCTGGCTGACGATGTAGACCGTACCCATCGCCCAGTACGGGCGCGACAGGTTGCCGGCCATGGCGATGTACAGGGCGGCGATCGCGGCCAGGTAGGTCTTGATCGAGAACAGCCACGCCTGGCGATCGGTCACGGCGTTCATCACTTAGTTCGCCGTGGCCCGTGGAGCGGCCGTCGCCTGCCAGCCACCGCCGAGCACCAGGAACAGGTGGATCTGATCGCGCGAGACCTGTGCTTCGGCCGCGGCCAGTGTGGCATCGCTGGTGGCCAGGCTGCGGTCGGCGTCCAGGCTGGCAAGGTACGGTGTCCGCCCACCCTGGTAAAGCCGGCGGTTCTGCTCGGCTGCCAGCGCGGCCTGTTCCTGGGCGATGCGCAGCGACTGCAGGCGGCGCAGGTCCTGTGCGTAGCGGTCCAGAGCGGTCTGCGTCTCACGCAGTGCCTGCAGCACGGTGTGGTCGAACTCGGCCAGCGCTGCATCGGCGCCCGCTTCGGCAGCGTGGATGCGTGCATGGCTGCCCGATGACGGCAGCGTCCACGAGATCAGCGGCCCGATCGACCACTGCTGGGTCATGGGCTGGCCGAAATCTTCCAGCAGGCCGGCGGCGCCGATCGAAGCCCCCAGACGGATGTCCGGATAGAGTTCGGCAGTAGCCACGCCAATGCGCGCGGTGGCCGCGGCCAGCCTGCGTTCGGCCTGGCGCACATCCGGACGACGCTGCAGCAGCGCACGGCCATCTCCGACCGGCAGCGGTTGCGTCAGCGACGGTGCCTGTGCGCAGTCGATCACCCCGGTCGGCAACTGGCCGGGGGTCTGGCCGAGCAGGGCGGCCAGGGAGTACGCCGCCGCCGAGCGCTGCGCGCGCAACGGCGGCAACGCGGCCTCCAGCAGGGCGACCTGGGCATTGGCACGGGCCAGTTCCGGCGGCGTGCCGCGGCCGGCCGCGATCAACCGCTCGGTCACCGAGCGGCCGCGCTGCTGCAGCTGCAGCGAATGCTCGGCCACATGCAGTTCGTGATTGGCGTGGCAGATCTCCAGATAGCTGTCGGCCACCTGTGCGACCACGCTGACCTGGGCCAGGTCGCGCGCCGCAGCGACTGCCTGCTCGTCGGCCCGCGCCGCTTCCGCACCGCGCTTGAGCTTGCCGAACAGATCGAACTGATAGCTGACCGCGAACTTGCCATCGGCCAGGTTGATCACCGGCAGTTCGTGTTCCTGCAGGAACGATTCGGCCGACAACTGCGCGCGGCTGACGCCGGCCTCGGCCTCGTACTCTAAGCCACCGGCGTCCAGTGCCTGTTCGTACACGGCCGCCGCGCGGCGCAGGTGGGCATCAGCGGCTTTCAACTCAACGTTGTCGCGCAGCGCCTGGCTGATCAGGCCGTCCAGCACCGGATCGTCGTACAGCGACCACCAGCGCGCCGGCAGCGGCTGGCTGGCGGCGATCTGCGGGTTCTGCGTATCGATGAACGCCGCATTCGCCTCCGGGCGCTTGAATGCCGAGCCTTCCGGTAGTGCATAGTCGGGACCAACGGTCCTGCACGCGGCCAGGCTGGCCAGTGCGACGATCAGGCCGAGGCGGGACAGTGCGGTATTCACAGGCGGCCCCGCGTCGGCGTGGGGCCGGCCTTGCTGTCATCCGCGCGGCGGCCGGTATCCACCGTCACGGTGGCGGTGCGGCCGGCGATCAACTCAACACCCGCGGGAAGATCATCGATGGCAATCCGCACGGGAATGCGCTGCGCCAGCCGCACCCAGTCGAATGCGGGTGTGACGTTCGGCAACAGGCTGCTGCCGTTGCTGCGGTAGCGGTCCTCGATGCCGGCGGCGATGCTCTCCACATGTCCCTGCAATGGCCTGGATTCACCCATCAGGCGGATGTCCACGCGCTGCCCGGGCACCACACCCTGCAGGCGGGTCTCCTCGAAATAGCCATCGATGCGGAATGAGCCGGTATCCAGCAACGCCAGTACCGGTTTGCCGGCCACCACGTAGTCTCCGACGCGCAGCGTACGGTCGTTGACCCGGCCGTCTGCCGGTGCGCGCACTTCGGTGCGGCCCAGATTGAGTTCGGCCAGATCGACTGCGGCCTGTGCCGTGGCCAGCGCGGCCTGTGCGGCCTGCAGCTTGGCCCGGCGCACTTCGGCGTCCTCGGCAGCGACGAGGTCCTGCAGGCTGCGATCACGACCGATCTCGCGCTTCAGCTGGGCCACCGACGCCTGGCGCTCGGCCAGGCTGGCCTGTGCCTGCTCCAGTGCGATGCGGTAGCGCGCACGGTCGACCACGAACAGCAGGTCGCCCTTCTTCACCGCCTGGTTGTCGGCGACGTTCACCGTCTCCACCAGGCCGGACACATCCGGCGCCATCTGCACCACGTCCGCGCCGACATGGGCGTCACGGGTCCAGGGCTCGTCCATGTAATAGACCCACAGCTGGCGCAGCACCAGCAGCGCGACGATCACGGCGGCACCGGTGAGCAGCACCGGCAGGGACTTCTTCACGATCTTGTTCACGATTGCATCCAGCGCAGAAGGTGGAAAAGCAGGCCCAGCACGATCCCGTACAGCGCCAAGTTGAACAGCGCCGGGTGCCAGACATGGCGGTAGGCACCGGCGCGTTGCAGCAGCGCGTGCAGACCGCTGTTGAGCAGATAGGCCAGCAGCATCAACCCGAGCAGGGTCGGGACGAACACTCCGTGGAGACTGAATTCACCAGGCATCGGTAGGGCAGGGCAGATGGGGGAGGGGAGGAACAACGGCACAACAACAACGGGTGACAGCCGCTGGCGTGGCAACGGCAGCGGCAGCATCCGGGGACATCGGTCTCACGTGATGCGGTCGGCGGCCTCGGCCAGCAGGCGCCATGCCTTCAGCACGGCGTGCAGTTCATCCATGGAAAGCGCGCCGAACACGTCCTGACGCAGGTCGATCAACTGATCTTCAAGTTCCTGCACCAGGGCTTGGCCGGCCTCGGTCAGCCACAGCAGGTTGGCGCGACGGTCGCTTGCATCACTTTCACGGCGGACCAGGTCGCTGGCACAGAGCTTGTCCAGCAGGCGTACCAGCGAGGGGCCCTCCATGCCCAGCTGCTGGGCCAGGGCGACCTGGCGGATGCCGCCGCCGGAGCGGCCGATCATCAGCAGGGGCATGGTGCAGGCGGTGGAGATCCCGTAGCTGCCCAATCGGCTGTCGGCCAGGCGCTGCCACTGCCGCCCTGCATACAGCAGGCCGGAGCTGAGCTGCATCTGCAGCACGGTGCGCTCGTCGAGGGGGCGGTCCATAGATAGATAGGATACTACTAATTTCATTCCTATCAATAGGTTTGCTGAATGGGCGCCCCATTGCGGTAGCGCCGGGCCGTGCCCGGCGAGCGGCATGGGGCCCGTCCACAGAGCCCGCCGGGCATGGCCCGGCGCTACCGCAGCACGTTCCGGAGCCATGAGCCTCGGCCCTCGACCCCGACTGCCGGGGCGCGATGAACCATCCCCACGGGACGACCCACCCCCGGTCCTCCGCCACCCGCCCCACATCCCGCGAACGCGGTGGGTGGGCTCCTTAAAGGCAAGAGCAGAAGCAGTGCGGACCAACGGTCCGCACCCACCAGGGCAGCGGCGCGCCGCTCCCGAAGCCATGAACCCCCGCTTTTGACCCCGCTTTCGGGGGCCGACCGCGCCAGCAGGACATTGTCGGAGAGGGGAGGGGCAGGCCGGGCAGGACCGTCCACGGCATGGATGCCGTGGCCGAGCCTACAGGGACGTACTTGCGGCGTGTCCTGCCCGGCCTGCCCCTTCCCCCTCTCGCTCAGCAGCCACGAGGCGCCGGAAGAACCCCCGATGAACCATCCCCCCGGGACGACCCCCCCCCCGGTCAGGTACGATGCTCGCCCCCCGTTCGGGACGCTGTACGCAATGAGCAAGAACAACGAAAAGGCCGCCCCGCAGGGCGACGTGACCCAGGACCAGGCCGAGGATGCCGTGCGCACCCTGCTGCGCTGGGCCGGAGAGGACCCGTCCCGCGAAGGCCTTCTGGACACCCCCCGCCGCGTCGCCGAAGCCTACGGCGACTGGTTCAGCGGTTACCGCGATGACCCGCGCGCCTACATGGAGCGGACCTTCGAGGAAGTCGCCGGTTACGACGAACTGATCGTCCTGCGTGACATCGAGTACGAAAGCCACTGCGAGCACCACATGGCGCCGATCATCGGCCGCGTGCATGTCGGCTACCTGCCGGCCGGCAAGGTGGTGGGCATCAGCAAGCTGGCGCGCGTCGTCGAGGCCTATGCCCGCCGTTTCCAGGTGCAGGAAAAGATGACGGCGCAGATCGCCCAGTGCATCCAGGACGTGCTGCAGCCGATCGGCGTCGGCGTGGTCGTCGAAGGGGCCCACGAGTGCATGACCACCCGCGGCATCCACAAGCGTGGGGTCAGCATGGTCACCTCCAAGATGCTCGGCAGCTTCCGCGACGATGCGCGTACCCGCGCCGAGTTCCTGCGCTTCATCGAAGTGGGCGGCAAGCGCTGAGCCGCTTCTCCCCGCACCGCCGGCCCATGGTGGCCGGCCTGCCCACGGCTGTCCCCGCGACGGCCGTGCGTGGCTGCCCGCAGCCGCCTGTCTTTCCCGATCCCCTCGCTGCATGAAGCATCGCGAACGCATCTCCCGCTACCGTCACCTGCGCGAACAGCCCCAATGGAAGCTGCTTGCCGCCGACCACGCGCCCGAAATCATCGGTCTGCTGCAGAGCCTGCTGATGGACGGCGAACGCACCTTGCCGTCCTCGGTGCTCAACGAGCGCCTGCAGCGCGCGCTGGACCAGCTCAATGGGGACGAACTGGCCCGTGACCTGCCGCGCACGGCGCAGGCCTACATCGCACACTGGCTGTCCCAGGGCTGGCTGGAGCGGCGGCTGCCCGAGGGTGCCGACCAGGAGCAGTACGAACTGTCGACCCAGGCCCTGCAGGCGATCCGCTTCGCCGACAGCCTCGAGCAGGCGCGCGTGGCTGCCACCGAGAGCCGCCTGGCACTGGTCATCGAACAGCTCTCGCAGCTGGCTGCACAGACCGAATCCGACCCCGACGCACGCCTGTCTGCGCTGCGCGACGAGCGCGACCGCATCGACGCCGAGATCGCGCGGGTCAGCGCCGGTCGTGTGGTTGCCCTGGACGGCAAGCGTGCACTGGAGCGCGCCCGCCAGATCATCGGTCTCGCCGACGAGCTGACCGAAGACTTCCGCCGGGTGCGTGACGGCTTCGAGCAGCTCAACCGCGAGTTCCGCGAGCGCATCATCGACGACGAAGGCGAACGTGGCGATGTGCTGTCGCAGCTGTTCGAGGGTGTGGACGTGATCGGCGAAAGCGATGCCGGCCGCAGCTTCCAGGCATTCTGGCGCCTGCTCAATGATGCCGAGCAGAGTGCGCAGCTTGATGCCGCGCTGGAAGCCGTGCTGGCACGGGGCTTTGCACGCCGCCTGGATCGCAACGAGCGCAACTTCCTGCGCAGCTTCACCAGCACCATGCTTGAACGCGGCGGCCAGGTACACGATGTCCTGCAGAATTTCGCGCGCAGCCTGCGCGGCTTCGTGCAGAGCCGCGGTTATCTTGAACAGCGTCGCCTCAATCAGCTGCTCAAGCAGGCCCAGTCCGAAGCGCTGGCTCTGCGCGACGAGTTCCCGGCCCAGCGCACGATTGGCCGTGACCTGCAGTTGACGACCAGCCGGCTGCGCTCGTGGTCGCAGTGGAAGCTGCACGACCCCCGCAGCGCCCAGGTCGATGGCAATGTCGAGTACAACGACGCGGCCAGCATCAGCCTGGAGAGCGTCGGTGATCTGGTGGCCTCGTCCGAAATCGATTTCCGCACCCTGCGCCGCGACCTGCACGACCTGCTCGATGCACAGCCGCGGCTCAGCATCGCCCAGGCGCTGTCGCAGCGCGAAGCGCCGCAGGGCCTGGGCAGCGTCATCGGCTACCTGTCGCTGGGCACGCGCTTCGGCAGCGTGGTCGCTGGCGAACAGGAGCTCGCCGAATGGCGTGGCGGCGACGGCCAACTGCGCCGCGCACGCATCCCGCTGGTTTGGTTCACCCAGGAGAGACGCCATGAGCTGGCATGAAGACCCCATCGAAGCACCGTCTGCCGACCAGGCCGAGGACGCCTACGAGGCCGAGCCGGCGATGCTCGAAGCGCAGCCACGGCGCGGCAACAGCGTGTACTACCTGGGTGATACCGGCCGCCTGCCGCTGGATGCCCGGCGCGCGCTGTGCCAGCTGCTGATCGGTCCCAGCATCGACCAGCTGCGCCACGCCAAGCTGTGGCCGGCACTGGTCCGCAGCGAGGCGGGCATCCGTTCAGCGCTGTCCGACCTGTTCCTGGAACTGGTGCTCGACCGCGAAAGCGGTGTGGCATTCACCCGCCAGGCCGACACCGAAGACGTCGATGCACCGGTACTGCTGCGGACCTCGCCGCTGACCTTCATTGACTCGGTGCTGTTGTTGTTCCTGCGCCAGCAGCTGGCTGAGGCCGACGCGCGCGGCAACCGCGCGGTGGTCGCCGACGCCGAGATGGCCGAAGCACTGGCCATCTACGAGAAGAACCTGTCCACCGACCGCGCCGGCTTCAATCGCCGCGTTGCATCGGCCGTGCAGAAGATGAAGGACAACCACATCCTGACCCGTCTGAGCGGCCAGGACGACCGCCACGAAGTCTCGCCGGCGCTGAAGCTGCTGTTCTCCGCCGAAGACGTGTCCCAGCTTTCGGCAGTGTACCGCCAGCTGCGCGAAACCCCGGCCGCCGAAGCCTGAGAGACCCGAACACCGCATGGCCATTTCCAAGCACACCCCCGCCCTGTTCAATGAAGGCCTGCCGGACCCGCGCCTGCAGCAGTTCCGCATGCGCCGCCTGCAGGTGCACAACTGGGGCACCTTCAACGGCCTGACCGAAGTACCGATCGCCGAGCGTGGCTTCCTGTTCGTCGGCCGTTCCGGCTCGGGCAAGTCGACCCTGCTCGATGCCATGTCCGCGCTGCTGACGCCGCCGGCAATCGTCGACTTCAACGCGGCCGCACGCGAGGCCGAGCGCAGTGGCCGCGACCGCAACCTGGTGTCCTACGTGCGCGGCGCGTGGGCCGACCAGCAGGACAGTGGCACCGGCGAGATTGCCACCCAGTACCTGCGCAAGGGTGCGACCTGGACCGCACTGGTGCTGGAGTACCGCGCCGGCGACGGCCGCGTGGTCAGCCTGGTGCGCCTGCTGTGGATCTCCGGCAACGGCACCTCGGCCGGCGACGTGCGCAAGCACTACATGATCGCCGAGCGCCCGTTCGATATCGCCAAGGATCTGGGCGGTTTCGATCTGGACCTGCGCAAGCTCAAGCAGAAGCTGGCCGACGTCCACCACTTCGACACCTTCTCCGGCTATGCCGAGCGCTTCCGCGACCTGCTCGGCATCGACAACGAGATGGCGCTGCGCCTGCTGCACAAGACGCAATCAGCGAAGAACCTGGGTGATCTCAACGTCTTCCTGCGCGACTTCATGCTCGACACGCCGAAGACGTTCGACGCCGCCGAGCGCCTGGTGAGTGATTTCGCCGAGCTTGACGGGGCCCATCAGGCGGTGGTCACCGCCCGTCGCCAGGTGGAGACGCTGTTGCCGGCGCGCGCCTATTACGCCGATCTGAAGGAAATGCACCGGCAGCGCGGTGACGACGAGGCGCTCAAGCTGGGCGTCGACAGTTTCCGCGAGAGCCGCCGTCAGGCGCTGATCGAAGCGCGCCTGCGCGAGATGGACGTGCGTGACCGTGGCCTGCTGGGGGAAGAGGCGCAGCGCCGCGCTGCGCTGGACAACCACAGCGAACGCCTGGCCGAGCTGGAACTGCAGCGGCGTCAGCAGGGCGGCGAGCGCATCGAAGAGCTGGAGCGTGAGCAGGGCCGCGCCGAAGCCGAGCGCGATCGCCGCAAGGCCAAGCGCGACCAGGCGCAGGAAGCCGCACGGAAACTGCAGGCCGAACTGCCCGACGATGCCCATGGCTTCGCCGAACTGGTCGAGCGTGCGCAGAACGAACTGCAGGATCGCCAGCGCGCTTCGGCCTCGCTGGACGACGCCATCAGCGAGCGCCTCGGTGGCAAGCGCGATGACGAGCGTCGCTTCGCTGAAGTACGCCTCGAACTTGACGCGATGCAGCGCACGCCCTCCAACATTCCGGCGCCGATGCAGAAGCTGCGTGCACGGTTGGCGGAAGAGACCGGCATTTCCGAGGTGGCGTTGCCGTTCGTCGGCGAGCTGATCCAGGTCCGCTCCGAAGAACAGGGCTGGCAGGGTGCGATCGAACGCGTGCTGGGTGGCTTCGCGCTGTCGCTGCTGGTTGACGACAAGCACTACAACGCGGTTGCCGACTGGGTGAACCGCACCCACCTCGGCATGCGCTTCACCTACTACCGCGTGCGCCGCAACGACGAGGCGTTCGCCCGCGAACCATCGGCGAAGTCGCTGCTGCACAAGCTGGAGCTGCGCGACCACGTGTTCGAGAGCTGGCTGCGGCGTGAGCTGGGCAAGCGATTCGACTACGAGTGCGTGGACGCCAGACAGCTGCGCAACGTCGACCGCGGCATCACCCGCGAAGGCCAGGTCAAGCATCCGGGCGATCGCTTCGAGAAGGACGACCGCAGTGCCGTGGGCGACCGCCGTCGCTGGATTCTCGGTTTCAACAATCACGACAAGGTCGGTGCGTTCGAACGTGAGGCGCAGGAACTGGCCAAGCGCATCGCCAGCTGCGAGACCGATATCGCGAGCCTGCGTGGCCAGCGCGATCGTGACAACGAGCGCCGCCTGGCCTGCCACGAGCTCGCGGGTATCCAATGGAACGAGATCGACGTCGCCGCGCCCCAGCAGCGCCTGACCGACATCGAAGCCAGCCTGCGCGACCTGCGCGAAGGGAATGCCGACCTGGCCAGGCTGGCACAGCAGATCGACGCCGTGCGCGCCGACATCGAGCAGGCCCGCCGCACCTATGAGGATGTCCGCGTCGAGCGCGGCCAGCTGGTCCGGGAACGTGACCGCCTCGACCGCGCGCGCCAGCAGAGCCGCGCGCTGGTTCTGCCAACGCTGGCCGAAGCGCAGGAGAGCGGCCTGGCAGAGCGGTTGCAGCAACAGGGCCCGCTCAGCCTGGAAACGCTGGAAGCGCACATGCGCCAGGTCAGCAACGCGCTGAACGAACAGTTGTCGTCCTCGCAGCAGGACCTCAACCGTATCGAAAACCAGCTGGTCGGCTGCTTCCGCCGCTTCATCCAGCAGTGGCCGGAAGAATCCGGCGACTTCACCGCATCGGTGGCGTCGGCCGAGGACTTCCTCGCCCGCCTCGACCGTCTCGAACGCGATGGCCTGCCGCAGCATGAGGAACGCTTCTTCGATCTGCTGCAGAACCAGAGCAAGAACAACCTGCTGGCCCTGCAGCGCCACAGCGCCGAGGCTCGCAAGTCGATTGGCCAGCGCCTGGACGAAGTCAACGCCAGCCTGGAGCAGGTGCCGTTCAACCGGGGCACCCTGCTGACCATCGAATTGAGCGACCGCCGGCTGCCGGAAGTGCTGGAGTTCCAGCTGCAGCTGCGCGAAGTGCTGTCGCAGCAGCAGACCGAGCAGCGTGAACTGGCGGAGTCACAGTTCACCGTGCTGCGCCAGCTGGTCAACCGCCTGGGTTCGCAGGAAGGTGAGGACAAGCGCTGGCGCGAGCTGGTCCTGGACGTGCGCATGCACGTGGAGTTCATCGGCGTCGAACTCGATGCGGAAACGCGCCAGCAGGTCGAGATCTACCGCAGCGGCGCCGGCAAGTCCGGTGGCCAGCGGCAGAAGCTCGCCACCACCTGCCTGGCCGCAGCGCTGCGTTACCAGCTCGGCGGCGCTGACAGCCAGCTGCCCAGTTACGCGGCGGTCGTGCTCGACGAGGCCTTCGACAAGGCCGACAACGAGTTCACCGCGCTGGCGATGAACATCTTCGACAACTTCGGTTTCCAGATGGTGGTCGCCACGCCGCTGAAGTCGGTGATGACCCTGGAGCCCTTCATCGGTGGTGCCTGCTTCGTCGAGATCAGTGGCCGCCACGATTCGGGCGTGCTGCTGATCGAGTACGACGAAGAAGGAAGGCGCCTGAAGCTGCCCGAGCGCAGCCGCCAGCAGGCCAATGAACCGGAGGAAGCCGAAGCCTGACCGCCTCGGGCAATCCACCTGTAGAGCCGAGCCATGCTCGGCTGCTCTTCGCGACCTGAAACAACGTGCCAACCAAGGTTGGCACCTACCATTTCATAACGTCCCTCACGAACCGCGGAACGTATCCCACGCCATCCGCGCGATCAGCACCACCACCAGGCCCACGAACAGTTTGCGGATGAACGGCGTGCCGCCTTTCAGCGCCAGCCGCGTGCCGACCACCGAACCGATGATGTTGGCTATGGCCATCGGCAGCGCGAACAACCACAGGATGTTGCCGGTCGGCACGAAGAACGAGATCGCCGCCATGTTCGTCGCCAGGTTCACGACCTTCGATGCGGCCGACGCACGCAGGAAGTCCAAGCCGAAGAAGCGCACGAACAGGAAGATCAGGAAGCTGCCGGTGCCTGGCCCGAAGAATCCATCGTAGAAGCCGATCGCAGCGCCGATCACCAGCGCGATGGTCAGTTCGCGCCGGCCGATCTCCTGCGGCCGGTGCAGCGCGCCGAAATCCTTCTTCCACAGGGTGTAGGCCAGCATCGCCACCAGCAGCACCAGCACCAGCGGCCGCACGGCATCCTTGGGCAGCAGGCTCACCGCCGTGGCCCCGGCGAACGAGAACACGAATGCCGTGCCCGCGGCGAACAGTACCGGCTTCCAGGGGAACCGCACGTTGCGTGCATAGCGCCACGCCGCCGCCGCCGTGCCGAACATCGAACTGAACTTGTTGGTACCGAACAGCATCGCCGGCGTCTGCTGGGGCAGCACGGTGAACAGGCCGGGCAGCTGTACCAGTCCCCCTCCACCCACGGCAGCATCGACCAGGCCGGCAATGAAGGCGATCACCACCAGCCACCACAACTCGGGGGGAACCAGTTCCAGCACGGGGATCATTCAATGTGGGGGCGCGACAGCATACGCCTATCGCCGATGGATGCCCGACGTGACTCGAGCGACAATACCCTCATGAGCCGAAACCCTGCCGATTCCTGCCCCTGTGGCCTCGCCACGGACTACGCCGACTGCTGCGGCCGCTTCCATGCCGGCGAGCCCGCACCGGACGCCGAGCGCCTGATGCGCTCGCGCTACAGCGCGTACGTGCGTGGTCTGGCCGACTACCTGCGGGCCACCTGGCATCCGGCCACCCGTCCCGCCGAACTGTCACTGGACGAGGCGCCCGGCCAGCGGACGCACTGGCTTGGCCTGACCGTCCACGAGCACCAGGTGAATGGGCCCGACCATGCCGAAGTGCGATTCACCGCCCGCTATCGGGTGGGCGGCGGCAGTGCGGTGAAAATGAACGAGCGCAGCCGGTTCGAGCGCATCGACGGACGCTGGTACTACCTCGACGCGATCTGAACCGGTTACGCGACGGCATCGATGTGAACGGCGCGATGTCACGCCATGACGTTGCGCTCACCCGCACCGCTGGATGCTGGCTGCATGGACAGCGCTACCGTCGCCGTCGCTGCTCCGCAGCGTGAACTCGCCCACCGCTATGCGCAGACGCGCGCCCGCAGCGTGCTGCTGGCCGAACCGCTCAGTGCCGAAGATGCCATGCTGCAGAGCATGGCGGACGCCAGCCCGAGCAAATGGCATCTGGCGCACACCACGTGGTTCTTCGACCGCTTCGTGCTGGCCGGTCTATCCGGCGCACCGGCACGTGACCCCGCGTGGGACTACCTGTTCAACAGCTACTACAAGAGCATTGGACCGGCGCATGCCAGGCCGCAGCGTGGCCTGCTCTCGCGCCCGTCGCTGCAGCAGGTACTCGATTACCGGCAGCAGGTCGATGCACACCTGCTGACGCGTCTCCGCGACGGCGATCTTGACGATGAAGCCCTGCAGCATCTCCAGCTGGGCCTGCAGCACGAGCAGCAGCACCAGGAGCTGCTGCTGACCGACATCAAGCACGCGCTCTGGTGCAATCCACTGCATCCGCCCTACCGCCAGGACCTGCGCGCCGCCGTCAGCGTAGCCAGTCCGCTGGGCTGGATCGAATCTCCCGAGCGCATCGTCACCGTCGGCGCACCGGCGTGGCCACAACACGCCGCCTTCGCCTACGACAACGAATCGCCACCCCATCGCGTGCTGTTGCCGGCCCACATGCTGGCTGATCGACCGGTCTGCAACGCGGAGTACCGGGACTTCGTCGAAGCCGGCGGTTACCGCGATCCGCGCTGGTGGCTCAGCGAGGGCTGGGCTCTGCGCGAAAGCGAGGACTGGCAGCATCCCCTCTATTGGGATGACGCCCTCCAGCGCGAATACACGCTCGGCGGCTGGCGCGACCTCGACGCGCATGCGCCGGTGTGCCATCTCAGCTACTACGAAGCCGATGCGTATGCCCGCTGGGCCGGTGCGCGCCTGCCCAGCGAATTCGAGTGGGAGGCCGCCGCGACGTCGCAGCCGGTCGCCGGCCATTTCGCCGAGGACGATCATCTGCATCCTGCTGCAGCACAGGGCAGGGGACTGCGGCAGCTGTTCGGCGACGTCTGGGAATGGACCGGCAGCGCCTATGGCGCGTACCCCGGTTTCCGTCCGTTCGCCGGCAATCTGGGTGAGTACAACGGCAAGTTCATGTGCGGGCAGTGGGTCCTGCGCGGCGGCAGCTGTGCCACCCCGCGCGGGCATGTGCGCGCCAGCTACCGCAACTTCTTCATGCCACCTGCGCGCTGGCAGTTCTCCGGCCTGCGGCTGGCGAGGGATCTGCCGTGAGCACCGTACAGGATGCGCTGCAGGCGCTGACCGATCTGACGCCCAGCCGCGAGCAGATCCTCGCCGACACACTGGCCGGACTGTCGCGCACTGCGCGCCAGCTGCCGTCGAAGTACTTCTATGATGCGCGCGGTTCACGCCTGTTCGAACAGATCACCCACACGCCGGAGTACTACCCCACGCGCACCGAGCTGGCCCTGTTGAATCGGGTACTGCCGGATATCGCACGCGTGGTGGGCCCGCGCCTGCACGTGGTCGAGCTGGGCAGCGGCAGTGGTCGCAAGACCGCGCTGTTGCTGGCCGCGCTACAGGATCCCGTGGCCTACACCCCCATCGAGATCTCCCGGGCGGCGCTGCTGTCGAGCATCGATCACCTCGCTCCCGCGCTTCCCGACGTGGAAATGCTGCCGGTCTGCGCTGACTTCACCCGTCCGGTGGACGTGCCCGCACCGGAGCGCGAGCTCGCGCGGCGCCTGCTGTTCTTCCCGGGGTCCACGCTCGGCAACTTTGCCGGCGAGGACGCCCTCGCCCTGCTGCGGGCCATGCGTCAGACCATGGGTGACCACGGCCTGGCCCTGATCGGCATCGACCTGCACAAGGACCCCGCGCTGATCGAAGCCGCCTACAACGACGCCGAAGGCATCACCGCGGCATTCACCCTCAACCTGCTCGTCCGCCTCAACCGTGAGGTGGGCAGCGACTTCGATCTGGACGGCTTCCGCCACCGTGCCCGTTACAGCACCGAACGTCTGCGTATCGAGACCGATCTGGTCAGCCAGCGGGCGCAGGACGTCCACCTCGATGGCCGCACCTTCCACTTCGAGGCCGGTGAGGCGATCCGCGTCGAGTACAGCCACAAGTACACCGATGACGGCTTTGATGCGCTGGTGCGGCAGGCCGGCCTGCAGGTTGCGCAGCGCTGGGACGCTGACAGTCCAGCTTACGGCCTGCGGCTGCTGCGTACGCTCTAGAGAGGCCAACGGCCGGCAACCGCTTCAGCATCGCCGGTCGCTCAGCCTCTAGTATGGTGTCAGCACCGGCAACACGGAGGACGCCATGCCCACCCTGACCGCACTCGGCCTGGCCGCGGCACTGGCCGCGCCGTCAACGGCGCCCGACCTGACCCCGCCCGATCCCGCGTTCACCCGGTGTTTGGCACAGCTGCAGGCAACGGCAGCTACCCAGGGCATTGCCGCAGACCGCTTCGGTGCGATCACCGCCGACCTGCGTCCTGATCCCAGCGTGCTCGGCTTGCTGGATGCGCAGCCCGAATTCTCCACCCCGATCTGGGACTACCTGGCTGCACTGGTGGACCGCCAGCGCGTCGACGATGGACGGGCCATGCTGCAGCAGCACCGCGACCTGCTTGATCGCATCGCCGCGCAGTATGGTGTCGATCCGGTCACCATCGTCGCCGTCTGGGGCGTGGAGAGCGACTATGGCCGCGTATTCGGCAAGCGTCCGCTGCTGCAGTCGCTGGCGACGCTGTCCTGCGCCGGCCGGCGGCAGGCGTTCTTCCGTGGCGAACTGCTGGCCCTGCTCACGCTGATCGATCGCGGTGATCTGCAGGCTCAAGGTCTGACCGGGTCCTGGGCCGGCGCGTTCGGCCATACGCAGTTCATGCCCAGCACCTACGCACGCATCGCCGTCGACGGCGATGGCGACGGTCGCCGTGACCTGGTCGGCAGCATTCCCGACGCACTGGCGTCTACCGCCAACTACCTCAAGCGCGCCGGCTGGCGCACGGGAGAACCGTGGGGCATGGAGGTGCGTGTTGCCGACGGCTTCAATTCCAGCCTGGCCGGCCGTACCCAACGCCGGTCACTGGCTGAATGGCGTACGCAGGGCGTGACAGCGCTGGACGGCAGCGCGCTGGCTCCGGCGGGTCTGGCTGCCGACGCGCGGGCGGCACTGCTGCTGCCCGCCGGCATCAAGGGGCCGGCCCTGCTGGTGTTCCGCAACTACGATGCGATCTACAGCTACAACGCCGCCGAAAGCTATGCGCTGGCGATCGCGACGCTGGCTGATCGCCTGCGCGGCGGCAGCGGCCTGGCCACCGCCTGGCCGACCGATGACCCCGGGCTGGGCCGTGATGAGCGCCGTCAGCTGCAGACCCTGCTGCTGGCGCGGGGGCATGATATCGGTACCGCTGATGGCATGATCGGCACAGCCAGCCGCCGGGCGATCCAGGCCGAACAGCGCCGCCTGGGATGGAGCACGGCCGATGGACGAGCCGGCCAACGCATCCTGCGCGCGCTGCAGAGCGCGGCGCCGCCTGCGGTGGCCTCCACCCGCTTCACGCTTCCCAGCAACTACAGTGCCGTGCAGTCGCCGGCCATACGGAGTCGATCCAACGTGCAACAGATCCAGGGCGTACGCAGTGGCCAGTTCCAGGGGCTTGATGCCTGGCTGGTGGAAACCCCCCAGGCCACCGCAGCCATCAGTGTGTTCGGCGGCCAGCTGCTCTCCTTCGTACCCAAGGGGCAGCCCGATCTGCTGTGGCTTTCGCCACGCCGTGCCGCATTGCCGACCCCCATCCGCGGCGGCAGCCCGGTGTGCTGGCCGTATTTCGGGCGACAGGGGCAAGGCGACGATGTGCCCGCGCATGGTTTCGTGCGCACCCTGCCGTGGGAGCTGAAGGAGGCCCGCCGGCTGGACGACGGCAGCATCGAACTCGTATTGGCTCCCCCTGCATTGGACAACCTCGCTCTGCGCCTGGCCATGACCGTGCGCATCGGCCGTGAACTACGGCAGCAGCTGGTGACCGACAATCCTGGCACCGTGCCGGTGACGATCACCCAGGCGCTGCACAACTACTTCCGCGTGGGCGATGCCAGCAAGGTCGAAGTCGATGGCGTGGACGGGCTGGAGTATCTGGACAAGTTCGAGAACTATGCACAGGCGCGGCGCCAGCAGGGCCCGTGGTCCCTGCGCGATCCGCGCGACCCGGGCCGCAGTGACCGCATCTATACCGGGGCAGGTGGCCACTACGTCCTGCGCGATCCGGTGCTGAAGCGTCGCATCACGATCCGTACCGAAGGCAGCCGCTCGCTGGTGGCCTGGAATCCCGGCGCGGAAGCGGCAGCGAAGATGGCCGACGTGGGAGACGGCTGGCGCGATTACGTCTGTCTGGAAGCGGCCAATGCCGGGCCCGACGTGATCACCATCGCACCGGCCGGTCGCCACGTGCTGGTACAGACCTTGTCCAGCTCGCCACTGTGAGTGGACATCCCGCCACGGATGGCAATCCCTACGCTGCACCGGTTGCCGGCGATGCGCCGTCGAGCCTGGACGCCGCAATGGCGGTCTATGACCGTCATCCACGGCTCGCCCGCGTGGTGGCCGACAACTTCGCTGTCTATGCTGAGTTGTGGCGGCTGCGTCGGGATCCGCCGGGCTGGCCGCGTCCCTGGAACTGGGCCGCGTTCCTGTTCGATTTCAAGTGGCTGCTGTACCGGCGCATGTACGGCATGGCGGTGGCCTACGTCCTGATCAGCATGGTGGGGGGGGCCGCCATCGTGCTGGCCGGAATGGACGACGCGGCGATATGGGGGTTGACGTTGGCCTTGAAGATCGCAGTGTCACTGGCGGCCAATGCGCTGTATCTGCGCCGCTGCAGGGCGGTGATCGCCCGCGCCGAAGCCGCCGGCGCGGGTGACGGCGCACGCGTCGAGGCCTATATCGACCGGCGCAGCGGCGTCAGCCGGCTGGCCCTGGGCCTGGGCATCGCGTTCAGCGTCGCACTGCAGGCGTTGGACCTCTTCGGCGGCGCCTAGCTGCGGGGCTCACGTGGCCGCAGGACCAGCAGGCACAGCGCGCCAGCGACCAGCCCCCAGAAGGCGGAACCGATACCCGCCAGCGACATCCCCGACGCAGTGACCAGAAAGGTGACCAGTGCCGCCTCGCGGTCGCGCTCCACCGCCAGTGCGCTGGCGAGGCTGTTGCCGATGGTGCCGAACAGTGCGATGCCAGCCACGCAGGCCACCAGCTCCCGCGGGAACGCGGCGAACAGTGCGGCCACGGTGGCGCCGAACAGGCCGATGACGATGTAGAACACACCTGCCGCCATCGCCGCGGTGTAGCGCCGGGCAGGATCCTCATGGGCATCGCGGCCCATGCAGATGGCTGCGGTGATCGCGGCCAGGTTCAGCGCATAGGCACCGAAGGGGGCCAGTACCGTGTTGACCACGCCGATCCAGCCGATCAGCGGCGATACCGGGGCGTCGTAGCCGGAGGCGCGCATCACGGCGACGCCGGGAATGTTCTGCGAGGCCATGGTCACCACGAACAGGGGCAGGGCGATGCCTGCCACGGCAGTCCACGACAGGGAAGGTGCCACCCACTGCGGGACCGCCAGCTGCAACTGCAGCTGCTGCGCGTGCAGCAGACCGCGGCTGGCCGCGACCGCGATGCCAACCAGCAGGGTCGCGATCACGGCGTAACGCGGGAACAGGCGCCGGCCAGCCAGCCAGGTCGCGAACATCGCCAGGGCAAGTACCCTCTGGCTGTCCATTGCGACGAACACATCCAGGCCGAAGCGCAACAGCACACCGGCCAGCATGCCCGCCGCCAGCGCCATCGGCACACGTTGCATGAGCCTGGCGAAGATACCGGAGAAGCCGGCCAGCATTGCCAATGCCGCAGCAAGCAGGAACGCGCCTGTCGCCTCGGAGAGCGAAGCGCCGCCGACGCCCACCACCAGCATCGCGGCGCCGGGCGTCGACCACGCGGTGACCACCGGTACCCGATAGCGAAGTGACAGCCCGATGCAGGTCACGCCCATGCCCAGTCCCAGCGCCCACATCCAGGATGCGATATGGGCCTGATCGGCACCGACCGCCTGCGCGGCCTGGAACACGATCACCGCCGAACTGGCGAAGCCCACCAGTACGGTGATGAAGCCGGCGACGATCGCCGGCATCGATAGATCCCGCCACCATCCGTGGCGCACCTGCGTACTCATTGCCTGCTCTCCCGTGTGCATCCCTGCATTGATAGCGCCTGAGGCGTGGGGGCGGGGCGCCCAGCGGGGACCCACCACGGGCCGAAACAGAAGGAGCACGCCCCGGCC
>NZ_JBDJOB010000035.1:0-22842 GCF_039674705.1 Stenotrophomonas sp. TWI169 | reverse complement strand
CCCCAGTGTCGTCGCCCGCCCCCTGCCAGCCCCCCTCCTCCCCTTCTGCTCCGGCGGCCAGCGCCCCCCCGCTACCCGCGCATGCTGCGGCTTCAGCCCTGCCCGGCGAACACCCGCTCCAGCACCTCGGACAGCTCATCTTCCGAGAACGGTTTGGTGATGTAGGCCTTGGCGCCCTGGCGCATGCCCCACATACGGTCGGTGTCCTGGTCCTTGGTGGTCACCAGGATCACCGGGATGTGCCGGGTCGCCTCGTCGCGGGCGAGGGTGCGGGTCGCCTGGAAACCGTTGAGGTTGGGCATGACCACGTCCATCAGCACCAGATCGGGCAGCTCGGCACGGGCGGCTTCCACCCCGGCGGCGCCATCGGTGGCGGTCAGGATCTCGTGCCCGAGCTTCTCGACGATGCGCTGTATCCCCAACAGCTGCGACGGTGAGTCGTCGACGATCAGAATGCGTGCCATGTTGTTCCCCAGGTAATGCCCGCAGTGTAGTGCGGGCGGATTACCGGCGGGAGGGCGGCGCCTGCCGTCCGTCGCCTGCCTGCAACGTTCAGTCGATCCGTACCACCGTGCGTCCCAGCGAGCCGCCGGCCAGCATGCGCTCGAACACCTCCGGCAGCGCCTCCAGGCCGACTTCCGCCGTACAGATCTGCTGCAGATGCTGCGGTTTCCAGTCGTCGCCCAACCGCGCCCAAACGGTTTCGCGCAGGGCGCGTGGCGCGTTGGCCGAAGAAACGCCCAACAGCGATACGCCACGCAGGATGAAGGGCATCACCGTCATGTCCAGCTTCGGGCTGGCGGCGAGGCCCGCGCTGACCACGCTGCCGTAGGGCACGGTCTGCGCCAGCAGGCTGGCCAGCATGTCGCCGCCGGCATTGTCCAGGCCCCCGCCGAAGCGCCCGGTCTGCAACGGGCCGGTATCGGCCAACGCCTCGCGTGGCAGAACCTCGCTGGCGCCGATGTCGCGCAGGAAGCGGGCCTGCTCCGG
Organism: Stenotrophomonas sp. TWI169; assembly: GCF_039674705.1. NCBI lineage: Bacteria > Pseudomonadati > Pseudomonadota > Gammaproteobacteria > Lysobacterales > Lysobacteraceae > Stenotrophomonas > Stenotrophomonas sp. TWI169. The sequence continues at coordinate 21,852 of NZ_JBDJOB010000035.1, read as the reverse complement.
CTTGCCGCTGATGGCGTGCACGGTATAGCCGGCGCGGCTGAAGATCGACAGCGCCAGGGCACCCACGCCACCGCTGGCGCCGGTCACCGCCAGCGGGCCCAGATCCGGGGTCTGCCGATTGTCCTGCAGGCGCAGCAGCGCCAACGCGGCGGTGAAACCGGCCGTGCCCAGCACCATCGCCTCGCGCGGGCTGAGCCCGGGCGGCTGCGCGATCACCGCACTCGACTCCAGCCGCACGTACTGGCTGTAGCCGCCGTCGCGGGTTTCGCTCAGGCCGCAGCCGGTGGCCAGCACGGCGTCGCCCTCGCGCCAGGCGGGGTCGGTGGAGGCCACGACCGTGCCGGCCACATCGATGCCGCCCACCAGCGGGAAGCGGCGCAGGATCCGGCCCTTGCCGGTGCCGGCCAGGGCGTCCTTGTAATTGACCGAGGACCACCGGGCGCGGATCAGCACCTGCCCGGGGTTGAGGTCGTCGACCCCCAGCCGGGTCAGTCCGCTGCGGTAGCCGGCGTCGTCGCTTTCGATGCGGAAGGCGGTGAACGGGGTGGTGGGGACCATCGGCGTGCCTGACTTCGAGGAAAACGCCACCTTACCCCGTTCGCCCCCTTTCGATCCTGCCGATCCGCCCCATCTTGTATGATCGGTGATGGTTCACGGCTGGCGCCGCGGGAAGGGCCCGCGCCGCAGCCCATATCTTGATGGAGCGTGCATGGCCTGGAATACACCCGGCGGCAACAAGGGCGGACAAGGCCCCGAGGACAATCGACGCGGGCCGTTCGGGTCGCGCGGCGGTGGCAATGGTGGTGGCTGGGGCGGGCTGCCCGGGCCGTTGAAGGATCTGTTCGATGGCGGCATCGTCCGCTGGGTGGTGGCAGCCCTGGTGCTGCTGGTGCTGTTCTCCAGCTTCCAGCTGATCGGCGAGCAGCAGCGTGGCGTGGTGCTGCGCTTCGGCCAGTTCTCGCGCATCCTGCAGCCCGGACCGAACTTCAAGCTGCCGTGGCCGATCGAGTCGGTCACCAAGGTCAACGCGACCGAGATCAAGACCTTCTCGATCCAGGTTCCGGTGCTGACCCGCGATGAGAACATCGTCAACGTGTCGTTGAACGTCCAGTACCGCATCGATGATCCGCAGCAGTACCTGTTCGGCACGGTCGATGCCAACCAGGTGCTGGAACAGTCCGCCCAGAGTGCCGTGCGCGAGGAAGTCGGCCGTGCCGATCTCAACGCCGTGCTGAACAACCGTGGACCGCTGGCCGCGGCTGCCGAGGAGCGCCTGCAGGCGCTGCTGCGCGCGTTCAAGACCGGCCTGACCGTCACTGGCCTGACCCTGCAGGACGCCCGTCCGCCGGAGGAAGTGAAGCCGGCCTTCGACGAGGTCAACGGTGCGCAGCAGGTCAAGGAACGCCTGATCAACGAAGCCCAGGCCTACGCCGCCAAGGTCGTGCCGGAAGCACGAGGCCAGGCCTCGCGCGCCCGTACCACCGCCGAAGGCTACAAGCAGGCCGTGGTGTCCAAGGCCGAGGGTGATGCGCAGCGCTTCAGCCTGCTGCAGGCCCAGTACAAGGATGCGCCGGACGTGACCCGCAAGCGCCTTTGGCTGGAAACGGTGCAGCAGGTGCTGAGCGAGAACCGCAAGGTGATCGGTGGCGATGGCCGCCAGCTGATCTACGTGCCGATGACCGGCGATACCCGTCCTGCGACGTCGGCCGCCGGCGTGCCGAATCCGGACGTGGTGATGCCTTCGTTGCCGGGTACCACGGCGGCGGAACCTTCCCGTGACCCGGGCCGGCCCACGGGCCGCCCGACCGGGCGACCGAGCGGCCGTGAGGAGGGCAGCCGATGAAGAGTCCAATCTGGATCGCCGTGATCGTGGCGGTGGTGCTGGGCCTGCTGGGCTCGGTGTACGTGGTCCGCGAGGACCAGACCGCCATGGTCCTGAACCTGGGCAAGGTGGTGCGCTCGGACATCAAGCCGGGCCTGCACTTCAAGCTGCCGATCGTGGAAACGGTGAAGGTCTTCGACCGCCGCTTCCAGGTGCTTGATACCGCCCCTGCGCGTTACTTCACCGCCGAGCAGAAGGACGTCAGCGTCGACTTCTTCGCGATCGGCTACATCTCCAACGTGGGTGACTACTTCCGTGCCACCGGCGGCGATCCGCGCATCGCCAATGCCCGCCTGGCACCGATCATCACCGACTCGCTGCGCAACCAGATCAACTCGCGCACCCTGCAGCAGCTGGTGTCCGGCGACCGCAGCGAGCTGATCGCCGAGCAGCTGAAGGGCATCAACGAGGCGGTGGCGGGGCTGGGCATGCAGATGATCGATCTGCGCATCAAGCAGGTCGATCTGCCGACCGACAGCCAGGTCATCAACGACGTGTATGAGCGCATGCGCGCCCAGCGCAAGCAGGAGGCTGCCAAGCTGCGCGCCGAAGGCGAAGAACAGTCGCTGACGATCCGCGCCCAGGCCGACCGCGACAGCACCGTGTTGATCGCCGAAGCCGAGCGTGATGCCCAGCGCCTGCGCGGTGAAGGTGATGCCGATGCCGCGCGCATCTATGGCAAGGCCGGTTCTGCCGATCCGGCGTTCTACGCCTTCTACCGCAGCCTGGAGGCCTACCGTGGCTCCATGACCGATGGCAACGGCGTGATCGTGCTCGACAAGAACGACCCGTTCCTGCAGTACCTCAAGAGCGATCGCTGAGGTCGCACGCACTACCCACGGGGCCCGGCCAGATGCCGGGCCCCGTGCCATTTCTGGAGTTCCCGATGAAAGACCTGTTCGCGGCCGTGTGCCTGGTCGCGGTGCTGGAAGGCCTGTTCCTGTTCGCGGCCCCGCTGGCCTGGAAGCGCATGGCCGAGCGCCTGCTGGACCTGCCTGGACCGGCCCTGCGCAGCTTTGGCGGCCTGATCCTGCTGGCCGGCCTGAGCCTGCTGTGGTGGGCACGGCATTAGCAGCGGGTCATATTCCTTTCCGCAGGAAAGGGATCTGACCCCGTTTCGGGCCCCTGACCGCTGGGTGAAGCCGTCCGTCGGAAAGGTGGCACCCGACCCCGGAAACCCGGATAATGCACAAAAGCCGGACGGGCCTCCCCCGTTCGGCTTTTTCCGTGTCTGGGCCATCCATCGCCGGCGGCTCCCCGTTTGGAGCCGCCACCACCGCGCTGGCCACCCCCGCCACGGTTTACCCGTCCGCGGCCCCGATGGCCGCAACAAATCGAGGAGCCCGTCATGGGTCAGTCTGTCGTAGTGTTGGGTGCCCAGTGGGGCGATGAAGGCAAGGGCAAGATCGTCGATCTGCTCACTGAGGAAATCGGCGCGGTCGTGCGCTTCCAGGGCGGCCACAATGCCGGCCACACGCTGGTCATCAACGGCAAGAAGACCGTCCTGCACCTGATCCCGTCCGGCATCCTGCGCGACGACGCACTGTGCCTGATCGGCAACGGCGTGGTGATCTCGCCGGCCGCGCTGCAGAAGGAAATCGCCGAGCTGGAAACCTCCGGCGTGGAAGTGCGTTCGCGCCTGAAGATCTCCCCGGCCGCGCCGCTGATCATGCCGTACCACATCGCCCTGGACCAGGCGCGCGAACGCGCTGCCGGCGGCAAGGCGATCGGCACCACCGGGCGTGGCATCGGCCCGGCCTACGAAGACAAGGTGGCACGTCGCGGCATCCGCATTGCCGACCTGCATTACCCCAAGCAGCTGGAAGAACTCCTGCGCACCGCGCTGGATTACCACAACTTCGTGCTGACCAAGTACCTCAACACCGACGCGATCGACTTCCAGAAGACCTACGACGAGGCACTGGCCTTCGGCGAGTACGTCGAGCCGATGAAGTCCGACGTTGCCGGCATCCTGCACGACCTGCGCAAGCAGGGTAAGCGCGTGCTGTTCGAAGGTGCGCAGGGCGCGCTGCTGGACATCGACCACGGCACCTATCCGTACGTCACCAGCTCCAACACCACCGTCGGCGGCGCACTGGCCGGCGCCGGCGTGGGTGCCGATGCGATCGACTACGTGCTGGGCATCGCCAAGGCCTATGCCACCCGCGTCGGCGGCGGTCCGTTCCCGACCGAACTGGACGATGAGATCGGCCAGGGCATCCGCGACCGCGGTGCCGAGTACGGCGCCTCGACCGGCCGTCCGCGTCGCTGCGGCTGGATGGATATCGTCGCGCTCAAGCGCGCCGTGGCCATCAACGGCATCAGCGGCCTGTGCATCACCAAGCTGGACGTGCTGGACGGCATGGAGAAGCTGAAGGTCTGCATCGCCTACGAATACCGCGGCAAGCGTACCGAGTACGCGCCGCTGGACGCGCAGGGCTGGGAAGAGTGCACCCCGGTGTACCTGGAGTTCCCGGGCTGGAGCGAGAACACCCACGGCATCACCCAATGGGATGACCTGCCGCCGGCCGCGCGCGCCTACCTGCGTTCGCTGGAGGAGCTGGCGGGCTGCCCGATCAGCATCGTCTCGACCGGCCCCGATCGCGACCACACCATGGTCCTGCAGGATCCGTTCGCCTGAGGTAGCGCCGGGCCATGTCCGGCGTGGTGGTAACGCTGTTCAATTGAAAAAAGAGCGCCGCGACTCCCTGTGGGGTCGCGGCGCTTCAGTTTGGGCCGGTTTCATCTGTCGGCGGTTGCGCTGTCAAGTGCAGCCACGGAAGCCGACATCATGACCGCTCGCAAGACCCCGCCGTTCCATGTTGTTGAGCCCATCAACGACGACGCCAATCCCGCCGACGATCTCAGCACGTTCCAGGGCTGCCTCACCCGCATCCGTGATGGCGAGGGCTCCGATGGCATGTTGTGGCCGGAGGAGAACCTGTCCGACGGACGACGTCAGTCCTTGGCGCGGATCGACCGTGCGGCCGTGGGCATCCTCACCGCGGTGGAGATGCTGCATGCGGCCAACCGTTGCGCCACCACGGCGACGCCGCGCAGGCACCTGGACGAAGGTGGGGTGGAAGGGCTGTTCTTCGCCTGCCGCGAACTTGCCGAGCCGGTCTGCAGAGAAGTCAGGCCGGCCTGACCCCCTTCCGCATGTGCGATGCCTGGCCTCGCCATCTGGCGAGGTATCGGGTGGGTTCACGCGCTTCAGACTGACTTCCACGCTGGCGCGCGTTCGGACGTGCCGGGCTCCGGCATCACCCGCGCGCTGGAATCGGTTGAGTCCGCTGGAATTGCCGCCTCGTACTTCGGCTATGGGCGCGGCGACGCACGTCCGCGCGGGCGTTCCTGGCTGCGGCTGACCGTGCTGGAGGTCTGTGGCCGTTCTTCTTCTGGCAGCCCCTGGCACTGCTGTTACTGCTTGCTGGTGGCGGGCTGGCGACCGCCAGCATCGCGCTGCGGCGGTGGCGACGCCGGTAGCGCCGGGCCATGCCCGGCGGGGTACTTGTCAGATACCCAATACGGCTAGGATCGTGCCCAAATCGGGCATCACTGCGACTGGCTCTGCCACGCGGCACACGCGCTACCCTCCCGCCTGCAACAGCGGGTAGGGATTGATCGATTCCCCCTTCCACCACTGCTTCTCCGGCCCCAGCACGTGCACTTCGAAATGCAGGTGCGGGGCCTCGGCGCTGGCGTTGCCGGTGCTGCCTACGTAGCCAATCACCTCGCCACGCTTGATCACCTGCTTTTCGGCCAGGCCATCGGCATAGCGTTGCAGGTGGGCGTAGTAGTAGCACCAGTGCCCGCTCGGCTCGAACTGGTAGATCGTCAGCCCCCCACGCTTGCTGTCGAACAGCTTTTCCACCGTCCCATCGGCCACTGCCAGCACCGGAGTTCCTGCGTCGGCCATGATGTCGATTGCATCATGCACGCGCCCTTCGCTGCGGGCATCGGTGAAGGTATCGCGCAGCTGCGAAGGCAGTACGCCCTGCACCGGCAGCAGCAGGCCGCTTGCCGCATCGGTGGCGCTGGACGGCGGCACCGCCGTGGGAGCCGCAGCGCCCACACGCGGCGTCGCAGCCGCAACCTCCGGCGCCCCAGCCACCGCAGGTGGTGCTGCAGGCCGGGCAACCGCTACTGGCTCACCCGCATCGCGGCGCAGCCACCAGCCCATTCCCACACCCACCAGCACGCCCAGCACGATCAACTGCGAAAGTCGCATCGGCTCACTCCTGCATCACCACGGGGACGGAGGTATCCACCGCATCGGCCACGCGCAGTGCATCCCAGTTGGTCATGCGCACGCAGCCATGCGATTCGGTCTTGCCGACATGCCCGGGTACCGGCGTTCCGTGCAGACCATAGTGGGGTTTGGACAGATCGATCCAGACCCGGCCGACCGGATTGTTCGGACCGGGCGGCAGCATGGCCTTCTTCTCGCCTTTGCGCGCATCCCAGAACAGCTTGGGGTTGTAGTGGAACGGCGGGTCGCGATGGACGCCGAGAATCTTCCATTCACCGATCGGCAGCGGATCGTGCTGGCTGCCGGACGAAACCGGCACCTGTGCGATCACCTTGCCCTGCGCATCCAGCAACTGAAGAGTGGAATCGGACTTGTCGACCACGATCTTCGCCGCCTTCGGCAATGCCGCGGGGGCGATGTTGGGCACCTGGATACGGCTGCCGGCCTTGGCCAGATCGACGCCGGGGTTGAGCAACTTCAGAAGGGCAGGGGACGCGTGGAAGCGTTCACCGAGCGCTTCCTCGACGCTGCTGTAACCCAGCGACTTCAGCTTTGCCTGTGCGGCGGGTTTCTTGGGAATGGACTGGAACGGACCGGCAACATCCTCGGCCGTCAGCGTGTAGCTGGCCAGCGGCGCGATCGTCTCGGCCTGGAGAGCCTCCCAGGTGCTGTCGTCCAGCTCTCCGCTCACCGTCAGGCCGTGTGCCGCCTGGAAGCCGGCCACGGCCCGATGCTGGTTACTGCCGACTTCACCGTCGATCTCGCCCGGGGAGAAATTGGCGCGATCCAGCAACACTTGGGCGTGCAGCGGCGAGCGGGCTGCTGTATCGGGTCCGGCCTTCTCGGCAATGGGCTCCGGCAGCTGGGCCGGCGGCGGTACCTGCGCGAAGGCGGGCGACACCAGCAAGGACAGGGCGAGCAGGGCGGGGCGGTACACGGGCATGGAGATCTCCGGCAGATGGCAGCTCCACCCTGCCCGCAGAGGCTGCGCAGCCTCCGTGAAAGCAACCTGATGCCGGCATGAGCAGGGCTGCCCCGGCGTGGCTCAGGCCCTTGTCGCAGAAGTACGGGGCGGGGCCTCACCAAGGTGAACGGCTGCCGACGCCCGTGCATGTTGCCGATCAAGATTGCCGGTGGCGCGGCCGATACGGGCGCATCCCCCCGTTTTGGATGTACCCATGGATTACTTGAGGAATGTCAGGGTTGCCTGGCGTCTTGGGCTGGGCTTTGGCCTGTTGCTGCTGCTGGTCGCCGCCGTGGTGGCCACCGGCGCCACCGCCAGTGTCGTGCAGAAGCGCGCGATGCAGCAGGTAGTCGACGTCAGTGTGGCCAAGGTGCGCCTGCTGTCGCAGATGCTCGATGCCAACAACCAGATGATGGTAGTGCGCCGCGAAATGCTGATCCGCCAGGGCGAAGACCGCGGCAGCGACGAGAAGCGCATCGCCGACCTGGTCAAGCGCTACGAGGCGGATTGGTCCGCCTACCAGGCCCTGCCAGGCGATGCCGAGGGCAAGGCCATCGCTGAAACCATCGCGGCCAAGCGCGCCCTTGCGCGCCCGCTCAACAAGCAGACCAGCGAACTGATGGAGCAGGGCGACTACCCCGCTGCCGTGGCACTGACCCTGGGGCCGGTGCAGGACGCGGCCAACGGCTGGAACAAGGCGTTGTCCGATGGCGTCGATTTCGAAGAGAAGGAAAGCCGCGAGGCCGCCGCCGAGGCGATCCGCCTGGGTGAACGGAGTCTGCTGCAGTTGCTGGTGCTGGGAGGCGTGGCCCTGCTGGTCGGCATCGCCGCCTCGGTGATGATCGGTCGCAGCCTGACCGGTCCGCTGGCACGCGCGGTGAACCTGGCCGAGCGCCTGTCCAAGGGCCAGCTGGACCAGGAATTCCGCCTCGGCGGCCGTGACGAGCTGACCCGGCTGGGCGAGGCGATGGCCAGCGTGCGGCAGAGCGTGCAGGCCGCCATCGGGGCGCAGATGCACATGGCCGAGCAGCACGAGGCGGGTGCGATCCGCTACCGCATGGACGCCAGCGCGTTTCCGGGCGATTTCGGGCGCATGGTGCAGGCCACCAACAGCCTGGTGGAATCACACGTGCAGGTGGAACTGCTGATGGCCGAGGTCATGCAGCGCTATGCCATCGGCGACCTCAGCCGCGACCTTCCGGACTATCCCGGCGAGAAGGGTACGCTGACCCGCACCCTGGCCGCAGTGAAACAGAGCCTGCTGGCAGTCAACACCCAGATTGACGACCTGGTCCGCGCGGCGCGCGCCGGAGATTTCAGCGTGCGTGGGGATGCCAGTGCGTTCCAGTATCAGTTCAGGGCGATGGTCGAGCAGCTCAACGGCATGATGGCCAGTTCGCAGGCCAGCATCGCCGACGTCTCCGATGTGCTGCGCGCGGTCTCCGGGGGCGACCTCACTGCGCGCATGGACGGTCACTACGACGGCGTGTTCGCCCGCATGCGCGACGATGCCAACACCACCACGGCCCAGCTGACCGGCATCGTGCGCGGCATCCAGGACGCTGCCGACAGCATCAACACTGCCGCGCAGGAGCTCGCCGCCGGCAACAGCGACCTGTCGCGCCGTACCGAACAGCAGGCCGCCAACCTGGAAGAAGCGGCGGCATCAATGGAAGAACTGACCTCGACCGTCCGCCAGAATGCCGAGCTGGCCCGCCAGGCCGACAGCGAGGCACACGCTGCCGGCGCGGCGGTGCGGGCCACCGAACAGGCAATGGCACAGATGGCGTCTGTGATGGGAGAGATCGATCAGTCCTCGGCGCGCATCTCGGAAATCTCCACGGTCATCGATGGCATCGCCTTCCAGACCAACATCCTGGCCTTGAACGCTGCGGTGGAAGCTGCCCGCGCGGGTGAGCAGGGCCGCGGCTTTGCCGTGGTCGCCAGTGAAGTGCGCACGCTGGCGCAGCGTGCGGGCATCGCCGCCAAGGAGATCAAGGAACTCATCGAAGAGGCGGCAGGCAAGGTGCAGAGCGGTCTGGCGGTTACGGTCGAGTCGGAAGCGGCCATTGCCCGCTTGGCACAGGCCAGCGCACGCACCAACCAGCTGATGAGTGACATCGCTGCGGCGAGCAAGGAACAGGCGGCCGGCATCGAACAGGTCAATCAGGTGGTGGTGCAGATGGATCAGGTGACCCAGCAGAATGCCGCACTGGTGGAAGAAGCCACTGCCGCCAGCCGCGCGCTGGAAGAGCAGGCCAATGCGCTGACCGCGTCGGTCGCGGTGTTCCATATCGAGCAGAGCGGTGCAGTCCGCACGGTGGCAGCACGCGCGGCCTGACCGTCGGCAGCCGCCTGAAGGCACGGGCCGCCACGTGTTCGCGCGTGGTGGCCGGTCAGTCCTGCATGCGGCGGATGCGGCCGTCCTCGATCTTCCAGATCACGTCCTTACCCGTGGAGACGTACAGCGGCGAGCGGGCCCACAGGCTCCAGAACACATGGATCTCGGTCGGTGTCGGGTCCTGCAGATGGGTGATGAACATCGCCGCACCGGGTGGCGCACGCTTCAGCTGGATGCAGCTGTGGGTGAAGGCGCGGCGGGAGACGATCCGACCGTGGGCGATGTCGAGACGATGCGTGCCGCCCAGCGGAACTACGGCAGGATCGGTGGTGGCGGGCAGCAGGTAGACCGTCCACGCATCGGCGGCCGTACCGGGCGCCGGAAGAACCACGCTGTTGTAGGTCTGCGCGCAGGCGTCGAAGGCGCTGTTCAACGCCAGCGCCCGTGCGGCGGCAGCGCCGGCCTGGTAGGTCGTTGGCGCCGCTGGAACATCCAGAGTCTCGGTTGCGCCGGTCATCCTTCCCTGCGCGTCGGTGGCGGCCCGATACAGGACCACTGCGCCGTCGCCGATCATGCTGACTTCGTAGTGGCTGCCGCGCTGTTCGGTTATCCAGCCCCTTACCCGGGTGTCGCCGCGCATGCCCTGTTCGAGCAGGGCGTCAGTTGCGCGCTCGGCCGCCAGGTCGTGCTCGAACATCTGCCGGCCACGCGCTTCAGCCTGTGCGACGGCCTGCGCGGTACCCACATCGTCCGCTGGGGCGGCGGGAGCCCGCGCATTGCCGGAAACGGCCGGTGACGCGGCGCACAGCCACGCCAGCAGCCCCAACATGCCAGTCCATCGTTTCATGGCCCTTTCCTCCGCTCTGCGCCCTGCGGCACCGTGGAGTATGCCGCAGGCCGGTGGTCTACCGCGCGCCACCTTTTTCGGCGATGCTCGCTGAAAAGGGGAGCGGGCATGGACAACAGGGAACCGGAAGGGACCTATGGCGATGTGCCGCGGGTGCAGGGCATCGAGGTGGCTGCGGCGCCACCGGAGCCGGAAGCAGCGACCGACTGGTCGATGCTGCCGCTGACCCGTGGTGATGATGACTCGGCGGTGATGCAGGCGCTGTCCCGCATGCGCCGTGAGCCGGCACTGCTGTTCACCACTGCCTATCTGCTGGTGTCGCTGCTGGGGCTGTGGTGCAGCTTCTGGTTCTACCGGGGATTCGAGCTGTCGATTCTGGATTACCTGCAGCCCAGCGATTTCCTGGTGGCCGGCATCCGTGACCCGGCCTATGCACTGCTGCTGGCTGCGGGCGTGCTGCTGGTGCTGCTGGTGAGCTGGCCGGAAACGCTACGGATGCGCAATGCGGCCAAGCTCGAGCAACTGCGCGCACGCAACTGGGCATGGCGGGCGGTGCTCATGCGCTCGGTACTGACCAGCTGGGAGGGCGTAGGTCTGCGGCCGCTGACGGCGATGACCCTGGCCGTGGCCGCTTTCATGGCCATCGGCGCGGCCAACTACGTGCAGGTGCGGGGGCAGCAGATCCGCAACGAGGGACGTGGGGAAGTGATCCGCCTGCAGTTGAACGGCGACGCGGCGCCCTTGCCCGGCACCGCGCGCCTGCTGGGCTCCAGCAGCGCATTCCTGTTCGTCTGGTGGCCGCAGCAGCGACGGGCCGAAGCGATTCCGATCGCTGCGGTGCGCAAGCTGCAGGCGGTGGCCGTGGCGGCACCCGCGCCCAAGGGCCGGGCCGCCGATTGACTGAGCCGTGGCGCCGCCGGGTGCTGATGCTGCCCGGCGTGCGCCACGTCACCGTGCAGGGCCGCAGGCATCGTGTGCCCGCTGCGCTGCCGGGTGCATCTCAACCGCCTGCGCGGGTGCGCGCCGCCTTCTTCGCGGCGGTCGAGCGTGCCGCCTTCTTTGCCGCCCGGGTTGCCGCTGCCTTCTTTGCGGCTGCACTGCGCGTGCTGGCGGTGGACTTCTTCGCGGGCGCTTTCTTCGCGGCAGTCTTCTTTGCGGCCTTCTTCGCCGGTGCTTTTCCCGCAGTGCTCTTCGTTGCGGCCTTCTTTGCCGGTGCCTTCTTCGCCGCCTTCTTCGCAGTCTTCTTGGCGCCCTTGCGGGCACTGCCACTGCGCTTGCCTCCGCCATCCTGCTTGTTCACGGTGGCCCACGCGATGCGTTCGGCGGTGCTTTCACTGGCACCACGCTCGCGCTCGCTTTCCTCGATGTGTTCAGCCTGGCGCTTCTGCTTGTCGGTATAGGCGGATTTGTCTCCACGGGGCATGACACGTCTCCTTGCAGGCGATGGGGGCGAGGCGGTCAGGCCAGTTGCCGCAGCTTCGGTTCGCGGGCCCACTGGCGGGTGGCGGCGACGGTGAGGAAAGCGCCGGCATCGCCCGCGTCGACGATGCCTGCATCCTTGCCCACGCGCGCCGCCTTGAGCAGCACCCGGCCTCCTTCATCGCTGCCGATGGCCTTCAGGTGTGCCCACGCGGTGCTGGCAAATTCCAGCCCCGCACTGTCGCTGGACAGCCGCTTGCCGGCCTCCTCGCTGAGCACGATCGCGACCGCATCGAACACCGCCGATGGAGTCCCCGCCAGTTGCCCGTCGGCCGCTTGCAGCTTGCCGTTGCTCAGGGTGGCGCCGCCCACCTTGGGAGCCACCAGCTTCACCGCCGCGCCGGCCTTCTCGGCGGCCTTGCGCAGGCTGCTGATGACACCGGCATCGGAGCCTTCATCAAACAGGATGCCGATGCAGCGCCCTTGCAGGGTGGGTTTGTTGCGGCCAATCACGCGGACTTCCGGTGCGGGGGGCATGTCCTGTGCCGGCGTAGCAGTGGGCGCCGGGTCGGGCAGGGCGGGCAGCGCCAGTCCTTCCGCCACCCGCTGCGCGAGGGTTTCGTCGATGTTGCGCAGGTGGCTGACGGTACGCACCCGCACCTTCAGCGTTTCCACCTTGGACAGCTCGAACACCAGCGCCGAGGCCAGATGGGCCTGCTCGGGTGCTTCCAGGCTGCGGAAGAACATCCGTGCCTGGCTGTAATGGTCGGCGAAGCTCTCGGCACGCGTGCGCCCCTTGCGGCCGTCATCCGCGCTGGCATGGCTGCGGAATCCGGCCGGTGTCTCGCGCGGGCTGTCGTCCTCCAGCGAACTGGGGTCGTAGGCCACGCGGCCCTTGGGCACCTGCATCTGCATATGTCCATCGCGCTGGTGGTTGGCAAACGGGCACTTCGGCGCATTCACCGGGATCTGGTGGAAGTTGGGTCCGCCCAGGCGGATCAGCTGGGTATCCAGGTAGGAGAACAGCCGGCCCTGCAGCAGCGGGTCGTTGCTGAAGTCGATGCCGGGCGGCACGTTGGCCGGGCAGAAGGCCACCTGCTCGGTTTCGGCGAAGAAGTTGTCCGGCCAGCGGTCCAGCACCATGCGCCCGATCACCTTCAGCGGCACCAGTGATTCGGGAATGATCTTGGTCGGGTCCAGGTGATCGAACGGAAATGCGTCGGCTTCCTCTTCCGTGAACAGCTGCACCGCCAGTTCCCATTCGGGGAAGTCGCCACGCTCGATCGCCTCGAACAGGTCGCGCCGATGGAAATCGTTGTCCGCGGCCTGCAGCTTCAACGCCTCGTCCCACACCGTGGACTGGATGCCCAGCTTCGGCCGCCAGTGGAATTTGACGAAGGTGGAGTCGCCGGCCTCGTTCAACAGGCGGAAGCTGTGCACGCCGAAGCCTTCGATCATGCGCAGCGAGCGCGGAATGGCGCGGTCGCTCATCGCCCACATGATCATGTGCATCGATTCGGGCATCAACGAAATGAAGTCCCAGAACGTGTCGTGCGCGCTCGCTGCCTGCGGGAACGCGCGGTCCGGTTCCATCTTCACCGCATGCACCAGGTCGGGAAACTTCATTGCGTCCTGGATGAAGAACACCGGGATGTTGTTGCCCACCAGGTCCCAGTTGCCTTCAGGGGTGTAGAACTTCACCGCGAAACCCCGCACGTCGCGGGGGGTGTCGACCGACCCGGCACCGCCGGCCACGGTGGAAAAGCGGGTGAACACCGGAGTCTTCTTTCCGACTTCGCCAAGGATGCGTGCACGGGTGTACTTGGCCAGCGAGTGAGTGAGTTCGAAATAGCCGTGGGCGGCGCTGCCGCGGGCATGCACGATGCGCTCCGGGATGCGCTCATGGTCGAAGTGGGTGATCTTCTCGCGGAGGATGAAATCCTCCAGCAGGGTGGGGCCTCGTGGGCCCTGGCGCAGCGAGTTCTGGTTGTCGGCGACGGGGATGCCCTGGGCCGTGGTCATCGGGGGGTGCGTGCCGCTGGCGTGCAGGTGCAGTTCGTCGCCGTCGCCACGGCGATGGTCGGGGGAGGGGGCGGGTGCGCGCTTGCCGGTGGGCTTGCTGGCGGCCATGGGTCCAGGTCCTGTAGCGGGGAAGTCAACCTCTACCCTCGCGCGCCAGACGTTAAGCCCCGGTCCCGCGCAGGTGATCGCGCGGACAAGGGCGCCTCGGCTATGCTTGGCGCATGCGAGTCGAGCCTGCCGACATCGAAGCCCTGTTCGACGCCATCCCGGACGTGCTGTTCTTCATAAAGGACCGCCAGGGCCGTTACACCCACGTCAACCAGACCATGCTGCGGCGGCTGGGCCTGCGCGCGCGCAAGGACGTGATCGGGCGTACCGCGGCCGAGATCTACCCGACCGGCCTCAGTGCGGACTACGTCGACCAGGACGCACGCGTGCTGTCCGGCGAGGTGATCGAGAACCTGATGGAGCTGCACCTGTTCGCCAACCGCGAGCCGGGCTGGTGCCTGACCTGCAAGCGGCCGCTGGTGGTCGACGGCAGCATCGAGGGCCTGATCGGCATCTCGCGCGACCTGGGCCAGAAGGACAGCCTGGGCACCCAGTACGAGCAGCTGCGGCTGGCCCTGGCCCATCTCAACGCGCACTACGCCGAGAACGTGCGCATGCAGACGTTGCTGGACATCACCGGGTTCTCGCTGTCCAAGCTGGAGCGCAGCTTCCGCAAGGTGTTCCAGATGACCCCGCAGCAGGTGCTGACGCGGCTGCGGATCCAGATGGCCATGCATCTGCTGCATGGCGACGACAGCATCGCCTGCATCGGCCAGGCCTGCGGGTTCAGTGACCAGAGCGCGTTCACCCGCAAGTTCAAGGCCGAAACCGGTTTCTCGCCGCGCGCCTACCGCGCCCGTATCGGCGAGCCGGCGCAGGCCTGAGCGGCCTGCTGCACTGTGCCTATCCCCACAGGCGCGGGACAGGGTAAGGTGACGCCCCTGTAGCCGCCGCCCACTCCTGCCGATGCCCGCCAGCCCCGTTACGCCTGCCTCGCCCTCCCGCCTGGGCCATTCGCTCAAGCCACGCCAGCTGATCATGATGGGGTTGGGCAGCGCCATCGGCGCGGGCCTGTTCCTGGGGTCCGGTGTGGGCGTACAGGCGGCCGGCCCGGCGGTGCTGGTGTCGTACCTGGTGGCCGGCGCACTGGTGATCATCGTGATGAACGCACTGGGCGAAATGGCGGCGGCCAAGCCGACCAGCGGCGCGTTCTCGGTCTATGCCGCCGACGCCATGGGCGCCACGGCAGGGGCGACTGTCGGCTGGCTCTGGTGGGTACAGCTGGTGATCGTGATCGCCGCCGAGGCCGTGGGAGCGGCGGGCCTGCTGGCCACGGTCTGGCCGGCCATTCCGGTGCCGATGGCCGCCCTGGCGTTCATGCTGTTCTTCACCGCGATCAACCTGCTGGGGGTCAGGAATTTCGGTGAGTTCGAGTTCTGGTTCGCCATTCTCAAGGTGGTGGCGATCCTGGCGTTCATCGCCATCGGTTTCGCGCTGCTGATGGGCTGGCTACCGCAGGTGACCTCTCCGGGACTGAGCAACTTCACCGCACACGGCGGTTTTGCACCGCAGGGCCTGGCCGGTATCGGCGCAGCCCTGCTGGTGGTGGTGTTCGCCTTCGGCGGCACCGAGATCGTGGCCGTTGCCGCGGCCGAGACCGAGGATCCCGAGCGCAGCATCGCCCGCGCCATCCGCACCGTGGCCTGGCGCATCCTGGTGTTCTACATCGGCTCGCTGAGCGTGATCATCGCCGTGGTGCCGTGGACCAGCGAAGCGCTGAAGTCGCCGTTCGCCGCGGTGCTGGATGCGGCCCGCATTCCGGGGGCGGGCACGGCCATCACGCTGATCGCAGTGATCGCCCTGCTGTCGGCCCTCAACGCCAACCTCTACGGCGCGTCGCGGATGATGTATTCGCTGGCGCAGCGCCGCGAGGCACCGGCCGTGCTGGGCTGGACCGACCCGCGGCAGGTGCCGGTGATCGCCGTTCTGGCCAGCGTACTGTTCGGGTTTGCCGCGACGGTGATGGAACTGCTGTTCCCGGACAAGGTGCTGCCGGTACTGCTGAACATCGTCGGCTCGACCTGCCTGCTGGTGTGGACGCTGTCGCTGCTTTCTCAACTGGTGCTGCGCCGCCGTGCGGACCGCCTCGGCTCGCGCCTGCCGTTCCGCATGGCCGGTTTCCCGTGGCTGACCTGCTGCGCCCTGGCGATCCTGGCACTGATCTTCGGCCTGCTGCTGAGCGAGGCGCATACGCGCCTGCAGTTCCTGTCGATGGTGGCCCTGACCGCCACGATCGCGGCCGGCAGTGCGATCGCGCGCCGCATGCGCGAGGCCTGATCCGTACAGCCGAGCGTGGGCTTGGCTCTACAGCGGGCATACATTCTGCGTGCCATCCTGTTCGCGGGGCCGTCATCGGCCCGCTGAACTGGAGCACCCCATGCTGCGCAGTCGTCCGTTCCTGATGTTCACCGGCCAGGCCGAGGCGGCCCTGGCCCTGTACGCCGAGGCGTTCGCCGATTTCCGGCTGCTTGCCCTGCAACGCCATCCCGACGGCGCAGGGGCGGGAGTGCCCGGCCAGGTGCGGCAGGCGACCTTCATGCTCGGCGGCACCAACTATCTGTGCTTCGACAGCCTGGATGTGCACGACTTCACCTTCAGTCCGTCGATCTCGCTGTTCGTCGAGTGCGGTGGCGCCGAACAGTTCGAGCGCGCGGCGCGCGTGCTGGGCGAGGGCGGGCACTGGCTGATGCCGGTGGGCGACTACGATTTCAGCAACCGCTACGGCTGGGTGCAGGACCGGTTCGGTGTGTCCTGGCAGTTGAGCCTGGGGCAGATGCCGGATCCGTGATCGGTTCAGCCGCTGCGCTCGCCGGGCATGGCCCGGCGCTACCGTAAACGAAAACGGCCCGCTTGCGCGGGCCGTTCCGTCAATCACGCTTCGACTTCATCGTCCTTGTAGGCGTCGACCGGGATGCAGGCGCACATCACGTTCTTGTCGCCGTA
The DNA here is from genome assembly GCF_039674705.1 of Stenotrophomonas sp. TWI169. NCBI lineage: Bacteria > Pseudomonadati > Pseudomonadota > Gammaproteobacteria > Lysobacterales > Lysobacteraceae > Stenotrophomonas > Stenotrophomonas sp. TWI169. The sequence continues at coordinate 5,074 of NZ_JBDJOB010000035.1, read as the reverse complement.
GACGTTGTCGACGCGGGCCACCGGCGGCCAGTACTTCTGCAGCTTCAGGCTGGGCAGCGGGAAGGCGGCCAGCTCGCGCGGGTAGGCGTGGGTCCACTCGCTGGCCGTCACCGCGGTGGCGGTGTGCGGCGCGTTCTTCAGCGGATTGTCCTCGCGGTCCAGGCGGCCATCCTCGATCGCACGGATTTCCTCGCGGATCTGGATCATGGCATCGATGAAGCGGTCCAGCTCATGCAGCGACTCGCTTTCGGTGGGCTCGACCATCAGCGTGCCGGCCACCGGGAAGCTCAGCGTCGGCGCGTGGAAGCCGAAGTCGATCAGGCGCTTGGCCACGTCCTCGGCGCCGATGCCGCTGCTCTTCTCCAGCGGGCGCACATCGAGGATGCACTCATGCGCCACCAGGCCGTTGCGGCCGGTGTACAGCGTCCTGAAGTGCGGCGCCAGGCGCTTGGCGATGTAGTTGGCATTGAGCTGCGCGACCTGGGTCGCCTTGCGCAGGCCCTCGCGGCCCATCATCGCGATGTACATCCAGCTGATCGGCAGGATCGAGGCGCTGCCGAAGCTGGCGGCGCTGACCATGCCGACGGGGCCGTTGTCACCCAGCTTACCCGGCAGGAACGGGGCCAGGTGCGCCTTGACCGCGCACGGGCCGACGCCCGGGCCGCCGCCGCCGTGCGGGATGCAGAAGGTCTTGTGCAGGTTCAGGTGGGAAACGTCCGAACCCCACTTGCCCGGCTTGGCCACGCCGACCAGGGCGTTCATGTTGGCACCGTCGGTGTACACCTGGCCGCCGTGCTTGTGGATGATCTCGCAGATCTCGACCACCTCCTCCTCGAAGACGCCGTGCGTGGACGGGTAGGTCATCATGATCGCGGCCAGGCGGTCGCTGTACTTCTCGGCGTTGAGGCGGATGTCCTCGACATCGACGTTGCCGTTGGCATCGGTCTTGGTGACCACCACCTTCATGCCGCACATCTGTGCCGAGGCCGGGTTGGTACCGTGGGCCGAATCCGGAATCAGGCAGATGTCGCGATGCTCCTCACCACGCGAGCGGTGGTAGGCGCGGATCGCCAGCAGGCCGGCGTACTCGCCCTGTGCACCCGAGTTCGGCTGCAGGCTGACCGCATCGTAGCCGGTGCATTCGACCAGCATCGCTTCCAGCGACTCGATCAGTTCCTTGTAGCCCAGCGCCTGGTCGGCCGGCACCAGCGGATGGATCTGCGAGAACTCCGGCCAGGTCACCGGGATCATCTCGGCGGTGGCGTTGAGCTTCATGGTGCACGAGCCCAGCGGGATCATCGTGCGGTCCATCGCCAGGTCCTTGTCGGCCAGTGAACGCAGGTAGCGCAGCAGTTCGTGCTCGCTGTGGTGCGTGTTGAACACCGGATGGGTCAGGAACGCGGACTGGCGCAGCAGCCCGGCCGGCAGCGCGTCGGCGGTGCTGGCATCCAGTGCATCGACATCGGCTTGGGCACCGAAGACGGCGGCCAGCGCGACCACATCGGCGCGGGTGGCGGTCTCGTCCAGGCTGATGCCGACCGAGTAGCTGTCGATCGCGCGCAGGTTGTAGCCGGCGGCGCGCGCCTTGGCGTGGATCTCATCGGCGCGCACACCGGTGACGTGCAGGGTGTCGAAGAAGTCGCCAGCAACCTGCACGCCGGCCTTGCGCAGTGCGGCGGCCAGGATCGCGGCCAGGCGGTGCGTGCGGCGGGCGATGCGGGTCAGGCCTTCCGGACCGTGGTAGACGGCGTACATCGAGGCCATCACCGCCAGCAGGACCTGTGCGGTACAGATGTTGGAGGTGGCCTTCTCGCGGCGGATATGCTGCTCGCGGGTCTGCAGGGTCAGGCGGTAGGCCGGGTTGCCCTGCGCATCGATCGAGACGCCGATCAGGCGGCCGGGCATCGAGCGCTTGTAGGCATCGCGGCAGGCCATGAACGCCGCGTGCGGGCCACCGAAGCCGAACGGCACGCCGAAACGCTGGCTGTTGCCGACCACGATGTCCGCGCCCCATTCGCCCGGTGCGGCGAGCAGGGTCAGCGCCAGCAGATCGGTGGCCACGGCGACCAGGCCGCCGCGTGCATGCACGGCCTCGACCAGTGCCCGGTAGTCGGCCACCTGGCCGAACGTATCCGGGTACTGCAGCAGCACGCCGAAGCTGTCCGCTTCCAGCGCTTCGGCCGGGGTGCCGACGCGCAGCACGATGCCCATGGGCTCGGCGCGGGTGCGCAGCAGCTCCAGGGTCTGCGGGTGCACGGCATCGTGCACGAAGAAGGTGTCCGACTTCGACTTGGCCGAACGCTTGGCCAGGGTCATCGCTTCGGCCGCTGCGGTGGCTTCGTCCAGCAGCGAGGCGTTGGCGATCTCCATGCCGGTCAGGTCGGCGCACAGGGTCTGGAAGTTGATCAGCGCTTCCATGCGGCCCTGCGAGATCTCTGCCTGGTACGGGGTGTAGGCGGTGTACCAGGCCGGGTTTTCCAGGATGTTGCGCAGGATCACGTTCGGCGTGTGGGTGCCGTAATACCCCTGGCCGATGAAGCTGCGCAGCACGGTGTTCTTGTCGGCGATCGCGCGGATCTTCGCCAGCGCCTCCACTTCGGTGATCGACTCCGGCAGCGCCAGCGCTGCCGGCGACTTGATCTTGGCCGGCACGATGGCATCGGTCATCGCATCCAGCGACGCGTGGCCGACGACGTCGAGCATCTGCGCGATCTCGGCGTCGTTGGGGCCGATATGACGCTCGACGAACGCACTGTGGTGCTCGAGCTCACGCAGGGAAGGGGTGTTCTGGGACATGGCGAAGGATCCGTCAGGAAAGGGCACACGCACGGGCACAGGCCGCCGGATGGCGGGCTGCGGGGCGCCCCTCTGTCCTTTTGCCTGAGAGTTTGGAAGCGCGGCTGGCCGCAGCTTCGTGCCCCTTCGGCGCCGGATCGAACCGGTCTCTCCAGAGTTGTGTTGCGGGTGGTATCGGGCCTGAGCGATTACGGGCGTTGCGCCTTCGGCAGCGGTGTTCCGCTTCTCCCACCGTGTTGCCCGCCGATTATAGCCGGTTATGGCCTGCTGCCGGGGCCGCCCGGGCAGCGCCGGCGCCTGAATGGCCGATGGCCCGGGGCGTCCGTTTTGTGCGGTGCTGCATGGCATCGGGCGCATTCCCCGCCTATCATGGGCGGATACCCGAATTCATCTGGCGCCGTCCCTGCTGCAGCGGGACCGGCGCCCGCCGTGCGTGCCGCGCATGGCCTTGCCGGACACCGTTCACATGACCGCCGCTGTTGCTCCGTCCACCCGTCGCATGGCCCTGCTGCTCGCGGGCCTGGCCATGTTCGGCCCGTTCTCCATCGACACCATTTTCCCGGCCTTCCCGCAGCTGGCCCAGCGCCTGGCGGTGGATGAGGTGGCCGTCCAGCAGACCATCAGCGTCTACCTGCTGTTCTATGGCCTGATGAGCCTGGCGCACGGGCCGCTGTCCGATGCCTGGGGCCGCAAGCGGGTGATTCTCGGCGGCCTGGTGGTGTTTGCCGGGGCCTCGGTCGGCTGCGCGCTGTCCACTGACCTGCCGACCCTGCTGGCGTTCCGCGCGCTGCAGGGCCTGTCGGCGGGCGTGGGCATGATCGTCGGCCGCGCGGTGATCCGTGACCTGTACCACGGCCATGACGCCCAGAGGTTGATGAGCCAGGTCTCGATGCTGTTCGGCATCGCGCCGGCCATCGCCCCGATCATCGGTGGCTGGATTCTGCTCAGCGGTGCCGGCTGGCCGCTGATCTTCTGGTTCCTCGTGGTGTTCTCGCTGCTGCTGCTGGTGGCCACCGCGCGCTTCCTGCCGGAAACGCATCCGCCGGAGGCGCGGGTACCGCTGTCGCCGCGCGCACTGCTGCGTGACTATGTGCGCATCGGCTTCAACCCGCGTTTCCTGCGCCTGGCACTTGCCGGCAGCATCGGCTTCGGCGGCATTTTCCTGTACATCGCGTCCGCGCCGGTGTTCGTGATGCAGCACCTGCATCTGGGCGAAGGCGACTTCGCCTGGCTGTTCATTCCCACCATCGGTGGCATGACGGCCGGCGCGTTCCTGTCCGGGCGCATGGCCGGGCACACCACGCCGACCCGGCAGGTGACCATCGGCTTCTCCCTGTGCGCGCTGTCGACACTGCTCAACGTCGGCTACGTGGTGCTGGCGCCGCAGTTCGCGCTGCCGTGGGCGGTACTGCCCATTCTCCTGGGCGGCATGGGCATGGCGCTGATCTTCCCGATCCTGGCGCTGGCCGTGCTCGACATGTATCCGCACCAGCGCGGCCTGGCCTCGTCGCTGCAGGCCTTCGCGCAGCTGATGGTCAGCACCGTGGTGGCCGGCGTCGTGTCGCCCCTGCTCAGTGCCAGCCCGCTGCATCTGGCGCTGGGCCAGGCCGGCTTCTTCGCCGCCGGGTTTGTGTTCTGGTACTGGGAACACCGCCGTGAGCGCGCAGTGCAGGCCGTGGCCACGGGCCTCTGACCGGCCGCAGGGGCGGTGGCGGGCGACCCGTGAAGCGGCGCAACGGGCGGGGTGCGCTATCCTTGCGCCCCCCCGTAGCGATGCCGCCCCCATGTCCACCACCTCCAAGACCCGTCGCGACCAGCGCCGCCGCCAGGAAGAGAAGGCTGCCAACAAGGCCGCTGCCCAGACTTCGCCGGTGGAGCCGCATGCCGAACTGCGCGATGCGCAGCGCACGCTGCTGGCAGGTGTCGTGCGCCGCGATGGAGAGTGGGTGCTGGGCATGGATGGCCGTATCGCCGGGCATAGCGAGAGCGCCGCGCAGGTGCTGGCGTTGATCATGCAGGCCGGTGAACTGCACGAGCGCAACGGTACGCCGGTGCGTCTGATGTATTCCGACGCGCTGCGTGATGCCGCGCAGGCCGAGGCCAGGGAGAAGGGCCAGACCTTCGAGGAATACAAGGCCGAGCTGGCCGCCGCGATGGCGGCGAAGAAGAACAGCTGACCCGTGTGGGTAGCGCCGGGCCCAGCCCCGCGAGCGCCGCGGGGCGATCAAGGCCGCCGGGCATGGCCCGGCGCCCCCGGAACGAAAGGGGGGGCTCCGGC
>NZ_JBDJOB010000034.1:0-32255 GCF_039674705.1 Stenotrophomonas sp. TWI169 | reverse complement strand
GCCCGGCGCTACCCCATGACCCGCACGAGCGCTAGCGCCAGGCCATGCCCGGCGGAGCAACGATGGGCAGAGGAATGCGGTAGCACCGGGCCATGCCCGGCGAGCGCAGCGATGGGCCGAGGACTACGGTCGCGCCGGGCCCTGCCCGGCGAGCGCAGCGATGGGCCGAGGAATACGGTAGCGCCGGGCCATGCCCGGCGAGCGCAGCGGCAGCGGAGGCACATGTGCCATCAGTCCTGCCCGCATCCGCCCCAGAATGCAAAGCCGTAACACACTTCACAGGGCAGGGCAGGAGTAGGCTTGGAACTTTCCCGCCGGAAGGGGTTGTCCATGCGTGTGCGTGCCGTTGCAGTAGCCATCGCCCTTTGCCTGTCCAGCAGCGTGCTGGCTGCCGATACTCCGCCGATGACCCCGGACATCAGCGGCAAGCCTTTCGTTGCCCCGGATGTGGGGCGCGACTACGACAAGCGCGTGGTGATGGTGCCGATGCGTGATGGCACCAGGCTGTATACGGTGATCGTGGTACCCAAGGGCGCCCGTAACGCGCCGATCCTGCTGACCCGCACGCCCTACGATGCTGCCGGCCGCGCCAACCGCAGTGACTCGCCGCGCATGCGCGACCTGCTGCCACAGGGCGACGAGGTGTTCGTCGACAGCGGTTACATCCGCGTATTCCAGGACATCCGTGGCAAGTACGGCTCCGAAGGCGATTACGTGATGACCCGGCCGCTGCGCGGGCCGTTGAACAACACCAAGGTGGATCACTCCACCGACGCCTGGGACACCATCGACTGGCTGGTGAAGCACGTGCCCGAGAGCAACGGCAAGGTCGGCATGCTGGGCTCGTCCTATGAAGGTTTCACCGTGGTGATGGCGTTGACCGATCCGCATCCGGCGTTGAAGGTGGCGGCACCACAGAGCCCGATGGTCGATGGCTGGATGGGCGACGACTGGCTCAACTACGGTGCCTTCCGCCAGGTCAACTTCAACTACTTCGCGATGCAGACCGAGAAGCGCGGCAAGGGCACGCCGCTGCCGAGCCTGGGCTATGACGACTACAGCACGTTCCTGCGCATCGGTTCGGCTGGCGACTACGCCCGTTTCACCGGCGTGGACCAGCTGACCTGGTGGAAGAAGCTGGTCGAGCACCCGGCGTATGACGCCTTCTGGCAGGGCCAGGCGCTGGATGCGGTGATGGCCAAGACGCCGTTGAAGGTGCCGACCCTGTGGTTGCAGGGCCTGTGGGACCAGGAGGACATGTGGGGTGCCAACCACGCCTACCAGGCGATGGAAGGGCGCGATAGCGGCAACGACCGCAACTATCTGGTGATGGGGCCATGGCGGCACAGCCAGGTGAACTACAGCGCCAGCGAACTGGGCGCGCTGAAGTTCGACGGCGATACCGCGCTGCAGTTCCGCCGCGATGTGCTCAAGCCGTTCTTCGACCAGTACCTGGTGGACGGCGCGCCGAAGGCGGACACACCGCCGGTGCTGATCTACAACACCGGTGAAAACCACTGGGATCGCCTGAAGGGCTGGCCGCGCAGCTGCGACCAGGGGTGCGCCGCCAGCAGCAAACCGCTTTATCTGCGTGCCGGCGGCAAGCTGGCGTTCCAGGCGCCGGCGGCGGGCGAGGGCGACTTCGAGGAATACGTGTCCGACCCGGCCAAGCCGGTGCCGTTCGTACCGCGCCCGGTGCGCTTCGGTGACCGCGACATGTGGACGACCTGGCTGGTCAAGGATCAGCGCTTCGTCGATGGCGACCTGACGTGCTGACCTTCATCACCGAACCGCTGGCCGCGCCACTGCGCATCGGCGGCGCGCCGGTAGTGCACCTGCAGGCGTCCACCAGCGGCACCGACAGCGACTGGGTGGTGAAGCTGATCGATGTGTATCCGGACCAGGAGGCCTCGGCGCCGGAGATGGGCGGCTATGAGCTGCCGGTGTCACTGGCGATCTTCCGTGGCCGCTACCGCGAAAGCTTCAGCGATCCGAAGCCGCTGGCGGCGAACCAGGTGCTGCCCTACCGCTTCGACCTGCCCAACGCCAACCACACCTTCCAGAAGGGGCACCGGGTCATGGTGCAGGTGCAGTCGAGTCTGTTCCCGCTGTATGACCGCAACCCGCAGACCTATGTGCCGAACATCTACCTGGCCAAGCCGGGCGACTACCAGAAGGCCACGCAGCGGGTCTGGCACAGCGCGGCGCAGGCCAGCTACATCGATCTGCCGGTGTACTGAAACGGGGCGGGCAACGCCGGGCCTGGCCCGGCGCCACCTTCCATGGGCAACGCCGGGCCTGGCCCGGCGCCACCTTCCATGGGCAACGCCGGGCCATGCCCGGTCGCGGTGGACCGGACATGCAGCCGTCGTCAGGCATCCAGTGCCGGGTAGTCGATGTAGCCGTGTTCGCCACCGCCATACAACGTGGCCGGGTCGAGCTCGGCCAACGGCGCACCGCTGCGCAGTCGCGCGACCAGATCCGGGTTGGCAATGAAGGGCCGACCAAACGCGATCATGTCGGCATAGCCGCTGGCAAGGGCCTGCCCGGCACGCTCAGCGTCGTATCCGTTGTTGGCGATCCAGGCACCACGGAAGCGTGCGCGCAGCGCAGGGTAGTCGAACGGGATGTTGTCCCGATCGCCACCGGTTGCACCTTCGATGACATGGATGAAGGCCAGTCCGTCGATCGTGTCCAGGCGCTCCACTGCACGGTTGAACAGCGGTTGCGGGTTGCTGTCATGGGCATCATTGACCGGCGTGACCGGTGACAGGCGCACGCCGGTGCGGCCGGCGCCGATTGCTTCGGCGACCGCGCTGACCACCTCGAACAGCAGCCGCGTACGGTTCTCGATGCTTCCACCGTAGGCATCGTCCCGATGGTTGCTGCCATCGCGCAGGAACTGGTCGATCAGGTAGCCGTTGGCTGCATGTACCTCGACGCCATCGAAGCCTGCGGCAATGGCATTGCGCGCGGCGACGCGGTAATCCTCGATGAGTTGCGGGATCTCCTCCAGCGCCAATGCGCGCGGCGCGGAGACATCCTCGAATCCATTGGCGGTGAAGGTCTTGCCGTTGGCGCGGAGGGCGCTGGGTGCCACCGGCACTTCGCCTTCCGGCAGCAGGCTGGTGTGGGAGATGCGACCCACATGCCACAGCTGCAGCACGATGCGGCCACCTTCGGCGTGTACCGCGTCGGTGATGGATTTCCACGCAGCGACCTGGTCGGCGCTGTAGATACCCGGCGTATCAAGGTAGCCCTGGCCCAGAGGGCTGATCTGGGTGGCTTCTGCAATGATCAGGCCGGCACTGGCACGTTGGCGGTAATAGGTGATCGCCAGCGGAGAAGGGACGCGGTCGGGCAGGGCGCGGTTGCGCGTCAGCGGTGCCATGGCGATGCGGTTCGCGGCAGCGATGTCACCCAGGTGAGTGGGCGTGAACAGCAGGGCGTCAGCGGGATTCATTGGAGTTTCCACAGCAGGGGAGGGTGAGGTCGAGCATACGGTCGAACGCGTTGCAGCGATGGGAAGGTTCGTTGCAGCGCCTGGAAGTGGCGCGGCCGTAACACGGCGGGGCGTACCGTGGGTCGCGGGTGGACGCGTGTCCACATCGATTCCCGATAGATGGAGAACACAGATGATCGACTATCAGCTCGGCGGCAAGACGGCGATCGTGACCGGTGGCGTTTCCGGTATCGGCCTGGCCGTGGCCGAACTGCTGGCAGCGTCCGGTGCTGCGGTGTCAGTGTGGGACCTGAAGCAGGACGCGGTGGACGCCACCGTGGAAGCGCTGGCCCGGCGTGGCAGCCGCGCCATCGGCATCGCCCTGGATGTCACGGATGAGGCTGCCGTGGAGGCGGCGGTGCAGCGCACAGTGAAGGAGCTGGGCGGGGTGCACGTCGCGGTCAACAACGCCGGCATCAGCGGTCCGGCGGCGAGCAGCGGCGACTATCCCGTCGATGGCTGGAAGCGGGTGGTCGATGTGAATCTGACCAGTGTATTCCTGTGCCAGCGTGCGCAGATCCAGGCCATGCGCGCGGCCGGGAAGGGCGGGAGCATCATCAACATGGCCTCGATCCTGGGCCAGGTGGGCTATGCCGGTTCGACCGCGTACGTGGCAGCCAAGCATGGTGTGGTCGGCCTGACGCAGACTGCAGCGTGGGAGCATGCCGCCGATGGCATCCGTGTCAATGCGGTGGGGCCGGGCTTCATCGCCACGCCGCTGCTGGAGAAGATGGATCCGAAGGTGCGCGCCACGCTGGAAGACCGCCACGCGTTGAAGCGCCTGGGCAAGGCCGAGGAAGTGGCGGCGCTGGTGGCCTGGCTGGCCAGCGATGATGCCTCGTTCGCGACCGGCACCTATTACGCGATCGATGGCGGTTATCTGGCGCAGTGATGCGGTGACCGCAGGGACGGTGGTGCCGGGCATGGCCCGGCGCTACCGGGTGAACGGGCCGTGGTGCGGCCTTCACCGCGATCCGACGGCTGACGCGCAACGCTCCGGGAAACTCCCGGAGACGTCGATGGAACTCAACCAGGATGTATCGATCCTGCTGCGCGTGGCCGCCGCGATGCTGTTCGGTGGCGTGCTCGGTATCGAGCGCGAGATGGGCAAGCATGCGGCGGGCCTGCGCACGCACATGATGATTGCCGGCGCCGCAGCGCTCATCGTGGGGCTCGGCGATTCCGTGGCCGAGCATTTCCAGCAGGAGCGCTACCGCGACCTGCTGCAGGTCGACCCGGTGCGCCTGATCGAAGCGGTGGTGGCCTGCGTCGGCTTCGTTGCCGCAGGCACCATCCTGCGTGGCAGCCGCGAGGACCAGGTCAGCGGGCTGACCACGGCCAGTTCGCTGGTGATGGCCGCCGCCATCGGGATTGCGGTGGGCATCGGCAAGTACGTCATTGCCCTTGGTGTGAGCGTGCTGTGCCTGCTGGTGCTGGCGGTGATGCGACGGTTGGCGGACAGGCTCTAGCGGGGCAGCACGTTCGAGCTTCTGTCATGCGGCGCTTTATTGGTAATACCAATATGTCCGGTAACTCTATGGTCTAATGGGCTCTTCGTCGAAATGGCGGTTCAATCGGCTTCAAGTGGTCCGATGAATCTGATTATTGGTAATACCAATAATCGTGACCACGGCGTCCCATCGCATGCGGTGGGGAAACATTCCGCCCCCCGTCGAGAGCCTCCATGCAGCCCTGGCAACACCTGTACGACCCCGCCGGCAACCTGTGGTTGTCCAGCCTGATCGCGTTGCTGCCGATCGCGTTCTTCTTCGTTGCCCTGGCCGTGCTGCGCATGAAAGGCTGGCTGGCCGGCACGATCACCGTGGCCATCGCACTGGCCGTGGCCCTGCTGTTCTACCGCATGCCGCTGACCCAGGCGTTGGGAGCGGCCGGCTTCGGTTTCGTCTACGGGCTGTGGCCGATCGCCTGGATCATCATCGGCGCGGTGTTCCTGTACAAGGTCTCGGTCAAGACCGGGCAGTTCGACATCATCCGCGCTTCGATCCTGTCGGTGACCGAAGACCAGCGCCTGCAGATGCTGATGGTCGGCTTCGCCTTCGGTGCCTTCCTGGAAGGCGCGGCGGGGTTTGGCGCGCCGGTGGCGATCACCGCAGCGCTGCTGGTCGGGCTGGGCTTCAAGCCGCTGTATGCAGCGGGCCTGTGCCTGATCGTCAATACCGCGCCGGTGGCATTCGGTGCGATGGGCATTCCGATCATCGTGGCGGGACAGGTCACCGGCCTGGATGCCTTCGAGATCGGCCAGATGGCCGGTCGCCAGCTGCCGTTCCTGACCATCATCGTGCTGTTCTGGATCATGGCGATCATGGATGGCTGGCGTGGCGTCAGGGAAACCTGGCCGGCGGTGCTGGTGGCCGGCGGGTCGTTCGCCATTGCCCAGTACCTGACCTCCAACTTCATCGGGCCGGAGCTGCCGGACATCACCGCGTCGCTGGCGTCGCTGGTGTGCCTGACCCTGTTCCTGCGCCGCTGGAAGCCGGTACGGATCTTCCGCTTCGATACCGAAACCAGCGCCGAGGCGGCCGCCCAGGCGCTGGAAGCGCCGCGCTACAGCGTTGGCCAGATCGCCAAGGCCTGGTCGCCGTTCCTGATCCTTACCGCGATGGTCACGCTGTGGAGCATCAAGCCGTTCAAGTCGCTGTTCGCGGCGGGTGGCCCGCTGGAAAGCTGGGTGCTGAAGATCCCGGTGCCGGGCCTGGACCAGATGGTGCAGAAGATGCCACCGATCGTGCCTGCGCCGTTGAGCTACGAGGCGGTCTATAAATTCGACGCGTTCTCGGCCACCGGCACGTCGATCATCCTCGCCGCAGTGATTGCCATCCTCGCCCTGCGCATGCCGGCCAAGGCGGCGCTGCAGACCTTCGGCGAGACCGTGCGCGAGCTGCGCACACCGATCTATTCGATCGGCATGGTGCTGGCCTTCGCCTTCATCGCCAACTATTCGGGCCTGTCGGCCACGCTGGCGCTGGCGCTGGCCCACACCGGCAAGGCATTCACCTTCTTCTCGCCGTTCCTGGGCTGGCTGGGCGTGTTCCTGACCGGCTCGGACACGTCCTCCAACGCGCTGTTTTCGGCCTTGCAGGCCACCACTGCGCAGCAGATCGGCGTGTCCGAGGTGCTGCTGGTGGCGGCCAACACCACCGGCGGCGTCACCGGCAAGATGATCTCGCCGCAGTCGATTGCCATCGCCTGCGCCGCGGTCGGCCTGGCCGGCAAGGAATCGGACCTGTTCCGCTTCACTGTCAAGCACAGTCTGATCTTCACCGTGATGGTCGGCCTGATCACCACCGCGCAGGCGTACTGGCTGACCTGGATGATTCCCTGAGCCATGCAGCCGACGACCTATCCGCGCAGCATGGGCCGCACCTGCCAGGCGCTTCGGGCCACAATGGCGCCATGAGCACGCAACGGATTTCAGACAAGGTGGCCGCGCAGCTGCGTGGTCTGGTGCAGGAGCGGCAGCTGCAGCCGGGTGACCGGCTTCCGGCCGAGCGCGCGCTGGCGGTGCAGCTGGGTGTCTCGCGCACGGCGCTGCGCGAGGCCATCGCGCAGTTGTCCAGCCAGGGCCTGCTGAGCGCACGCGTGGGCGGCGGCACCTACGTGGCGGAGCCGGCCACGCGCGCGCGGCAGGCGCTGGATGAACCCCTGGCTCCGTACCTGCCGTTGTTCCAGGGCGACCCGGAATACCGCTTCGACGTGCTGGAGATCCGTCACGCGCTGGAAGGCGCGACGGCCTGGCATGCAGCGCTGCGTGCCACCGACGAGGATCGGGCGCGCATCGCCCAGGCCTTCCAGACCATGATGGATGCGCATGGCAAGGATGATCCTTCAGGCGAGGCGGAGGCCGATGCGGCCTTCCACCTGTCCATCGCCGAAGCGTCGCACAACCTCGTGCTGCTGCAGGTGATGCGTGGCCTGTTCGATCTGCTGCAGACCAACATCTCGCAGAGCCGCGAGAAACTCTATACCTCGGCGAGGACCTTCTCGCCGTTGTCCGACCAGCACCGCGAGATGATGGATGCGGTGCTGGCCGGTGATCCGGAGCGCGCGCGCGCCGCCGCGCATGCCCACCTCGAGTTCGTGCACACCACGCTGCGCACGCTCGACGACAACGAAGCCCGGCGCGCGCGGGCCTCGCGCCTGCCTTCCCCACACGGTTGACCCCATGATCATCTCCGCCTCCACCGATTACCGCGCCGCAGCCAAACGCCGGCTGCCGCCGTTCCTGTTCCACTACATCGATGGCGGCGCCTATGCCGAGCACACGCTGAAGCGCAACGTTTCGGATCTGTCCGACATCGCACTGCGCCAGCGCATCCTGCGCAACATGTCCGACCTGAGCCTGGAGACCGAGCTGTTCGGCGAGACGCTTGCGATGCCGGTGGCACTGGCGCCGGTCGGCCTCACCGGCATGTATGCACGCCGCGGTGAAGTGCAGGCGGCGCGGGCAGCTGACAGCCGCGGCATTCCGTTCACCCTGTCCACCGTGTCGGTGTGCCCGATCGAGGAAGTGGCCCCGGCGATCCAGCGGGCGATGTGGTTCCAGCTGTACGTGCTGCGCGATCGCGGCTTCATGCGCAACGCCCTGGAGCGCGCCCAGGCGGCGGGCGTTACGACGCTGGTATTCACCGTGGACATGCCGGTACCGGGTGCGCGCTATCGAGACGCGCACTCCGGCATGAGCGGTCCGAATGCTCCGCTGCGCCGCATCGGCCAGGCCATCACCCATCCGCGCTGGGCCTGGGACGTGGGTCTGTTCGGACGTCCGCACGATCTTGGCAACATCTCCACCTATCGCGGCAACCCCACCGGGCTGGAGGACTACATCGGCTGGCTGGGCAGCAACTTCGATCCATCCATTTCGTGGAAGGACCTGGAGTGGATCCGCGAGTTCTGGAAGGGACCGATGGTGATCAAGGGCATCCTCGACCCGGAAGACGCACGCGACGCGGTTGCATTCGGTGCCGACGGCATCGTGGTCTCCAATCACGGGGGGCGCCAGCTCGATGGTGTGCTGTCCACCGCACGCGCGCTGCCGGCCATCGCTGACGCGGTACAGGGCGACCTGAAGATCCTCGCCGATTCCGGCATCCGCACCGGACTGGACGTGGTGCGCATGCTGGCGCTGGGCGCTGACACCGTGCTGCTGGGGCGGGCCTTCGTCTATGCGCTCGCGGCGCAGGGTGAGGCCGGCGTGGCCAACCTGCTGGACCTGATCGCCAGGGAGATGCGCGTGGCAATGACGCTGACCGGCGCACACCGCATTACCGACATCGGCCGAGATTCACTGGTGCGGCTGCCATGACTGGCCACGGGGCCATGCTGTCGCAGCTGCGTGCTGCTGTCGGCAGCCGCCATGTGCTGACCCGCGACAAGGCGACCCGCCGCTTCCGCCGGGGCTATCGCTTCGGCGACGGCGCGGTGCTGGCCGTGGTGCGTCCGGGCACGTTGCTGGAATTGTGGCGTGTGCTGCAGGCGGCGGTGCAGGGTGGGGCAGCGATCATCCTGCAGGCCGCCAATACCGGCCTGACCGGCGGCTCGACCCCGGATGGCAATGATTATGGGCGCCCGGTCGTGCTGGTCAGCACCCTGCGCTTGACCGGCATCCAGTTGTTGAACGAGGGCCGCCAGGTGGTGTGTCTGCCGGGCGCCACCCTGGACCGGCTGGAGCAGACGCTGGCGCCGCTGGGGCGCGAGCCGCATTCGGTGATCGGCTCGTCCTGCATCGGCGCCTCGGTGCTGGGCGGCATCTGCAACAACTCCGGCGGTGCGCTGGTGCGGCGTGGCCCCGCCTATACCGAGCTGGCGCTATATGCGCAGGTTGATGCGCAGGGCCGGTTGCAGCTGGTCAACCACCTGGGCATCGCGCTGGGCGATACGCCCGAGCAGATCCTGCAGCGCTTGCAGGCCGGTGACTACGATGCCGCCGATGTCAGCGACGGCGACGGCCGTTCCGCGTCCGACCCGCGCTACGCCGACGAGGTGCGCAGGGTCGATGCCGATACACCGGCGCGCTTCAATGCCGATCCCAGTCGTCACTACGAAGCGGCGGGTTCAGCCGGCAAACTGGCGGTGTTCGCGGTGCGCCTGGATACGTTTGAGAAGGAGCCCGCCGAGGTCTTCTACATCGGCAGCAACCGTACCGGGAGTTTCACCGCCATCCGCCGCCAACTGCTGACCGGCTTCGATCGGCTGCCGATCGCCGGTGAGTACATCCACCGAGACGCCTACGATATCGGCGAGCGCTATGGAAAGGACACATTCCTGCTGATCGACCGGCTCGGGACCGCACGGGTGCCCGCGGCATTCGCACTGAAGAGCAGGGTTGACGGCTGGTTCGAGCGGCTGGGCCTGCGCGGCGCGACCGACCGGGTAATGCAGGTGCTGACCGGCCTGTTGCCCTCGCACCTGCCCCAGCGCATGGGCGAGTTCCGGCAGCGTTACGAGCATCATCTGCTGCTGAAGGTCTCCGCACAGGATGCAGCGGAGACCGAGGCCTGGTTGCAGCAATTCTTCGCCGAGCACGAAGGCGGCTATTTCCACTGCACGGCCGAAGAAGGGCGCAAGGCCTTCCTGCATCGTTTTGCCGTGGCCGGTGCTGCAGTGCGCTATCGCGAGGTGCATCGCCAACAGGTGCAGGACATCGTCGCGCTCGACATCGCATTGCGTCGCGACGACGCAGACTGGTTCGAGCAGCTGCCCGCCGCCATCGAAAGTCGCCTGCTGCACAAACTTTACTACGGCCACTTCCTGTGCCACGTGTTCCACCAGGACTACATCGCACGCAAGGGCGAAGATCCGATGGCGATCGAGCACGCGATGTGGGCACTGCTCGACCGGCGCGGGGCCGAGTATCCGGCCGAGCACAACGTCGGTCACCTGTACCCGGCCAAGCCGGCGCTGGCTGGGTTCTACCGACAGTTGGACCCGAGCAACACCTTCAACCCGGGCATCGGGCAGACTTCGAAGGCCAAGGGCTGGGGGGGCTGCGACTGCGGATGATGTAGACCCGAGCCCGTGCTCGGCTGCACTTCCCGGCAGGCAGCAGTCGAGCATGGCTCGACTCTACCCGGGCAACGGTTACCATCGGAATCCCAACCGCAGGAGCCGCCCATGCCCCCCCTCGTTGCCCGCACGTCCGTGTGCGCTGCACTACTGGCCGCTCCGCTGCTGGTGTTGGCGCAGGGCTCGATCCTGCCACAGCAGCGCGATGCCGCCGGCAATGTGATGGAGCCGCTGGGGCAGGTGCTGATCACCCAGGAGGCAGGCCCGGCAGGACTTTATGAGTGCACCCGGGACGGCAACTGGTGCGTACGCGTGCAACCGGTGGCCGAAGAGGGGAAGCGGCCCACCGTGCTGGAAGTGCTTGAGAAGGTGCCGGGCCAGGGCAAGCCAAATAGCTACCACGTCCGCATTGACGTGCCGCAGGAAAGCGAACTGAAGCTGTGGCCGTGGATCGTACGCCTGGCACCCGGTGTCGGCGCGGATGAGGACGTGATTGACCCGCAGCCGCGTGCCCGCCAGAACGTACTGGTAGGCGCCACGGTCACCTTCAGCATGATGTACTCCGGCGGTGGTGCAGACGCATCGACGCTGCAGCTGGCACGCGTGCGCCACCTGCAGGATGGCGTCCAGGTGGACGATGATGTGCTGACCGTGCCGTGGGTGGGCAACGCGATGATCCGTGCCTGCTTCAGCGAGCAGGACATCAGGCAGCGTGCCGGTGCCTGCCACGATGAGTATGGATTCTCGGCAAAGCTGGGGCTGGATCCGGCAGTGCAGGGCATGCCGGTGCTTCGTTACCAGACGGTGGCGGCCCGCTTCCCCGCAGGTGCATCGCGTTTCGAGGATTCGCTGGCGAAGGGGCCGTTGAAGACGAAGGACCTGCGCACCGAGCAGGATCCCGCGTGCAGCTATTCGCGGCTGTTCCGTTTCAGTGAGGGCCGTTTTCACCCCGACCAGCCACTGCCGGATTGTGCGGGCTATACCGAACCCTGAGCCCTGTCACGCTGGCCCATGCCCGACACGCGTTCTGTGTAGAGCCGAGCCCATGCTCGGCTGCTGTTCAGTGGCAGCCGATCGTGGGCTCGGCTCTACAGAAGCCCGCGGCGGTGATTACTCGCAGCGGGCTGCGGTGATGATGTTGTCCTTGTCCATGTAGACGCGCAGGCGATCCGGACGGATATCCTTGGTGGTGATCGTGGTCGGGCCGATCGGGTTGACCAGGCCGGCGCCGCTCTCACGCGACAGACGACGCATGTTCTCCTCATTGCCCGGCTGGCCGATTGCCCAGCCAAGCTGGCTGGCGTCGCAGCGGCCGGTGCCCTTCACCTCCGGCCCAGGCGTACTGACACAGGCGGCGAGCAGCATCGGCGTGGCGACTGCGGCCAGTGCAAGGCCGACGGAACGGAAACGGGTCATGAGCGGCGCTCCTGCGAGATGGTGGCGCCACCATAGCACCCTGCCCGTGGCGACGGCATGCGTTGGATCAAAGGAGGGGGCTCGGGAGCACTGGCACTGACGAAGTTGGCGCGTTCTGGCGGTGACCCTTCACGCCTGCGGAGCGCATGGAGCGCGTCTGCACGTTGCAAGTCAACCCAGCATTATCCTGGCATTCGGCCTATCGGTTTCGCGTCGCATCTGTCGCTATTCACTGCAGACCTGGATCAGGTCAATGCCGGCTGGACCGCGATAGCGCATCGTCGCCGGGTCGAACTGCAGCTGGATCTTCCCGGTACGGATGGTGTCATTCTGCCCAGTCGGGCAGTCCCGTGTCGCGTCCAGTGCTGGCCAGGCAGCATGCGGCGCGACAGGGGCCTTCAATGTCGTGAACCTGCCCTCCAACAGACGGATATAGGTTCCATCCGCACACTGGGCAAGGATCAGTTTATCGGTGACATCGACATCGCCGTAGCTGCTGCCGAAGTAGGTGAGGATCGCGTCCTCGCGCCCGTCGTTGTTGAGATCGGGCGTGTCGTTCAAGAAGGTCTTTCCCTGCTGACCGCTGTATGGGCAGTCCTCGTCATTCCCCGGTGGACATGCACTGACGCGCTTCCCCTCCACCGGTACCAGTTCGATCCTGTCATCGATGGCGCTTGCACACGCGCGTTGCAGCGAGCCGGACGGCGGAGTGCGCGCGATGACGACGTCCGCGGCAGCGGAGAGCGCCAGCAGCAGGAGAGCCTGATGCAGGCGCTGGCATCGTGACGACGTCACGGTGAACTTCCGCGCTTGATCGCCTCCCACACCTTGTCTATGTGGGCGCGCAGCACGGGCGCAGCCGAAGCCAGCGCAGGATCGTCCTGCCGGTCGCCGCCGAAGGGTTCATCGCCTTCCACCTCCACCAGCGATTCACCACGTACTTCGTAATACTGTTCGCCCTGGCGAAGCCCAATGCGCAGCTGCTGCGGATCGACGCCGCCGCCGCAGAAGCTGTGGCTGGCCAGCGTCAACTCGGCGCGGCCATCCTTGTCCAGGTCCGTTGCAGTCACCTGGTCCAGGAAGTAGCCGGCCTCCAGATCCAGACCTTCGCACTGAACCGGATCTTCCACGCTCCACCGCGAGGCCCAAGGAGCCGCTTGTCCGGCGCGCCGGAACAGCTCCGCACGTAACGTGATCTGATCCATCGCCTCTTCATCGCCCTGCGCCGGCACTGTCTGCTCGCTGCGCGAAAGCAGCAGCAGGCCCGGCCCGTCGATGTCATTGAACACCACTTGCTTCAGCAGCGTGCCCGAGTAGAGGTCTTTCAGTTCCGCATCTGCCAGGGCGGGCAACAGCTCCAGTCGACCAGCGGGCACGGCCTCAACCTGCCCGGGAAGTGCGTGTGCATTCGTTGCGGCATCGTCTGCTGCATCTGCAACCGGTGAGGACGGCGCACCGCAGCCGACTGCACCGAGTGCAAGCACGGCCAGCACGGCAAGTCGCAGCTGATCAGCGCGTATTGTCGCCAGCCTTTTTGGCCACGACAATGCCGAGCGCCGCGTTGAGGTCCGTGGCTGCCAGTTCATCGAGTTTGGTTTCCTTGAGTTCCTTCTGCGCGAATGGCAGATAGCTTTTCGGCACGTAGTAACGCAGCGTTGCAGGGTTGAAGCGGACAAAATTGATCTGGTCGCTCTGGTTGCCACCCAGCAGCACAGGTCGACCGCGGTCCATGGCGTAGACGAACCCTACGTGCGACGTACCGACCAGGGCTACCGCGCCGAACACCGGTTCGTCGATCTGGCTGAAGCGCGTGGTGTCGGCGGCGAACGAACGCGCGCGGTACGGGTGTGGAGATGATATAGCGTATCCGGCCGTGCGAAGGCACCAGTTCACGAACGATGCGCACCAAGCGTTGGAGCTTCCGGCCAGCGTAGTGAACTGCTTCCCGTAGCCGAGTTCGGAATGGAAGTTGATGGTGCGGCTGATCTCAGCCTCTTTCTTGCCCGCCCATTTGCGCGCCTGTGCATAGGCGTGCTCCACCCAAGGTGCGCGCTTCTGCGAAAACGGAATGATTGCGATTGGGTGGCCTTCGCCCTCGCGACTTCGGGTATCCCGTGCCTGTACTGACGCCGGCGGCCGCACAGCAGCAGCAGGTGTTTCCGGCGGAGGCTTCACCAGCGAGGGCCGATCAGACGTTTGCGGATTCCCGCTGTTGCCCGCTCGCCCGGAAGACCCGGCCGCTGACGGGGGCACGGCTTCGACCCCAACAGGCAGCGTGATTTTCTGGCCAGGGTTGATTCGATTGGCATTGCTGATCGACGGATTGGCGGCCATCAGCGCATCGACGCTGGTGTGATGGCGGTCTGCAATTCGGCTCAGCGTGTCGCCGGAGCGAACGCTGTAGCTGGCTTGACGTGACCTTGTTGGAGTCGCCGGGGCGCCGTCGTTGGCTGCGTCAGCCGGCGCCTTTCCGTAGATCCAAACCACATGACCGGGATAGATGCGGTTGCGGTTGCGGATATGGTTGTTGCTCACCAGATCGTCAACTGAGGTCTTGAACCTGCTGGCGATCGAGGCGAGAGTGTCGCCTGGCTGCACCACGTAGCGCAGCGGTGTGCGCTTCTCCTTGCTGGGCTGCGTTGGAGTGTGTGGTTGCGAATTCCCGCCGACCGTCATCATGTTGCGCGCAAATACCAGGGACGCTGAGGCCTGCTGAAGCGCAAACTGGCCGATTCGGCTTCCAATCTTGCCTGATTCCTCAAGGAAGAGCTCTATCACTTCTCCTGGCTGGCGGGTGATGAATGTCGGCAGCGCCCCGTGCTCATTGGTGGTGACCTTCTTCTCGCCCGTATTGCTGCTACGCACGATCACGGGCGTTGCCGGCATCGGTCGGGCGCCGTCAGACAAGGTGACCTGCGTGGCGTGCACGATCCGTTCCTTGCGTGTCTCAGGCTTTGCATTGAAGCCCTCATATTGCTCCATCGCAGCGATCATGCCGTTGAACTGCTCATCGGTCATGTCCTTGATGACCGTCTGGTCGGTGGCACCAGATCGCTTGCGCACGTATGCCAGATAGGCCGCTGTGTCGTTTTCCGATTCCGGCGCATAGGTATGCATGGCGTTGTACAACGTCATGTCGTTGTACTTGCGGCGCAGCAGTGCGCGCTTCTCGGCGCGGCCATCCTCGGCCGTAGGAAAAATGGCGAACTTGCCGCTCTTCGTATCGGCCTGGCCGATCATCTTGGCGTACTTTCCGCCTGGACGCAGGTTGCCGGGGTTGTTGAGCAGCCAAGCCAGCGAGCCGCCACTGCGGATGAGCTTGTCACCGTTGTCGGCGGTGAACTCCACAGTGCGCGTATCCTTGTTGAAAACCGCGCTGATGTAGGTAGGCATTCCGTGTCGTCCTATCGGGGCGTCAGCGTGCTCAGGGCCTGTGCGACATCAACGCCCTGGGGCAGACGGCGGGTGGAATCGAGCACCAGTACCCAGCGCTCCTCGTCGGGCTGCTGCTTGAGAAGGTAGCGTTTCAGCTCGACGGCAGCGTCGTCGTTGTATGGCGTGTCCTTGAAGGACAACTCAGCGATGTAGAGGACCACCTTGCCCGCCTCGACCCGCACACGCGCATCGCGGAGCGGGAAGTCAGCCGTGGCCGTCGCCTTTACGAGGAAATCCACCGGCGGCGCATCGTTGCGTGGGAGCAGCGGAAGCTGGTTCCACACGGCTTCGTTGGCAATCGGACGGTACTGGAAGCTGTAAACATGGAAACTGTGGGCATTGGAATGACTGACATACCCGGAATTCACGCGCAACGTACCTTGAGCGGTCTTGATGTCAGTGCTGCCGGTCGAATACTGCTGCGCATTGGCGGAGGGGCCCATGCACAATGCGAGCAGCAGCAGGAAGTGTCGGATGATCATGTTGATGACGGGGGTTCGTTGAGCAGTTCCAGGATCTGTTCGGACGTCAGGGCGCCGGTCGCATCGGCCGCGTCCAGGTTCCCGAGGAAGGGGTCGCTGCCGTCGCTGTCGGGTGTGTCGCCGTCATTCTCGGGTGGGCGGCCCGGCGCCGACACCAACATTTCCCAGGTGTCATCGCCAACCTCCAAGGTCAGCGGCCGACCCAGGCCATCGGCCATCACGCGGGGCAACCGACCGTCCTCACCGATGGTTCCGCTGGCGACCTGTTCGCCTTCGTTGTTGAAGATGCGGTAGGCCTTGTCCTTCCACCCCATTTCCGTGGCCAGTACATCGGCGCCTTCCAGCGCGAAGCGCAGGCTTTCCTTGAACGAGTACAGCCCACTGGGAAGTACCGGCATGGACGGCGCATCACTTCCCCCCCCCATGAACGGATGCTCGCCCGCCTTCACCTTGAACTCGCCCGGGCAGCTGAACGTGATGTTGCCGCCCTCCAGGGTGATCGCGCTGCTGCCGGCCTGCAGCACCACCTTGCTCTGTGCCAGCACATCGATGCGGTCATCGGTGGCGGTGATGGTCAGTGCCTGGTCGCTCAGCAGCTCCAGTTCGCCATCGTTGGCCTGCAGGCTGACCGGGCCCTGGGCGGCGATCACCCGAAGCGGGCCGCTCTGCGCGAACAGTGAGACGTGCTCGCCGGACACCGTGGCGATGGTCTCGCCTGCGCTGATGTGCAGATCCTGCTGCACCGTCATCTGCAGGTTCTGCCCGGCGTAGGCCACCGCGCTGGCTGGCGTGGTCCAGGCAATGTGGTGCGGTGCTTCGGCCAGCAGCAGCGGCTTGGCCAGACGCTCCACCGGCTGGTCGCCCGGGCTGCGGCCATCGCCGCCCGGCTTCATCGCGCTCTGTCCGTTGACCTCGCCTTCGTAGCGTCCCTGTGCCTGCGGATCGATCTGCTCGCGCAGCTGCTTCGTGCGCTCGAACTCGGTCAATCCGGGCACCTGCTGCTGGGCCAGGGTCTGCTGCATCTGCTCCAGGCTGCGCTCGGCGCCCTTGAGCTGCGCCACCACGCTGGCGTTGTCCATGACCGTGGAAGCGGCCCGCTCCTGCGCGCTGGCGGACAGCAGCAGGCCTTCGGCCGCATGCACGTTGCCCCAGCCCTGCGTGGCCAGCTCGAAGCCCTCGCCGCGCAGGGCGCCGCGGGCGGTGTTCTGGTGCGCGATCAGGTAGCCCAGCTCCAGCCGGCTGTCGGCCAGCGAGCTGTGCAGGCGCGTACGCAGCTGGCCCGGCGTGTCATCGATCACCCATTGCTGGGTGCCGCTGCCGTCATGGGCCTGGGTGTGCAGGCCGCTGAGTACGCCGGGATGGCGCGCGTTCTCATCGATGCCGCCGCCGAAGGGTGGGGCGACCTCACCGTTGTAGAGCTGGCCGGTGACGCGCGGCTGGTCGATGTCACCGTGCAGGAATTCCACCAGCACTTCGCTGCCGATGCGCGGCAGGAAGGCCGTGCCCCAGTTCGGGCCGGCCACCCATTCGGCCACCGACACCCAGCTGCCGCTGGTGTGGTCGCCGGGCGCATGGCCGGTCTGGGCGCTGCCGGTGTCGGTCAGACCGCCCGGATTGGGCTGGCTGCCGCGCTGCCAGCCGAACTGGATGCGCACCTGGTGTTCGCGGTTCGGGCTGACGGCCGCATTGGCCACACCCACCACGCGTGCGGTCTGCGGGCCATGCAGGGTGGGGCGGTCCTGCGGCAGGGCGCGCAGCGGCACCCCGGCGCCGGTGGCGAGGAAGGCGTTGCGGTAGGCGCCGCGCTCCAGATCGGTACTGCCGAGCAGCTCGGCGATGCCCTGGTCCAGATTGTTGACGGCGACATGCTGCACGGCCAGCAGCTGGAAGCGCTGGCCCTCATGCTGCGGATGCTGGGCCAGGCTGAAGGTGCTGCCTGCGGCCAGCTGGCGCTCGCTGCCGCTGCCGCTGTACAGCACCTGGCCAACGCGCAGTGCGTCCAGCCGCGCCTGCGCTTCGGCGTCGGCCCAGGCGGGCTGGGCGAAGCGGCCGGCACGCGGCTGCACATAGACCTCCAGCGCGGGCAGGGTGCCGGCATCGGCACTGGACTGCGCCGCCACGGCATTGACCTGTTCGCTGTGCCAGCTGGCGACGGTACTGGCGTTGGGCACCAGCTGCTGGCGTTCGGCGAAGGCAGTGATGCCATCGCTGCTCTCGGCCATGTCGGCGCGATGGAAACGCACGCGGCCCACATCGGGCAGTTCGGCGCCGGGCTCGAACACCACCAGGGTGTGGGCGGCATCGCCCTCCTGCGCCTGCTCGATGCGCCAGGCCAGGCCAGCCTCGGACAGCAGGCGGGTGACGAAGGCCCAGTCGGTTTCGCGGTACTGGGTAGTGATCGCGCGGGCCGGCAACTGGGCCTGCACGTCGAAGCGGAAGGCGGCCTGCGGGTAGTCGGCGAAGATCTGCTCGCAGATCGCGCGGGTGTCCTGGTCCTGGAAAATCACTGCGTTGCGGCGAAGGCGCAGCAGGGCGGTCCAGGGTTCGAGGGTGAGCCGGTAGCGGGCCAGCCCGCCGTCGCTTCCCAGCTGCGCCGCCTCGGTGCACAGCCCGTGCCACTGCCGCAGCGCGCCATCGGCCTGGCGCAGCTGCAGGGTCAGCGGCTGCTCCAGCCACGGTTCCAGTTCCAGGAACGCATCGGTGGCCAGGCAGTCGATCTGCAGGCGGTTGTCACCGCACACCGATTCGGTGCCTTCAAACCGCTCGACCACAAGGCCCTCGTCGGGGCCCTTGAGCTGGATCAGGCGATCCCGATGCGACAGCGAGGCGAGGGAAGCAAGCAGCGTGGAGCGCGAGATGTCCATATCGTCAGGCTCATGGGAGGGTGATCGTAATGTGGGCGGTGCGCTCAGGCATCTGCACCACGTCGTTGTAGGCGGCCAGCTGCTGACGGGTTTCGTGTCCGAGGTAGGCGCGCATGCCGAAGAACGCGACGATGCCGAAGCAGCCGACAACCACGGCCGGCAGCCACAGCGGCACGACCCGGCGCAGGCCATGGCGCACGTTGTCGGGCGGCAGCGCGTGCGGGGCGAAGCCGTGGCGCTTGCCCTTCAGGTAGACGATCTCGTCACCCAGGCGCGCGGTCAGATAGCCCAGCTTCTCGGTGCCTTCGATACGGTACTTGCCCTCGAAGCCCATCAGCAGGCAGTAGTGATAGACCTCCAGCGACGGCAGGCGCGCCGCGCCCTGGCGGCGCAGTTCTTCCAGCCGGTCGAAGAAGTGCTCGCCGGCGAGGTGCTCGCCGAACAGGCGCAACTGCAGCGGATTGCGTTCCCAGGTTTCGTGCAGCGGCGACGGCTGCGACAGGATCGCCTCATCCACCGCGGCGCAGAACGCGTATTTGGCGGCGTAGACATCTTCGGACGCCACGCCAAGCCGCATCGCGTTGCGTTCGACGCCATCGAGGAACTTCTGCACCGTCTGCACGAAGCCCTCTGCGTCGTGCGGCAACTGGCCACGCTTGAGCAGAAGCAGCAGGTAGAAGCCGTCGGACATCAGATCCTGCAGGCTCTGCGGATTGGCCGCCTGCGGCGTCGGATTGACCATCGCGCCATTGGCGGTCAGCGACGGCATCGGGCCCGGGGTCGGGGGCAGGGGGGAATTCATCATGAGGTCACCGCCACAAGTTCCATCTTCAGCTCGGCAATGCCGGCCGGCACATAGATCATCACCGACTGCGCCTTGAGCATGCGCTCATACAGCGCACCGCGCGAATCAAATTCGAAGTAATGGCTGCCCGGGCGCACCGGGATCGCTGCCGGCACCTGCGCGGCGTGGGTAAGCTTCACGCCTGGCAGTGCGGACAGCACGCACTTCTCGACGTCGTCCGGCGCGCCGACCTTGAAGCGCACCGGGACGCTCTGGATCAGCTCCTGCGCCGGCAGCGAGGCGGAGACGGACAGGTAGAACGAGGCATTCCCGTCGATCCGCTGCGAGTCCAGCCGACCGAGGTGGTAGGACGGCTTGACCTCGTTCAGCGCGATCTTGAAGTAGCGCGTGGAGATCACCGTATCCAGCAGTGCCCGCACGATCTCCAGCAGCTTGCGGAACGAAGCTTCCGGCTGGTCGTGGCGGTACACCGGCAGGTCGCCCAGCTGGTAGGCGTTGGAGAAGGTCAGCAGTGCGCCCGCCATGCGCAGCAGTTCCTGGTGCAGGCGCTCGGGATGCAGCTGCGGATGATGCAGCAGATGGGCCAGCGCGCTGAAGGAACTGTTGATCGTATGCAGCAGCCAGAACGACGCGATGTCGCCCGAGCGGAATTCGATGATGTTCTGCGACGTCTGCCGATGCAGCCCGTACAGCGCATCGACCTTGGCCTGCAGCGCATCGAGCACCGCACGCAGTTCACGATGCAGGAACGGCGAGGCCTGCAGCTGCGCGCAGGGCGGGATGAACTCATCGTCCAGCTCGAAGCCGCCGCTGGAGGTGCGGCGCACACGCGCCACCGGCACGGTGGCATAGGCATCACGGGGCTGGTCGTCGGTAAGCAGCTTCACCGCCTTGCTCAGGTAGGCCAGTTCGGCCTCCACCGCATCGGTGAACAGGTCCTGCGTATCGCGGTTGGCCTGCCGATAGCGCGCAAGCACCGTGCCTTCCGCATCGGTGCAGTTGGCGCCGTCATCGCGCAGCAGCGGAAGTGCCAGGTAGATCACCGTGGACTGCACGCCAGGCGGCAGATCCTGCAGCGACACCGCGTCCGGCAGGCTGTCGTGGGCGGGGGCATCGTAGGTTTCGCCATCAGGAAACACCGCCGACAGATCGAGCGGCCTCAACGTGCCGCCGGACAAGGCATGGGGGTCGAAACGCACGCGGCGCGCGCCCCACGCGTACGGGTGCAGCGTCTGCGAAAGATCCTGCAGCCGTGCCTCGTGATATGCGTCCTGGCGCTGGAAATGCTGGGGCCGCAGGAACAGCCCTTCACCCCAGAGAACCTTCGACATCCTGCTTACATAAGCCACATTCAATCCTTGGAAATACCTTGAAAGGTTGCCCCTTGGGGGGCCGGTTCCGCCGTCCTCGCGTTCCGCTGCGGCGAAGGCCCTGCCTTGCAATGTGAAAGTGTGAATCACATCGCACATTGATTGCGGCGGGGCAAACGTTGCGCGGAAGATACTATCGCATTGCGGCAATTTGAGTGCCAGAATTCCGACGCGGTCCTATTTCGCGCCTGCACAGCGGATCGAGGCAAGACTGCCCGGATCGCCGGAAAGTCGTGTGAGCAGGGCCTTGCTGTCGCTGGTCAGGGCACAGGCGTGGACACCGATGGTCACACCGTCCTGCGGCAGGGTCTTGCCCTTGGTGTCGAACGCGAGCCGCCAGCGGTTCTCGGCGGGGGCGCGGAACAGGGCGACCACGCCCAGCACTGCACTTCCTTCACTCAGCTGCTCGGACAATTCCTGCCGGGCCCCGGGGGTCAGCACCACCTCATTGACCGACAGCAGGTCGGCACCGAGGGCGGCCTGCTCTCCGGCCTGGTCCAGGAATGCGTTGAAGGGCGCCTGTTCGAACCGTTGCAGGCTGCGCAGGTGGTAGACCTTGACCACCGCCGCGCTCGCCCGCTTGTCGTTGCCGGCATTGAGGTTGGTGCCGGCATACAGGCGCAATGGGACGGTCGGTGGCGCTTTCGGCTTTTCCTCGCGGATCCCGACGGCCTGCAGCGTCTTGTCCATCGCTTTCCCGAGCTTGCTGTCGCTGGCGCAACCGGCAAGGGAACCCGAAACAATGAAGGAGAAAATCGTGACGGATATCACGCGGCGAAATGAGGAGAGTTGCGCATTCATCTGGAGTCGGCGGGCTCGAAGGGCGGGGTGAAAGTCACGTATGCAACGGATTTCGCTCGCGGATATCACATTGGAATGTGAAGAATGTGTCTATCAAAACCGCCACATTCTTGACGAAATTCACTATACCGATGCGTATTCGCGAATGTACACTGCCGCCGACAGGGGCAGGAATCCCGTGCGGTGTATCGGCGGCGATTCGGCTTCCTTTAGGAACTAATTTCGACGAGGGATCACTATGGAAGTGAAGGCAATGGGGAAGGCTGTCTACCGGCCGATGTTCGCGCTGATGTTGCTGTCGGGCCTGGCGGCCTGCTCATCGGCACCGAAGAAGGCCGAGGTCGTGCCGTTCGAAACGACGCTGAGCAATGCCGAAGCACAGGTCACCACCGGTGGCGCGGATGCCGCCATCAGCGCATTCGAGGAAGCGGCGAAGGCCGATCCGACGCGCAAGGAGCCGTGGGTGCGCATCGCTCAGCTGCAGTTCGACCAGGGCCAGTATGCCCGCGCCATTGTGGCTGCCGAGGAAGTGCTGCAGCGCGATCCCAGCGATCTGGTCGCCGATGGCGTGATCACGGTGGCCGGTTTCCGCATTGCCAACCAGTCGCTGACCCGCCTGCAGGGGCGCGGCGCGCTGGCTTCCGATACTGCCCGCAAGGAAGCGCAGACCCTGGCTACCACCCTGCGCAACACCATGGGTGATGCCATTCTCGATCCGGCGCCCAAGCCGAAGCCGCGCAGCCGCGCCCGTGCCGGCCGTGCCGCCGCGCCCGCCGCTGCCGCACAGCCCGCTGCACAGCCGGCCAAGCCCGCTGCCCGCTCGAACAACTCCGATCCGTTCCAGAACATCGGCAACTGATCCGGACCCGGCCCCAGTCAGGAGACACACATGGCCAAGAAGGAAAGCATCCAGAAGCGGCTGCAGAAGATCCGCCCGCCGCGCGTCCAGCTCACCTACGATGTCGAGAAGGGTGACGCGATCGAGCAGAAGGAACTGCCGTTCGTGGTCGGCGTGATGGGCGATTTCAGCGGCAACCCGGAGCAGCCGCTGCCCAAGGTCAAGGATCGCAAGTTCGTCAGCGTCGACATGGACAACTTCGACGAAGTGATGGAAGGCATCGCCCCGCGTGCGGTCTATCGCGTGCCGAACAAGATCAGCGACGAAGGTGGCGAATTCGGCGTCGAGCTGAAGTTCAATTCCATCGATGACTTCCGTCCCGAGGCGGTGGTCCAGCAGATCGAGCCGTTGCGGCGCCTGCTCGAGTCGCGCACCAAGCTCGCCGACCTGCGCAACAAGCTGGCCGGCAACGAGAAGCTGGAAGACCTGCTGACCGATGTGCTCAACAACACCGAGCAGCTGAAGAAGCTCGGCGTGACCAAGGAGGACTGACCGATGTCAGCCGAAGCCAGCCCGTTGGCCACGCAGGCCGCCGTTGCCGAAGACGTCGGCCTGCTCGACCAGATCGTCGAGAAGAGCAAGGTCGCCAAGTCGAAGACCGAGCATGACCGCGCCAAGGACATCATCGCCGCGCTGGCGAAGGAAGTCCTGGACGGCACCGTGGTCGTCTCCGACAACCTCAACCTCACCCTCGATGCGCGCATCGCCGAGATCGACCGGATCATCTCCGAGCAGCTCAGCGCCGTCATGCATGCCGAACCGTTCCAGAAGCTGGAAGGCAGCTGGCGAGGCCTGCATTACCTGTGCCAGCAGACCTCCACCGGCCCGAACATGAAGATCAAGGTCTTCAATTCGCCGCAGAAGGATCTGGTGAAGGATTTCAAGTCGGCCATCGACTTCGACCAGAGCGCGCTGTTCAAGAAGGTCTACGAAGAAGAGTTCGGCACCTTCGGTGGCGCGCCGTTCGGCGCACTGATCGGCGACTACTTCCTCGGCCGCCAGCCGGAGGACATGTACTTCATCGAGCAGATGTCGCACGTGGCTGCCGCCGCGCACGCGCCGTTCATTTCGGCAGCGAGTGAAGGCATGTTCGGCCTGGAAACCTTCACCGATCTGGGCAAGCCGCGCGACCTGGCCAAGGTGTTCGACACGGTCGAGTACGCGAAGTGGAAGTCGTTCCGCGAGAGTGAGGACAGCCGCTATGTCGGTCTGACCATGCCGCGCTTCCTCGGCCGTCTGCCCTACAACCCGAAGGATGGCACCACCGTCGAAGGCTTCAACTTCGTCGAGGAGATCGAAGCGGCCGACCACAGCAAGTTCCTGTGGTGCAACACCGCCTATGCGATGGGTGCGCGCCTGACCCAGGCCTTCGAGAACTTCGGCTGGTGCGCGGCAATCCGTGGCGTGGAAGGTGGCGGCCTGGTCGAGGACCTGCCGACCCATACCTTCCGCACCGATGATGGCGAAGTCGCGCTGAAGTGCCCGACGGAAGTGGCCATCACCGACCGTCGTGAAAAGGAACTCAGTGACCTCGGCTTCATGCCGCTGGTGCACTGCAAGAACACCGACTACGCCGCGTTCTTCGGCGCACAGTCGGCACAGAAGCCGAAGAAGTACAACACCGATTCGGCCAACGCCAACGCGATCCTGTCTGCCCAGCTGCAGTACATTTTCGCGGTGTCGCGCATCGCCCATTACCTCAAGGCGATGATGCGCGAGAAGATCGGCAGCTTCGCATCGGCGGGCAACGTCGAGGAATTCCTGAACCGGTGGATCGCCCAGTACGTGCTGCTGGACGACAACGCATCGCAGGAAGCCAAGGCCCAGTTCCCGTTGCGCGAGGCATCTGTGCAGGTTTCGGAGGTGCCGGGCAAGCCTGGTGTCTACCGCGCGGTGGCCTTCATCAGGCCGCATTTCCAGCTCGATGAGCTGTCTGTTTCGTTGCGTCTGGTCGCCGAACTGCCGGCGTCCGCGAAAAAGTCGTAACGGTTTGCTGTAACTGAAGCGTCCAGGGGAGTCCGCTCCCCGGATTGCAGTGACGCTTATTTCAAGAGGGCGCAGCCCCCCTTAACCGCCAGGCCCCCGCCTGGCACATCAAATCTCACGGAAGAACGGAATTTAGGAGACCAGATATGCAGCACGCTTTCCTCTCGATTGACACCATCAAGGGCGAGTCGCACGACGACAAGCACAAGGACTGGATTGAAATCCAGTCGTTCTCGCAGGACCTGTTGCAGCCGCGTTCGGCCACCGCGTCGACCTCCGGCGGCACCACCGCTGCCCGCGTGAACCTGTCCCCGATCGAAATCACCAAGTCGATCGACCTCGCCTCCACGGCCCTGAACCAGGCCGCCTCCAACGGCACCACCTTCCCGAAGGCGCAGATCCAGTTCATGCGCGCCGACAAGGACGGCAACGCGATCAATTACTACACGGTCGAGCTGCTGAACGTGCTGGTCCACCGCGTCACCACGACGGTGGACAAGGAAGGCATGCCGCAGGAAGTTGTTCAGCTGAGCTTCGGCGCCATCAAGTGGACTTACCAGCAGCAGAAGCCGGAAGGCGGCGTTGGTGGCAAGACCGTGGCGCAGTGGAGCGCAACCAAGAACATCCCGAACTACACCGTGTGATGTTGTGTCACTGCGATGGCGCCTCGTGCGCCATCGCAGTCTGATCGTCGGGCAGGGCCAGGAACGGCCCTGTCTCTGCCGCACCGCTGCCGCCCGCACGGATGCCGAACCTGAGTGGATCGACCAATGAAGGGACTCGAACCCAGCCTGCTGGAAAAACTGTTCGACGACGCCCCCAAGCAGCCGGGCGCCGGGCCGGTATTCAAGTCCGTCTCGCTGGAGCAGTACAAGGAATCCATTGCCCGTGACCTGGAAGGGCTGCTGAATTCGCGCGCCGCGTTCCAGGAAGGCGACATGAAGGAGTTCCCCAACTGCCGGCAGTCGCTGCTGACCTACGGGCTGGCCGATTTCTCCGCGATGAGCCTGGCCAACGCCTATGATCGCGCCGCCATCTGCCGCTCCCTGGAGCAGGCCGTGGCGCGACACGAGCGCCGGCTCCGCAACGTCAACGTGCACCTGGACGCCGGCAATCAGTTTGCCGGCGGCCTGCACTTCACCATCCATGCGCTGCTGGATCTGGAACCGGCGCGCGAGCCGGTCAGCTTCGACGCGATGCTGCAGCCCTCGACCCTGCAGTACCAGGTCACCCGCGCACGTCGCACGCAGGCCGGCTGATGCAGGACCTGCTTCCTTATTACGAACGCGAACTGGCCTATCTCCGTCGTTACGGACGCGAGTTCGCTGAGCGTTACCCGAAGATTGCCGGCCGCCTGCAACTGTCCGCGGAGGGCAGCCAGGACCCGCATGTCGAGCGGCTGATCGAAGCGTTCGCGCTGCTCAGTGCCCGCGTTTCCAAGCGCATCGAGGACGACTATCCCGAGTTCACCGACGCGCTGCTGGATGTGCTCTATCCACATTACCTGCGCCCGTTCCCGTCGTGCTCGATCGCCCACTTCGACATGGAAGGGGTAGCCTCCAAACTGAGCGCGCCGGTGCGCGTACCCCGCGGTACCGCCCTGCAGAGCCGCCCCGTGCGTGGCGTTCCGTGTGATTTCCGCACCGCCTACGACGTGGTCCTGGCACCGGTCGGGGTACAGCAGGTGGTCTACCGCAGTGTCGCCGATGCACCGATGGCCACGACGCTGCCGGCGGGCACCGGCGGCCAGATCTCGCTGGGCTTCCAGCTGCTGTCCGATCAGCTCGGCTTCGGCCAGCTGGGCACCGATCAGCTTCGCCTGTTCCTGGATGGCGAGCCGTCGGTGCGGGCCGCTCTGCGCGATGCGCTGATGCTCGGGGTAAAGGCGGCCTATGTCGAATCCGATGGCGATGGCCGCTGGCGACGCCTGGAAAAGGTCCCCCTGAGCCCGGTGGGCTTTGCCGAGGATGAGGCGCTGATCGACTTCCCGGCGCGCTCGCATCCGGCGTACCGGCTGCTGACCGAGCTGTTCGCCTATCCGGAGAAGTTCGGATTCGTCGATCTGCACCTGCCCACAGTGACCGCCGGCGCCAGCCGTCGTTTCACGCTTCACCTGGTGCTGCATGCGCAGGGCCAGGACCGGGGCAACACGATGGTGCTGGAGGAACTGGGTACGCACAACGTGCGCCTGGGCTGCACCCCCATCGTCAACCTTTTCAGGACCAGTGGCGAGCCGATCCGCGTCACCCATCGCACGGTCAACTATCCGGTGCTGGCCGACGCGCGTCGCGCCTTCGCCTACGAGGTGCACTCGATCGACTCGGTGCACCGCATCCGGCAGACACCGCAGGGCGAACTGATCCAGGCCTTCCGTCCGTTCTACTCGCTGCATCACGGTGAAGATCCGGAGCGGACCGGTCAGTACTGGGTGGCACGTCGTGACGAGGATGTCGCACGGCAGAGCCCCGGATTCGAGACGGAGATCAGCTTCGTCGACCTGTCATTCAATCCGGTGCTTCCGCAGACCGACACGGTCAGCCTGGAGCTGACCTGCAGCAACCGCGATCTGCCCAACCAGCTGGCGTTCGGTGTGGCCGGTGGTGACCTGAACATCGAGGGCGGCAGCCCGGCCAGGGCGATCAGCCTGCTGCGCAAGCCGAC
Organism: Stenotrophomonas sp. TWI169; assembly: GCF_039674705.1. NCBI lineage: Bacteria > Pseudomonadati > Pseudomonadota > Gammaproteobacteria > Lysobacterales > Lysobacteraceae > Stenotrophomonas > Stenotrophomonas sp. TWI169. The sequence continues at coordinate 5,012 of NZ_JBDJOB010000034.1, read as the reverse complement.
CAAACCGCTGCGTTTCCGCCATGGCCGCAATGCGCAGTGGCGCCTGATCTCGCACCTGTCGTTGAACCAGCTGTCACTGACCGCCAGCGGCCTGCCAGCGCTGAAGGAGATGCTGCGTCTGTACGACCTGTCCGGCAGCAATGTTTCCGCTCGCCAGATCGACGGCATCCTTGAGCTGCAGCAGACCCCGACCACCACCTGGATGCATGGTCGCCAGTTCGCTTCGGTGGTGCGTGGCCTGGAGATCCGCCTGACGATCAATGAAGCCCACTTCGTGGGTACCGGTGTGGCCGCCTTTGCCCAGGTGATGGACCACTTCTTCGCACTTTACGTGCATGCCAACAGCTTTACCCGTCTGGTGCTGGTTTCCGGCGACAGCGGGGAGGAGATCGTCCGATGCCCAGCGCGCAGCGGCGAATCGATCCTGGCGTAGCCCAGCAGCTGCTCACCGAGCCCCACCGCTTCCAGTTCTTCCAGGCGGTGCGGTTGCTTGAGCAGGTGTTCCAGCGGCAAGGCGTCAAGCCCGGCCAGGCCGTGCCGATGCGCGCGCGCTTCTGCAACTCGCTGTCGCTGGGCTTCCCGGCCACCGAGTTGTCCGCGGAGGGTGAGGTCTACTCGCTGAAGGGCGAGCGGCTGGAGGGGCGCGAGGCCATCGAGCAGGCGCTGCACGGCGAGGAACTGGCCGAGGTCCACCTGACTCCGCAGTTCATGGGCCTGCTGGGCACCGCTGGCGCATTGCCGCTGCATTACACCGAGACCCTGCAGCTGCGCGAGTTGTACCAGCGCGACCGCACCGCGCGCGCGTTCCTGGACATCTTCTCCACACGCGCCGTATCGCTGCACTACGCGGCGTGGAAGAAGCATCGGCTGGCGCTGCAGTACGAACTGGATCGCCGCGAGCGCTTCCTGCCGCTGGTGCTCTCGCTGCTCGGCATGGGCATGAGCGAGCTGCGCGATCGCCTGCACGAGGGCGAGGGCGAGATCTTCGATCAGGCCGTTGCCTATTACGCCGGTGCCGTGCGCCAGCGCCCCGTATCGGCCGTGCTGATGCAGCGCATCCTGTCGGACTATTTCCAGGTGCCGTTGCACCTGGAGCAGTTTGTCGGCGCGTGGTACCGGGTGCCTGCCGGTCAGGCAACGCGGCTGGGCCAGGCCAATGCGGTGCTGGGGGCGAGTGCCCTGGCTGGCGATCGCGTCTGGCAGCGAGACCTGCGCATGCGACTGCGCATCGGGCCGCTGCGGCGCGATCAGTTCGACGCCTTCCTGCCGGGTGGCAGTGCGGCCGAAGCCCTGTCCAAGTGGTTGTCGTTGTTGACCGGCGGCGTTCTCGAGTACGAAGTGCGGCTGGTGCTGCGCGCCGAGGATGTGCAGGGCAGCGCCCTCGGCAGCGGCGGCGGCGCTCGGCTGGGCTGGGACAGCTACATGTGCACCCAGGCGCAGACCACATCGCGTGAGGACACCACCTATGGCATCCACACGCTGCAATGACAACCCGCCGCAGGCGTCCGTGCCTGCGGTCCTCGAACGGTTCCAGCAAGGAGTGCGTGTTTCCGCATGAGCATCAACCTCAAGACCCTGATCAGCAAGCTGGACGACACCTGCCGCCAGGCGGCCGAGCGGGCCGCGAACCTGTGCATGGCGCGCGGCAACTATGAGGTGGACCTGGAGCATCTGTTCCTGGCCCTGCTCGAGCAGCCGCAGAGCGATTTCGTGTTGATTGCCCGTCGCAGCGGCATCCTGCCGGAATCGCTGGAGCGTGATCTCAACGATGAGATCAGTCAGTTCAAGACCGGCAACGGCCGCACGCCGGTGTTTTCCCAGCACATTCCCAAGCTGTTCGAGCACGCCTGGCTGATCGCCTCGCTGGACTCGGAAACTACCCGCATCCGTAGCGGCCATCTGCTGCTGGCGCTGCTGACCGAGCCGGACCTGGCGCAGTTGGCCTACCGTGGCTCGAAGCTGTTCGTGCGTTTCAAGCGCGAAGAGCTCAAGCACGACTTCGCCAAGCTCACCGAGGGCTCGCAGGAGGCGGTGCAGACCGTCCGCTTCGCCGATGCCTCGGCGAAGGAAGAGGGCGGTGAGGGCGAGGAAGCCGTATCCGGCGAGGCCAAGGGTGGGTTGTCCAAGACGCCGGCCCTGGACCAGTTCACCACCAACCTGACCCAGCGCGCCCGTGAGGGCAAGATCGACCCGGTGATCGGCCGTGATGGCGAGATCCGCCAGGTGATCGACATCCTGATGCGTCGCCGCCAGAACAACCCGATCCTCACCGGCGAAGCCGGCGTGGGCAAGACCGCCGTGGTCGAAGGTCTCGCCCGGCGCATTGCCGACAAGGACGTGCCGGAGGTGTTGCAGGGTGTCGAGCTGCACACGCTGGACATGGGGCTGCTGCAAGCGGGTGCCAGCGTCAAGGGCGAGTTCGAGAACCGCCTGAAGAACGTGATCGACGAGGTCAAGAAGAGCCCGCATCCGATCATCCTGTTCATCGATGAAGCGCACACGATGATCGGTGCCGGGGGCACCGCCGGCCAGAACGATGCGGCGAACCTGCTCAAGCCGGCGCTGGCCCGCGGTGAGCTGCGCACGATCGCGGCGACCACCTGGAGCGAGTACAAGAAGTACTTCGAGAAGGACGCGGCGCTGGCCCGCCGCTTCCAGGTGGTCAAGGTTGAAGAGCCCAGTGAAGTGCTGGCCGCAGCGATGCTGCGCGGCATGGTCGGGTTGATGGAGTCGCACTTCAACATCCGCGTGCTGGACGAAGCGGTGACCGAAGCCGTGCGTCTGTCGCACCGTTACATCAGTGGTCGCCAGCTGCCGGACAAGGCTGTCAGCGTCCTAGATACCGCCTGCGCGAAGGTCGCGCTTGGACAGAGCGCCACGCCTGCGATCATCGAAGACACCCGCAAGCACCTGGATCGCCTGCAGGCGGAAATCAGCGCGCTGCAGCGCGAAACCGCAGGGGGCAGTGCACAGCACAGCGAGCGCCTGGACGAGCTGCATGCCCAGCAGGCGGAAGCGCAGGCGGTGCTGGCCAGCAATGAGGAGCGCCTCACCCGCGAGCGCGAACTGGCAGGCCGCATTGCCGCGCTGCGCCAGCAGATGGAGCAGGGCCAGGCACAGGCGGCCGATGGCGAAGCGCCCAGCGATGACGGTGAAGGCGACGTCGCCGTGGCCAAGCCGGCCACCAAGCGCGGCAAGGCCAAGCCGGAACTGTCGCCGCAGCATGCTGAACTGGCGCGACTGCAGGCCGAGCTGCGCGAGCTGCAGGGCGAGACGCCGATGGTCCCGCTGCAGGTCGACGGAACCGTGGTCGCGGAGATCGTGTCGGCATGGACCGGCGTGCCGCTGGGCCGCATGGTCAAGGACGAGATCCGTACCGTGCGCACGCTCGGAAACCTGCTGGTCGAGCGCGTGATCGGACAGGACCACGCGCTGGATGCGATCGCCCAGCGCGTGCGCACCGCCACGGCCAAACTGGAAGACCCGAACAAGCCACGCGGTGTTTTCATGTTCGTCGGCCCCTCCGGTGTCGGCAAGACCGAGACCGCGCTGGCGTTGGCTGACATCCTCTATGGTGGTGAGCGCAAGCTGATCACCATCAACATGAGCGAATACCAGGAAGCGCACAGCGTGTCCGGGCTGAAAGGCTCGCCGCCGGGCTACGTCGGTTACGGCGAAGGCGGCGTGCTGACCGAAGCCGTGCGCCGCAACCCTTACAGCGTGGTGCTGCTTGACGAGGTGGAGAAAGCCCATCCCGACGTGCTGGAGATGTTCTTCCAGGTCTTCGACAAGGGCGTGATGGATGATGCGGAAGGCCGCGAAATCGACTTCCGCAATACCCTCATCATCCTGACCTCCAACATCGGCTCCTCGCAGATCATGCAGGCCTGCCTGAACAAGCCGGCCGAGGAGATTCCGGCGGCCGACGCGCTCGCCGACGCGCTGCGCCCGGTGCTGATGCGCAGCTTCAAGCCGGCCTTCCTCGGCCGCCTCAAGGTCGTACCGTACTACCCGATCAACGATGACGTGCTTGCGCGGATCATCACGCTCAAGCTCGGTCGCATCCGCGACCGCGTCATTGCCAACCACAAGGCCACCTTCAGCTGGGACGACAGTCTGGTGGAGGCCGTGCTTGCGCGTTGCACCGAAGTGGACTCAGGTGCCCGCAACGTTGACCACATCCTCAATGGAACCTTGCTGCCAGAAATCGCCGAGAGCGTGCTGGCGGCGATGGCCGAGGGGAACCGGATCAACGCCATCAAGGTCACCGCCGGCAAGAAGGGTGACTTCAAATACAAAGTGTCTTGACACTGAGCAAATGGAGAAGGCAATGGAATTCTATGGATTCGACCGCGAAGCGGCTCTCAACCACTGTGACAGCCTGGAACTCGGCCTTGGCCGTGAGCTGGACCGTGTGCGTGCCTGGAACCGGCTGCGCCCCGAACATGTGATCGAGCTGCTGGAGACCGCGGTGCCCGCTGCCCGCCAGGATGCCCGCAACGTGGCCGCGCAGATCAGCCGCGGTTCCTGGCGCATCCACATGGATGCCCCGGTCGTGGGCAAGCCGCAGCTGGTGAGCAACGTGCGCGAACTGCAGATCACGGCCGGTGGACGCGATTACCGCCTGAAGATCAGCGAAGGCGTCCGCCTGCAGCTGGAAGAAATCGTCCAGGCCGCCTGATGATCGTGTGAGTTTGTCGCCCCGCACAGGGGCGCAGGCCACGCGGAAGCGGGAACCGGAGGAAGCCGATGCGCACGCCGCATGCAGACCACCTTGAAGCACGGGAAGTCGGGGAATCACCATGGACCTGGTAAACAACCTGCGGGCAGCGCTGGCCGGCCCATCGCATGCACAGCGCTTCCTGCGGCTGCACACCTCGCTGGGGAGCGACGTGCTGGTGGCCGAAACGCTGGATGGCGTCGAACAGATCGACGGCATCGGTTTCCAGTGGACGATCACGGCGCTGTCGCTGGATGCGGGCCTGCCGCTGGGCCCGCTGATCGGGCAGGGC
>NZ_JBDJOB010000033.1:0-33151 GCF_039674705.1 Stenotrophomonas sp. TWI169 | reverse complement strand
GCCCCGCTTCTGCGCGGGGCGACCCCGCCTGCCCCCCGCGCCGCGCGGGGCGTCGCCTGTGCCGGGGGAGCGCCGCCCCAGGCCCGGCGGGTGTCGGATGTGCAGCGGTAGCGCCGGGCTATGCCCGGCGGGTGTCGGATGTGCAGCGGTAGCGCCGGGCAATGCCCGGCGGTTGTCGGTCAACGCGCGGCGGTGGCCTGGGCGGTCAGCTGCCGCTTCACCCAGTCATCGATCAGCCGCTTCTCGTAGCGCAGCGGATCGCTGTCGCTGCGCAGGCCGAGCGTGTGCAGGTAGCCGGTATCGGTCAGCTTGGCCTCGCCCTCGTCGACGATGCGGCCGCTGGCGTCCTTCAGCGTGTACTGCAGGGTGATGCGCGGCGGATAGATGTCGCGCATCACGCGGATGTCATTGGCGCGCGGGCCATGCCACGGTTCGTAGTCGCCCGCGCGCTTGATGTCGACCAGGGTGATGTCCAGCGTCTGCCCGGCCTGCAGCGGCTTGGCGGCGCTGGTCTGCAGGTAGCGCGCCAGCTGCTGCACCCAGTCGCCGCGTTCGGCCTCGAAGCGGTTGTGGCTCTGGCGGATCTCGGTGAATGTCGCCGGATCGTTCCACTGCACGTTGACCGGGCCGTCGGCCTGCAGCGTGCGCGGCGCATCCGGGCTGGTGACGGTGCGCGGCGCGGCGTTCGCAGCACCCGCGGCAAGGGCCGCGGCCAGCAGCAGGGTGGCGGACAGAGAGCGGTTCATGGCGGTCTCCTGCGTCCCCGGAATGGGGGCGGATGTTGATCTCGCATCGAGTGTGATCCTGCTGGCGGGGCCCAGCAATGGCCGAATGCGTCAACAGCGTCGGCGGTTGCCGCCAATTCATGGTCGTCAACCATGACTGACGGCGCTTGACGCTGTGAATACGTCCTTTGGAAGATGCTGTGCCTCCATCCGGTACGCCCCAGACGCCCTTGTCCACACTGCCGCCCCTCGCGGAGCGCCCGCCCTTGATGGTTCCGGCGCCCGAACCCGACCTGCATCGCGGTGTGCTTGAACGCATCAACGCCGGCTTTTGTGTGATCCAGGTCATGTTCGACGCCGATCGCGCAGTGGATTACCGCTTCCTTGAGGTGAATGACGCTTTCGAGCGCCACACCGGTCTCAAGGACGCCCGCGGCAAGTGCATGAGCGCGCTGGAACCGAACCACGAGAGCGACTGGTACCGCATCTACGGCGAGGTCGCGCGCAGCGGACGGCCGGCGCAGTTCGAGATGGAAGCGCGGGCGCTGGGGCGCTCGTTCGCGGTGGACGCGGTCCGTGTGGGCCGCCCCGGCGAGGACAAGGTCGGCATCCTGTTCTTCGACATCACCGCACGCAAGCAGATGGAGCTGGAGCTGGGCGAGAGCGAGGCCCGGTTCAGCGCGTTGGCCGATGGCCTGCCGATGCCGGTCTGGGTGCTGGATGAGCGCGGACATGCGCGCTTCGTCAACAGCGCCTTCAGTGAGTTCTTTGGTGGCGACGAGACGCGTGTGCCGGAGGATGTCTGGCGCGGCCTGGTGCATCCGGATGATGCGTCGGTGTTCGAGTACGAACTGCAGGAAGCGTTGAAGGCGCAACGCTCCATGCATGCCCTCGTCCGCGCACGGCGTGCGGACGGACAGTGGCGATGGCTGGAAATGAACGCGCGTCCTCGGTTCTCGCGGATGGGTCGATTCATCGGCCTGGCCGGCAGCAGTCCGGACGTGACCGAGCGCCGCGAGATCGAACTGGCCCGTGAAGAGCTGCTGCAGTCCGAGCGCGCCGCACGCAGTGCCGCCGAGAACATGGCGCGCCTGAAAGATGAATTCCTGGCGACCCTGTCGCACGAACTGCGCACGCCGCTGACCACCATCCTTGGCTGGAGCGAGCTGTTGCTGCAGCGTGTCGACAACACCAGCCCGCTGTACAAGGGGCTGGGCGTGATCGCCAACAGCGCCGGTGCACAGAAGCGGCTGATCTCGGACATGCTCGACCTCAGCAGCATGCTGCTGGGCAAGGTGCAGCTGGAAGTGGAAGTGCTGGACCTGCGCGAACTGCTGGGCGAGGCGATCGGCGCGCAGGAGCTGGTGGCCGAGGGCAAGGCACTGGACGTGCAGTTGCGGCTGCCTGAGCAGCCCAGCCTGGTGCTGGGGGATGCGACGCGGTTGCAGCAGGTGTTCTGGAACCTGTTGTCGAACGCCATCAAGTTCACGCCGGCCGAGGGCCGCATCGAGATGCAGCTGCGGGCCGACGGCAAGCACTGGGAGGTCACCGTGCGCGATACCGGTGATGGTATTGCTCCGGAGTTCCTCAATCATCTGTTCAGCCGCTTCCGGCAGGCCGACGGCACCACCACCCGCCGCCATGGTGGACTCGGCCTGGGCCTGGCGATCGTGCAGCAGCTGGTCGAGCTTCACGGCGGCACGGTCACTGCGGCCAGCGAAGGCCATGGCCACGGTGCCACGTTCACCGTACGCCTGCCGCAGCATCTGCCCGATGCCGAGCGGCGGCCGCTGCGCGAGGTGATCAGCGGGCCGATTCTGGAGCCGGTGGTCGTCGAGCCCTATCCGCTGCGGGGCATGCACGTACTGGCCGTGGAAGACCAGCCGGAAGTGCTGGAGTACCTGCGGCGCATGCTGGAAGAGCAGGGCGCGACGGTGTCGGCTGCCAGTTCGGCCGGCGAAGCGTTGGCGCTGCTGGCCGATGCCGGCCACCTGCAGTACCACGTGATGCTGACCGACATCGGCATGCCGGGTATGGATGGTTATGGGTTGGTGCGCACCCTGCGCGAAGACATGGGCGTGGATGCGGCGACCCTGCCGGCGGTGGCCGTGACCGCGCTGGCCCGTGCGGATGACCGTCGTCGCGCGCTGGCCTCCGGCTTCCAGGAGCATGTGGCCAAGCCGTACTCGGTGGCCCAGCTGGTGGCTGCGGTACGCAAGGTGCAGGTGCCGCGCGCCGACAGCGCGCTGCACTGAGCATTCACGGTGGATCGGCGACCCTGCACGCAGGAGGTTCACCGATGTCCCGCATTGCTCCACGCATCCATACCGACCCGGCCCAGATCGCGCGCCTGGAATCCCTGCTGCCGCAGCTCGGTGGCGAAACGCAGGTCGAACTGACCCTGCTCGATGGCCGTCGCCTGCTGGGCACGGTCGCCGTGCGCCCAACGGTGCAGCAGTACCGCAACGACGCCGGCGACGAAGGCAGCAACGGCCAGCTGCGCCTGGACGACTACGACACGCCGGTGCAGCAGCATCATGTCTGGCTGGACGAGATCGCCAGCATCCGCCAGCTGCCACCCCGAACGACGTGATGCGGGATGGGGCCGGGCTCACGCCCGGCTGCGGTCCGCACGCCCGGGCCTCGGCTCGGGCGCGACAGGCACGTCAGTGCTCGAACACCGTCGGCGTTGCCTCGAACCGCCGGGCATAGGCGCGTTCCTCCGCCACCCGCGCCACCTCGTCGTCGGCCAGGTCCGGCGCGCCGTATACCGCGTATGCCACGCTGCCATCGGCGCCGTGGCCGACCTGGTGCAGCCGGTAGCGTGAATGTCCACCGCCGGTGTCCTCGGGGTAGTGCACGGGAGGATGGCTGCCTTCCAGGTCCATTTCGCTGTTGTCGACCACGCCACCGACGAACAAGGCACGCATGCGGATTCTCCTGCTGGAAGTCTCGGGGGACCTCTACCCTGAAGGGTCCGATGTTGCTGGGGCATCAATGCCCCGTTGAAGTTTCGCAAAGTGGCCTGCCGGGCCGGACCGCGCGAGCCGGTACAATGGACGGCCCTCACGCTTCAAGTAACCGCGCCGATGGCCGCCAGCGACGACGCCCCCCTGCAGACCCTGTTCCTGCCGTTCTCCCAGGGCGCGCTGCGCTGGCCGGACGGGCCGGTTGCGTTCCTGCGTGCCCGCGACGGCTGGCCACTGCGTGAGCAGGCCGGCGGGCGCGAGGTGCACTGCGAGCAGAGTTTTGCGCCGTTCGCGCAGCCCCTGCAGCAGGCCGCCGGCTGGACCGTCAGCGGCCAGCTTGACGATGTCGCGGGCCGGGGCCGCTACCCGCTGGTGCTGGTGCTGCCGCCGCGCCAGCGCGAGGAGGCCCGCGCGCTGTTCGCCCGTGCCCTGGCATTGGCCGCAGAAGGGGGCCGCATCGTCGCCTGCCAGTCCAACAACGAGGGCGCGCGCTCCGGCGAGGGCGACCTCAAGCAGCTGGCCGGCCTCGGCGGCAGCCTGACCAAGAACCATTGCCGGGTGTACTGGACCCCGCCACTGCAGGGCCAGCACGATGCCGACCTGGCCAAGCGCTGGAGCGCGCTGGATGCGGTGCGGCCGATCGTGGGTGGCCGCTTCCTCAGCCGCCCGGGCGTGTTCGCCTGGGACCGCATCGACCCGGCTTCGGCGCTGCTGGCCGAGCACCTTCCGGCCGATCTGGCCGGACGCGCGGCCGACCTCGGGGCCGGCTATGGCTACCTGTCGCGCGAGCTGCTGGAGCGTTGCCCGAAGATCACCGCGCTGGATCTGTACGAAGCCGAGCAGCGGGCCCTGGCACTTGCCGAGCTGAATCTTGCACCACCGCCGCGCCCGCTGCCGCTGCGCTTCCTGTGGCGGGACGTCACCGCCGGCATCGAGCCGGGGTACGACGTCATCATCAGCAATCCGCCGTTCCATACCCCGTCGCGCGCGGACCGGCCGGATATCGGCCAGCGCTTCATCGCCGTGGCGGCGCAGGCGCTGCGTCCGGGCGGTCGCCTGTATGTGGTGGCCAACCGCCACCTGCCGTACGAACACACGCTCAACGACAGCTTCGGCGCGGTGCGCGTGGTCGCCGAGCGTGACGGGTTCAAGCTGGTCGAAGCGGTAAAGGGGAAGGGCCGATGAAGCTGGTCAAGCACATCGCCAACCTGGGCTATGGCAGCCGCAAGCAGGTGCAGTGGATGTTCCGCGAAGGCCGTATCACCGACGCCGACGGCGAGGTGCTATATGCCGACGACCAGGTGCCGCACGAGGCCGTGCGGGTCGACGGCGAGCCGCTGGATCCGCCGCCGGGGCTGTCGATCGCGCTGCACAAGCCGGCCGGCTACACCTGCTCGACCAAGGACACCGGCCGCCTGATCTACGATCTGCTGCCGCCGCGTTTCCGCGACCGCGACCCGGTGCTGTCCACGGTCGGCCGGCTGGACCGCGACACCAGCGGCCTGCTGCTGTTGACCGATGATGGCGGCCTGCTGCACCGGATCATCTCGCCGAAGTCGAAACTGCCCAAGGTCTACGAGGTGGAGCTGGCCCAAGACCTGCGCGGCGACGAAGTGGCCCTGTTCGCCAGCGGCACGCTGATGCTGGAGTCGGAGAAGACCGCCCTGCTGCCGGCTGAACTGGAGGTGCTGGATCCACGCAAGGCGCGCCTGGTACTGCATGAAGGCCGCTACCATCAGGTGCGCCGCATGTTCGCCGCTACCGGCAACCATGTGCAGGCACTGCACCGCAGCCGCGTCGGTGGCCTGGACCTGGAGGGGCTGGCCGAGGGGCAATGGCGGCTGCTGACCTCCACCGACCTGGATACGCTGTTCGCTCCATGACTGTCATCGCTGCGCTGCCGTTTCTTCCCGACGCCGTCATCTTCGACATGGACGGCCTGATGATCGACAGCGAGCGGGTGTCCATCGCCTGCTGGTGTGAGGCTGCCGAAGCGTTCGGCCTGCCGCTGGATGCATCCTTCTTCGTGCGCATGGTCGGCCTTGGCGATCGCGACAGCCAATCGCTGCTGCGCCAGCAGGGCGTGGAGGACAGTGTGATCGAGGCGATGGCGCTGCGCTGCCATGATCTGTATGAGCAACGCACGCAGACCGGCCTGCCTCTGCGGCCGGGCATCCTGGAGCTGCTGGAACTGCTGAAGGCGCATGCGATTCCGCGTGCGGTGGCGACCACCACGCGTCAGCCGCGGGCCAACCGCAAGCTGGGCGCTGCCGGTCTGCTGCCGTACTTCGATGCAGTGATCACCAGTGGCGACGTGGCGCGGCCGAAGCCGGCGCCGGACATCTACCTGCTGGCCGCACAGCGGCTGGGGCAGGCGCCGGAGCGCTGCCTGGCGCTGGAGGACTCACCTGCGGGGACCCGTGCGGCGTTGGCCGCAGGCATGACCGTGATCCAGGTGCCGGACCTGGTGCATCCCGATGAGGAACTGCGCGCGCTCGGCCATCGCATCGTCGGCTCGCTGCGCGACGCGCACGCCCTGCTGCTGCCGCTGCTGCCGCGCTTGGCGTAGGCGCGCGCTGCCTTTGCGCCGGGCATGGCCCGGCGCTACCAGAGGCGGTGCTGCCGACTACGCGGTAGCGCCGGGCCATGCCCGGCGACCGTGCAGGCCAATGGCGGGCGATCAGACCCGGCCGAACACCAGAGCCGCGTTGGTGCCGCCGAAGCCGAAACTGTTGGACATCACCGTGTCCAGCACCTGTGCGCGGCTTTCGCGCAGGATCGGGAAGCCTTCCACCGCCGGGTCCAGCTCGCTGATGTTGGCCGAGCCGGCAACAAAGCCATCGCGCATCATCAGCAGGCAGTAGATGGCTTCGTGCACGCTGGCCGCGCCCAGCGAATGGCCGGACAGCGCCTTGGTCGAGGACAGCGGCGGCACGGCCTCGCCGAACACCTCGCGGATCGCGTTGAGTTCGGTGACATCGCCCAGCGGGGTCGAGGTACCGTGCGTGTTGAGGTAGTCCAGCGGGCGGTCCACGTTCTGCAGTGCCATCTTCATGCAGCGCACCGCGCCCTCGCCGGACGGTGCCACCATGTCCGCACCATCGGATGTCACGCCATAACCGATCAGCTCGGCATAAATGCGTGCGCCGCGCGCAACCGCATGATCGTAGTCTTCCAGCACCAGCATGCCGCCACCACCGGCGATGACGAAGCCGTCGCGGTCCTTGTCGTAGGGGCGCGACGCGCTGGCCGGGGTGTCGTTGAAACTGGTCGACAGCGCGCCCATCGCATCGAACATCACGCTCATCGACCAGTGCAGGTCTTCACCACCGCCGGCGAACATGATGTCCTGCGCGCCGTGCCGGATCATGTCCGCGGCGGCGCCGATGCAGTGCGCCGACGTCGCGCAGGCCGCCGACAGCGAGTAGCTCACGCCCTTGATCTGGAACGCGGTGGCCAGGCACGCCGACACGGTGGAGCACATCGTGCGCGGCACCATGTACGGGCCGACCTTGCGCACGCCACGTGCACGCAGCAGATCGACCGCGCCGATCTGCCACTCGCTGGAGCCGCCGCCGGAGCCGGCGATCAGGCCGGTGCGCAGGCCACTGACCTGCGCCTCGTCCAGCCCGGCATCGGCGATGGCATCGCGCATGGCGATGTAGGCGAACGCTGCTGCATCGCTCATGAAGCGCTTCTGCTTGCGGTCGATCAGGGCGTCCAGGTCGAGGTCGACACGGCCGCCGATCTGGCTGCGCAGGCCCGCTTCGGCGTGGTCGGCCAATGCGGTGATGCCGGCACGCCCCTCGCGCAGTGCGGAAGAGACGGTATCCAGATCATTGCCGAGGCAGGACGTGATGCCCATGCCGGTGATGACGACACGACGCATCAGAAGCTCCCGGTTTCGGTGAACAGGCCCACGCGCAGGTCGCGAGCGTTGTAGATCTCGCGATCGTCCACATACATGCGGGCGTCGGACTGGGCCATCACCAGCTTGCGGTTGATGACGCGCGTGATGTCGATCTCGTAGCGCACGCGCTTGGCGTCCGGCAGTACCTGGCCGGTGAACTTGACCTCGCCGCAGCCCAGGGCGCGGCCCTTGCCGGGAGCACCCAGCCAGGTCAGGTAGAAGCCGGTCAGCTGCCACATCGCATCCAGGCCCAGGCAGCCGGGCATCACCGGGTCGCCGATGAAGTGGCAGCCGAAGAACCACAGGTCCGGGCGGATATCCAGTTCGGCGCGTACCATGCCCTTGCCATGCGGGCCGCCGTCCTCGCGGATGTCGGTGATGCGGTCGAACATCAGCATCGGGTCGTTGGGCAGACGGCCGGCGGCGGCGCCGAACAGTTCACCGCGTGCGCTGGCCAGCAGCTGGTCGCGGTTGAACGCGTGGAGACGAGTCATGAAACGCAATCCTGGAAGCGACGAACAGGGATACAAGTGCTCGAGAATGCCCTTGGAAGCGCTGCCGATCAAACATTTCAACCGTACGCAACCGTAGTGTTTTCAATGGAATACGCGCATCCTGTTGATGTGCAACGACCATACCTCGGCGTGTGGCCCACCCACGCCGAACCCGCCCCGTACACCTGACATGACCCGACTGCGCAAGATCATCCACGTCGACATGGACGCCTTCTACGCGTCGGTGGAGCAGCGCGACGATCCCTCACTGCGCGGCAGGCCGGTGGTGGTGGCGTGGCGCGGTGCGCGCTCGGTGGTATGCGCGGCGTCCTACGAAGCGCGCGTGTTCGGCGTGCGTTCGGCGATGCCGGCGATGCGTGCCGAGCGCCTGTGCCCGGACGCGATCTTCGTGCCGCCGGACTTCGCGCGTTACAAGGCCGTGTCGCGCCAGGTGCGCGAGATTTTCCTGCGCCATACCGACCTGGTCGAGCCGCTGTCGCTGGATGAGGCCTATCTGGACGTGACCGAGCCGAAAAGTGGCATCGAGCTGGCAACCGAGATCGCACGCACGATCCGCGCACAGATCCGCGACGAGACCCAGCTGACCGCTTCAGCGGGCATCGCGCCGAACAAGTTCCTGGCCAAGATCGCCTCGGACTGGCGCAAGCCCGACGGCCAGTTCGTGATTCCACCGCAACGGGTGGACGCATTCCTGGCGCCGCTGCCGGTCAGCCGCGTGCCCGGCGTGGGCAAGGTGATGGAAGGCAAACTGACGGCGCGCGGCATCATCACCTGCGGTGACCTGCGGCAATGGGCGCTGGCGGATCTGGAGGACGCGTTCGGCAGCTTCGGCCGCAGCCTCTACAACCGTGCACGCGGCGTCGATGAACGGCCGGTGGAGCCGGACCAGCCGGTGCAGTCGATCTCTTCCGAGGACACCTTTGCCGAGGACCTGCTGCTTGAAGACCTGGGCGAGGCCATCGTGCAGCTGGCAGAGAAAACCTGGAACGCCACGCGCCGGACGGAACGCGTGGGCCACACCGTGGTGCTGAAGCTGAAGACGGCGCAGTTCCGCATCCTCACCCGCAGCTTCACCCCGGACCGCCCGCCGGAATCGATGGAGGAGCTGCGCGATGCCGCGCTGGCGCTGCGCGCGCGCGTGGACCTGCCGGCCGACACGCGCTATCGCCTGGTGGGCGTCGGCCTGGGCGGTTTCCGCGACAAGGAACCGGTGGTGCAGGGGGAGCTGTTCGAGCAGGCGTCGAACGATCCGCAGCGCCCCTGACCGCGGTCCTGCCTCACGGCCACTGCATTTCACCCTTGGCCACCTTCGCGCTCAGCTGCAGCGATTCCACGCCCTCCAGCCGCGGGTAACGCGCCTGCATCGCCTTCACCAGCGCCTGGCTGTCCTTCGCTTTGGCCGCTTCCGCATCGAACGCACGGATGTACCCGGCGGTGAAGCGCAGCGCACTGGCATCCAGCGCTGCCCCTTGCGCGTAATGGCCCGGTACCACCACCTGCGGCTTCAGTGCCTGCAGTCGCTGCAGGGTCTGCAGCCAGTCGGCATGCGACTTCGGGGTCTGCGTGTCGGCCATCCACACATGCTCGCCGGCGACCACGGGGATGCCACCGACGATCGCGCGCAGTGAAGGCACCCACAGCACGCTGCGGTCCGGCGTAGGGCCATCGCGTCCGATCAAGGGCAGGCGCTGCCCTTCCAGCAGCAGCGCATCGCCCTCCAGCACCTGCGGTACAACGATGCGCGCCGGTGCGTCGGCCCCCATCTTCGGGCCCCAGTAGGCACGCTTGCCGGCGTGGGTCTGCTGGATGTGGGCCACGGTCTGCGCAGTGGCGACGATGCGTGCGTGCGGGAAGGCGTCCTGCAGCGTGCCCAGGCCGAAGTAGTAATCCGGATCGCCATGACTGATGTAGATCGTGGTCAGTTGCTTGCCGCTGGCACGGACCAGCTCGACCAGCCTGCGCGCGTCGCTGGCCGCGAACTGCGCGTCGACCAGGATCGCATCGTGGCGGCCTTCGATCAGCACCGATGACACGGAGAACATCGCCTGCGGGCCAGGATGGAAGTACTGCAGGTGCAGCTGTGATTTCGCCGCCGTGGCCGGCGCCGGGGCAGCCGGTGCGGCCAGCAGCGGGGCGCTGGCGAAGCTGGTGACCAGTGCAAGCGGAAGCAGCAGGGCAACGGAACGCATGCGGAACTCCTTGTGCAGCGCCGGGCCATGCCCGGCATGTAGGTCGATCAGTACGCCGCAGTGATGATCTGCTTCGGGAAGGCATGCGCCTCGAGTTCCGCCACGAAGGCAGCGCCATAGTCGGCGTAGCTGATGCGGCTGTGGCCGCTGGCGTCGGCGAGGAAGGCCTTGGCCTGCACGCGGTACTGGCCACGCTCTTCGCCCGGTCCGATTTCCGCGGCCGGCGAGAAGAAGGTCCAGTCGAGGTCGTCTACCGCCTGCAGGCGCTTGAGTGCTTCGCGGTGGGCCAGGGCATAAGGCTTGTACGCCTCCGGGAAATCCGGTGTATCGACCAGCTGCACACCCGGTGCCACTTCCAGGCTGCCGGCACCGCCGACCACGACCAGGCGCGGCACCCCGGCCTTGCGTGCCGCGGCTGCCAGCTGTCCGGCCACTTCGCCGACGCGGCTGATGTCATCGCCCGGACGTGGCCCGTAGGCGCTGGCCAGCACGTCGTGGCCGGCGATGGCCGCGGCCAGTGCGTCGGGATCATCCAGCGCGGCGATCACCGGATGGGCACCGGCCAGCTCCGCCGGCAGGTCCTGCGTGCTGCGCACGATCAGGGTCAATTCGTGGCCGGCGGCCAGCGCGTGGCGCGCGATCTGGCGGCCGATGTTGCCGGTGGCACCGACGAGGGCGATTTTCATGGCGAACTCCATAAGCAAGGGGAGGGGAAGACGACGGGGCCACTGTAGGACGCTGCAATTGTCCGAAAAACAGCGTATAACGCGCTTGTTTGTTGCATGGATCGAGCAGATGGATCGACTGACCGCCATGACCGTGTTCATCGAGGTGGCCGAGCGCGGCAGCCTCACGGCCGCCGCTGAGGTGCTGGACATGTCGCGGGCGATGGTCACCCGTTACCTCGCCGAGGTGGAGGCCTGGCTGGGGGCGCGCCTGCTGCACCGGACCACGCGCCGGGTCAGCCTGACCGGCCCGGGGGAGGCGGCGCTGGCGCGCTTCCGGCAGATGCTGGAGATCGGCGAGGCGCTGCAGGGCGAACTGGCCAGCGACGATCCCGAACCGCATGGCACGCTGCGGGTGACCGCCAGCGTCTCGTTCGGGCAGAGCCATCTGGCGCGCGCCGTGGCCGACTTCGTCAAGCGCCATCCGGCGGCGCGCATCGAACTGCTGCTGGTCGATCGCACGGTGAATCTGGTCGAGGAGCGGGTGGATCTGGCGGTACGCATCGCCCGGCAGATCGACCCCAGCCTGATCGCGCGGCGGCTGGCCACATGCCGCTCGGTGCTGTGCGCCACGCCCGGTTACCTGGAGGTGCGCGGCACGCCGACCGCCCCGGAACATCTGGCCGCACACAACTGCCTGACCCATCACTACGTGGGCAAGAGCCTGTGGCACCTGCACCGCGACGGACGTTCGCAGTCGGTGGCGGTGGGCGGCAACATCAGCGCCAACGAAGCGTCATTGCTGCTCGAAGCCGTTCGCGCCAGCGCCGGCATTGCGATGCTGCCCACCTACCAGGTGGCGCCGTTGCTGCGCAGTGGCGAGCTGGTGGAACTGCTGCCGGCGTATACCCTGGACGAGCTGGGCATTCATGCGGTGTACGTATCGCGTCGCCAGCAGTCGGCGATCATGCGGCGGTTCCTCGACTTCCTGGGCGAGTGCTTCGCCAGCCCGGCCTTCCAGGATCTGGACTGGCGACCGGCGCGTGTGGAACCTGCATGACATCCCGGTGCGATGCGCACACGGCATACAATGAGCGGCCCCACGTCGTACAGGTGCGTTGCGTGTCGTATCCCTATCCGCTGGTCGTATTCGACCTCGATGGCACGCTGGTCGACAGCGCCGCCGATATCGCCGAAGCCCTGAACCGCACGCTGGAGGACATCGGCCTGGCCCGTGTGCCGGAAGCCACCGTGCTGGGCTGGATTGGCGACGGTGTCCGCCGGCTGGTCGAGCAGGCCGTGCATGCCGCAGGGCGGCAGGTCGATCTGGCCGAGGTCATGCCGGTGTTCATGGTGCATTACCGTGAGTGCCTGCTGCGCAGCCCACGCCTGTTCGACGGTGTGGCCGAAGCACTGGCGCAGCTGCGGGAACGCGCTGTGCCGCTGGCCATCTGCACCAACAAGCCTGCAGCGCTGGTGCCGCCGCTGCTGCAGCATCTGGGCATCGGCGATGCGTTCGCGCTGGTGCTGGGCGGCGATTCGCTGCCGCAGCGCAAGCCCAGCGGCGACCCACTGCGGCACATCGCTGCACATTTCGGGTTGCCGGTGGATGCATGCCTGATGGTGGGGGATTCGTTGACCGATTATCGCGCGGCGGAAGACGCGGGAATGCCGATCGTGCTGGTGCGCTACGGTTATCCGCGTGGCCTGGACCTGGCCACCGCAGCTGCGGTGGCGGTGATCGACGATCTGCGCGAACTGCCGGGCCTGGCCGCGCGCATCCGGGTATAGCGCCGGGCCTGCGCCCGGCGCGCCTGCTCATTTCGGCTGGTAGCGCACGCTCAGCTGATACTCGCGGCCCGGCTGGTTGAACCACGCCACGGTCTCGTACCTGCGGTCGAACACATTGGTTGCCCGGGCCAGCAGCGACCACGATGGCGTGAGCGCGTACTCGGCGCGCAGATCCAACGTGCCATAGCCGCCGACCTTCACCGTGTTGGCGGCATCGTCATAGCGCTTGCCCGCACCCTGTACGGTCAGGCCGGCACGGAATGCGCCGAAGCGGCGATCCACATCCAGCCGTGCCGTCTGCTGTGCACGGCGCGGCAGCCAGTTGTCGAACTGGCTGCTGCCGTTCGTGCGGTTGCGCGGGTCGGTGTAGCTCAGCTGTGCAGCGATGTCGAAGCCGGCCAGCACGACGCCGCCGGTCAGTTCGGCACCGCGGATGCGCGCCTTCTCCACCTGCTGCATCCTGAAGGTGGCTGCATCGTAGGTGATCAGGTCATCGATGCGGGTCTCGTACACATCCAGGCCCCAGCGCCAGCCCTGGCCCTGCTGCGAAATGCCCAGGTTGGCGCTCTTCGACTTCTCAGGATCCAGTGTCGGCACGCCGCTCCACGGGTCATACAGGTCGCTGAAGGTGGGTGCCTTGAAGGCCGTGCCGTAGCTGGCGTTGATGCGCAGGCCGTGATCCAGCTCCATCGCCCAGCCGATGCTGCCGGTGGCATGGTTGCCGAACTGCTCGTTGTCGTCGTTGCGCGCGCTGGCCTGCAACTGGTGCCGGCCGAAGCGCCCCTGGTACTGCACGAACACACCGGTGTTGCGACGGCTGTCGACACGATAGCCGGCACTGCTGCCGTCCAGGTTGTCCTCACTCCAGTCCACGCCGGCACTCAGCAGCTGGCCTTCGGCCACGCCGAAGTCGCCCTGCAGCGACGCGCTGTCACGATGCGTCTGCGCGCTGCCATGCACGCCGTCCGCGCCGACGTTGTCCGATTCGTTGTCACTGCGACCGACGTTGGCGGTCAGCACCAGCCGTTCGGCCGGCGTGTAGCGGACCTTGCCGGACAGTACCTGCTGGCGCGTCTCGGAGTAGTTGTAGTAGCCGTCGTAGTGGTTCTGGCCGTCGGCGCGCAGCGCGCTGCCCTCCACCGTCCACTGCTCGTTGAAGTTGTAGCCGCCGCGCAGGCTCTTGGAGAGGTTGCGGTAGCCGTCGCGGTCGGGTTCGTCGGCGAAGCAGCCGGTGAACAGCGTGGCCGAGCCCCGGCAGGCATCGATGCCATCGGAATGCTGGTAGGCGATGTCGGCGCCGAACCAGCCGCGTTCGCTGCTGCCACCGATGCCGCCGCTGGCCTCACGCAGGCCATTGCTGCCACCGCCCAGCTGCAGATGTGGCGCGAAGTCGCCCTGGTTGCGGCGGGTGAAGATCTGGATCACACCGCCGATGGCGTCGGCGCCATACAGGCTGGACTGCGGGCCGCGCACGATCTCCACGCGTTCGATCTGCGCCAGCGGCAGGTCCTGGATCATCGCCAGGCCGAGATCGGCGCTGTTGATGCGCACGCCGTCGACCAGCACCACCGTGTGGCCGGAGTTGGTGCCGCGCAGGAACAGCGAGCTCTGCTTGCCCAGGCCGCCGGCGTTGGTGAGGTTGATGCCGGCGCGGCCACGCAGCAGGTCCTGCAGCGAAGTGGCCTGGCTGGACTCGATCTGCGTCCGGTCGATCACCTGCGCAGGCGCGATGCTGTCCTGCAGGGCGATGGGGGTGCGGGTGGCCGTGACCAGGATGGGATCGAGCGCGCGGGCGCCATCATCGGCCTGGGCCAACGCGGGCAGGGCGGCCAATACGGCCAGGGAAAGCAATCGGGACTGCAGCTTCATCGGAGGACTCCAGGTGCCACGCACGCCCGCGTGGCGAAGGGGAGGAGCCGCGGAGGCAGGCAAGCGCCGATGCCGCAGGCAGTGCTGCGGACATCCAGCGCCATGCCCACCGCATCGCGACCTGAGGCTTCCGGGCCGGTCTCCGGGCTTGCCGCCAGGCGGCGCGAGGCCACCGTCCAGGCGCCTTCCCATGCTGTTGGCACAGTGGCGGTACTGCCTGGAACTGACGTGCTTACCGTTGCGGGGGCAGCGCCGGCATGGCGTGGGTTCACGCGTCACCGGCTTCCCGTTTCAACCTGCCGGCCATGCCGCAGGTCACCTGGAAGTGCGCGCAGTCTACGGCATCGGCATGCCCGGTGCGGCGCATATGCGGCAATGTCTGTGGAGCTGATGATCCCCAGCCACTAGAATTGCTGCTTGATCCCGTGGTGCCGTTGCCGATGTCCGCCCGTTTTCCGCTGTCCCCGCGTTGCCTGCACAGGACGCATGCATGATCCTCGACCTGGTCCGCCACGCCGGCAACGGTCGCGACGAGTACCTCGATGGCCGCAGCGATCCACCGCAGCTGGCCCGCCTGCCACAGGAACTGGTGGAGGCCTACGCCACGCAGCCCTGGGAACGGGTGATCAGCTCGCCCCGCCTGCGGTCACTGCACACAGCGATGGCGCTGGCCACCCCGCGCGGGCTGGACGTGGATGCGGACGAGGAGTGGGAAGAACTCGACTTCGGCGACTGGGACGGGCAGGCACTGTTCGACCTGCCGGAGCAGGCGCTGGCGGCATTCCATGCTGATCCGCATGCGTATCCGCCGCCCAACGGCGAAAGCTGGGGGCACTTCGAGCGGCGCATCGCGCGTGCGCTCGACCGACTGCTCGACGATGACGACCCGCTGCCGACCGTCGTGGTCAGCCACGGTGGCCCGCTGCGCATGGTGCTGTCACAGGTCTGCGGCCTGCCGATGTCGCTGTGCTGGGCGCTGCGCATCGACCACGGTACGCGCCTGCGGGTCAGGCTGGAGCGTGGCGAGGCAGGCCTGGTGGGCGAGCTGCTGGAGTTGCAGCAGCCCTGATCCGGCCGGCGCCGATCAGTCCTCGTCGGCGCTTCCGGCCACGTTTTCTTCTGCGTCGTCGTCTGCGTCGAATCGCTGCTCGTGCACCGGCCCCGAGGCCGGGCCGGCCGCCTTCAGCGGGTGCGCGGCGATGCGCGCTTCGTAGTCCTGCACCAGCGCCTCGCGCTGCGGCTCGCTCAGTTCCTGCCAATGGCAGTCCAGCAGGGCGCCTTCCAGCGAGTAGAGCAGGTTCAGGCTGGGCTTGAAGCCGGCGCGCTTGACCTTGACGAAGGCACCCACCGCGCCGACGGCGGCCAGATCGTCACGGCTGCGCAGACCGACCTGGCGCAGCCACGCCGCACTTTTCGGACCGATGTTGCGCAGCTTCGGCGCACTCATCCCAGCGCCTCGACGAAGACGCGCGCGATGGCTTCCAGTCCGGCCTGGTCATCGGCATCGAAGCGACCGGTCTTCGGGCTGTCGATGTCGAAGACTCCGATCAGTTCATCGCCGCGCAGCAGCGGAACAACCAGTTCCGAGCGGGAGGCCGAGTCGCAGGCGATGTGGCCCGGAAAGGCATCGACATCGTCGACGCGCTGGGTCACGCGCTGGCGGGCCGCGGCACCACACACGCCCTTGTCCAGCGGAATGCGCACGCAGGCCGGCAGCCCCTGGAACGGGCCGACCACCAGCTCCTGGCCATCGTAGAGATAGAAACCCACCCAGTTCAGGTCGGGCAGGGCGTGGAAGACCAGCGCCGAGAGATTGGCCGCGTTGGCGATGCGGTCGGACTCTCCATGGACCAGGCCACGGGCCTGTTCAAGCAACTGGGCGTATTGTTCCGGCTTGCTGCCGGTAAGCGAGGCATTGGCGAACATGACCGCAGTCTAGCAAGCGTGCCGGGCCAGCGATAATGCACGCTCTGTTGCCCCGCTGGAGCCTTTGATGCCGTTGCCCGCTGCCCTGCCATCCGCGCTGTTCGTCACCGGCACCGATACCGAGATCGGCAAGACGGCGGCCAGCACCGCGCTGCTGCACGCCCTGCGCCGGCGTGGCCTGCGAGCGGTCGGAATGAAGCCTGTGGCCAGTGGCAGCCAGGATCTGGGGCAGGGCCTGCGCAACGAGGATGCGCTGGCGCTGCAGGCGGCCAGTCGGCCGGTGCCGGACTACGTCGACGTGAATCCCTATGCCCTGCGGCAGCCGATCGCTCCCGAACTGGCGGCGGCCGAGGACGGGGTGGACATCGCCCTGGCACCGATCGTCGCCGCGTTCGAGCGCCTGCGTGCCACCGCCGACGTGGTGGTGGTGGAAGGCGTAGGGGGATGGCTGGCGCCGGTCTCCGTCCACCTGGACCAGCTCGACATCGTGCGGGCACTGCGTCTGCCGGTCGTGCTGGTGGTCGGCCTGCGGCTGGGCTGCGTCAACCACGCGAGATTGACCGCGCACTCCTTGCAGGCCAGCGGCGTGGAGTGCCTGGGCTGGATCGGCAATCACATCGATCCGGCCATGCAGCGCCAGGACGAGAACGTGGCCACGCTGGTGCAGCGGTTGCCGATGCCATGCTGGGGACGGCTGCCGCACCTGCCGGGCGCCGATGCTCAGGCCCTGGCGATGCACCTGCATGAGGGCTGAGTTCCCGTAGAGCGGAGCCTGCGACCCGCTGCGATCAACCGGCCGCGAGCTCCCGCGCGAGGGCGCCCAGGCGCTCCACGGCAGCGATGAAACGTGCGTCGAAGGCCTGGCAGCACGACAGCCGCAGGCAGTGCCGGTAGCGCGGACCGCGCGAATACACCTGGCCGGGCATGAACACGATGCCCTCTTCCAGCGCCCGCTCGAACAGTGCTCGGGTGTCCACGCCCGGCAGTTCCAGCCACAGCAGGAAGCCACCCTGTGGTTCCGTGGCGCGTGTGCCAGGCGGGAAATGCTCGGCCACGAGCTGGCGCAGCCGTCCCACCTGCTCGCGATACAGGCGTCGCATGCGGTGCAGGTGATGTTCGTATCCGCTCCCTTCCAGGTACGCGGCCACGGCATCACCCAGCAGCTGCGGCTCGCCGCCCGTGGACTGGAACTTCAGCAGGGCGATGCGTTCAGCGAAGCGCCCGCCGTCGAGCCAGCCGATGCGATAGTCCGGGGCCAGCGTCTTCGAGAAACCGCCGACCACCATCACCCAGCCGTCGCGGTCAAAGGCCTTCAGCAGCGGCGCAGGTGGCTCGCAGAACTGCAGTTCCGCGTACACGGCATCCTCGATCAGCGGCAGCTGCCGCGCGTTGACCAGCTCGGCCAGACGCTGCTTGGCCGCCACCGGCATGGTGCAGCCCAATGGATTGTGCACGGTCGGCATCAGCACCAGCGCGGCCAGCGGTGTGTGCTCCAGCATCGCCTCCAACGCATCGACGTCCAGGCCCTGTTGCGGATGCGTCGGCAGTTCGATGGCCTGCAGGCCCAGGTTGGCCAGCAGCGGATACAGGTTGAAGTACGACGGTGCTTCGATACCCACTGAATCGCCGGGCTGGGTCACCGCACGCAGTGCCAGCTGCAGCGCCTCCATCGCACCGTGGGTCAGCAGCAGGCGATCGCTGTGCGTGTGCAGGCCCATGCGCGGGCCGCGCCGCACGATCTGCGCAAGCAGCCGCGGCGAGCCATTGGGGCGTGCGTAGGTTTCGACCGTCTGCTGGCCGTGGCGCAATACCTGGGCGGTGTGCCGGGCCAGCTGGGCGCCAGGATAGAACTGGCGCCCGCGTGGCCCGGCGAAGGCGAGGTCGATCACCCCGGAACGGCGTTGCGCCTCCAGCACGCGTGCCATCAGCACCTGCTGCAACGGCGCGGTGGGGGCCGACGGCGCATCGCGCAGCGACCGTTGCGGCACTGACAGTCGCGGCGCCACTTCGAAACCTGCCTTTGGCCGCGGAACCACCAGGCCGGCGTCTTCCAGCTGGCGGTAGGCGGCGATCACCGTATTGAGGCTGAGCTGACGCTGTGCTGCCATCTGCCGCAGCGATGGCAGGCGGCTGCCGACCGGCAGGCGCCCTCCCTGGATGGCCTCGGCCAGCTCATCGGACAGCCGCTGGTAGCGAGGAGCGGACGCGCTGCTGCGTTGATCTGTATCCATCGGTTCCGGCCGCATCTGGTGCTGTACCCATGAGGATTCCGAGCCTAGCATGTCCTCGTCGGCAGGGCCTGATCGGTGCCCGCCGATATTTCAAGGGCGCGCGGCTGGATGGCCGCGCGCCCCTTTTTTTGCATGGGCTGGCGCACCATGCAGTCAACGCATCGGCACCAGCACCGGATCCCGGCGATACAGGGCAGGGAATTGCCTGCCCAGTGCCGCCAGCTTCGGAGCGTCGTAGTAGCGGATATAGGCGGCCTGCGGATAGTTGCTCATGTAGTTCTGGTGGTAGCTCTCGGCCGGATAGAAGCGCTGGCCGCTCCCCACCTGGGTGACGATGGGCGCGCGATAGCTTCCGGCCTGGCCCAGCTGGGTGATGTAGGCACGGCTGGCCGCCTGCTGGCGGGGATCATCGACGAAGATCGCCGAGCGGTACTGGCTGCCATGGTCCGGGCCTTGCCGGTCGAGCTGGGTCGGGTCATGCACCACCGAGAAGAACACCTGCATCAGCTGGCCGTAGCTCACCTGGCGCGGGTCGTAGTCGACCTTCACCGCCTCGGCGTGGCCGGTGCGTCCGCTGCTGACACGCTCATAGCGCGCATCCGCCGCGCTGCCGCCGACGTAGCCCGAGACTGCGTTGCTCACGCCCTTGACGTGCTGGAACACGCCCTGCACGCCCCAGAAGCAGCCGCCGGCAAACACTACGCTGGCGTGCGTGCCGCCATCGCGGAATGCGGCTTCACCGGTGGGCGCAGGCAACACCTGCACCTGTGCGCTGCGCTCGAGCGGCGCGGCGATGGCACCGTGATCAACCAGCAGTACCCCGGCAATCAGTGCGGTAGCGACCAGCCCGGCAATGCCGGCGGCGATCCCCTGTTCGAACGAAATCTTCATCGTGTCCTCCCGGATCAACCGAAGGTGAAGGCGTAGGCCTGGGCGCCGGCATCGAGGAATTCGATCTCGAAGCGGTGTGGCGCGACGGCGCCGCGCTGGCGCACCAGCTGGTACAGACGGTGTTCGTCGATCACGCCGCTGCCATCGCTGCCAACGTCGCTGCCGGCGTCGGCCGCGGGCAACGGCCGACCATCCAGCCAGACGCGGAAGCGCACCGGCGTGCCGTCCTGGCGTGGCGCGAGCACCAGATGCAGATCGCGGGCATGGAACTGGAAGGCGATGCGTCCTCCGGGCTGCTGCAGCCGTGCCGCCTCGTCGTCGATGATCCAGCGGCCGGACAGGCCCCACTGGTTCAGCGCCAGCGCGGGTGGCAGCGCGTAGTCGAATGCCGTGTCCGCACGTTGCCCGCCTGGCGAGGCGAACTGCTCGGCGCGCGCATGCCCCAGGTAGGTCTCCGGCGAGCGCAGGTTGCCCATGTCCGCCTGCGCGGCCACGCCCTTCAGGTCCGCTGCGGCCGGATCGGCCGGCGGTGGCAGCCGGGTCTGGCCGGCTTCGGCCAGCAGGTGGCGGATCACCTGCTCCGAACGCGCATAGTTGCCTTCGCCGAACTGATGGCCGCGGATGTTGCCCTGCGCATCGACGAAGTAGTGGGCGGGCCAGTAGCGGTTGTTGAACGCACGCCAGATCGCGTACTGGTTGTCCAGCGCGACGGGATAGTCGACCTTCAACTGCTGCACGGCCTTCATGACGTTGCGCGGGTCGCGTTCGAAGGCGAACTCGGGGGTGTGCACACCGATCACCACCAGGCCGTGATCGCGGTAGCGCCGCTGCCACTCGTGCACGAACGGCATCGCACGCAGGCAGTTGATGCAGGAATAGGTCCAGAAGTCGATCAGAACCACCTTGCCGCGCAGTTGGGCGGCGTCCAGCGGTGGGCTGTTGAGCCAGCCGGTGGCGCCGTCCAGGGCGGGCAGCGTGCCTTCCACCGGCAGCGGTGCCTCGCTGCCTGCAGTGGCCGGGCCCATCATCATCATCGGTGGAGCGGAAGGCTGCGCGCCGGGTACCGCATCGAGCAGGCCCTGCTCGATACGCGCGGTGCTGACGGTGGACAGCCGGGTCAGCAGGCCGGTGTCCCAGCCCAGGGCAATGGCCACGACCGCCAGCAGCGCAGCGACGCCGAGCACGCGGCGGAGCAGATTGCCCAGCCCCAGCCGTGCCTGCAGGGCGCGGAACACCCGGCCGCCGATCCAGACCGCCAATGCCAGCGCGGTGACCGCACCCAGCGCGTAGGCAAGCAGCAGCGTACTGGTGCTGGCGCTGGCGCCATGCAGCGCAGCCCCGGTCAGTACCAGGCCAAGGATCGGGCCCGCGCACGGGGCCCACAGCAGGCCGGTGGCGATGCCGATCAGCAGCGACGTCCAGGCACCGCCGCGCCCGGCGGCATCGGCAGCGTCCGCGCGTGCGCTCAACCGCGCGCCGACACGCTGCAACGGCGCCAGCAGATGGTCTGCCAGTGCGGGCCACAGCAACGCCACCGCGAACAGCGCCATCAGCAGCAGGGCGATCCAGCGACCGATCTGGTTGGCCTGCGCCACCCACTGGCTGCCGACCGCCGCCAGGCTGGCGACGAGGGTGAAGGTCAGCGCCATGCCCAGCAGCAGCGGCAGGGTGCTGCGCAGGAACGGGCGGTCAGCACGCGCGAATACGAACGGCAGCACCGGCAGGATGCAGGGGCTGAGCAGGGTCAGCACACCGCCAAGATAGGCAAGCAGCAACAGCAGCATCATCGGGCTCCAGAAGCAGGGGACGATCCCACCGGCACGCGCCAGCCCGCATCGCTGTCATGCGCAGCAGGTCCGGGCTGGAAGGCCAGCGCCGCGCCGTTCATGCAGTAGCGCAGGCCGGTAGGGCGTGGGCCGTCGTTGAAGACATGGCCCAGATGGCCGCCGCAGCGGCGGCAATGCACTTCCACCCGCAGCATGCCAAAGGTGACGTCGCGGTCCTCACCGATAGCGTTGTGCAACGGTGCCCAGAAGCTGGGCCAGCCAGTACCGCTCTCGAACTTGGTGGACGAAGAGAACAGCGGCAGCGCACAGCCGGCACAGGTGAACGTGCCTTGCCGGTGTTCTTTGTTGAGCGGGCTGCTCCAAGGGCGTTCGGTCGCCTGCTGGCGCAGCACTGCGTACTGGGCCGGGGTCAGCCGCTGGCGCCAGTCAGCATCACTGCGCATGATCTCGAACTGTCGCGCAGGGCGCGTTTCTGCTGCCGCTGGCGCGGCGCGGCTGCAGGCCCCGAGACCGAGGAGGCCGGCGGTGGTGGCGATACCGCCCAGACCCAGCAGATGACGGCGGGTGAGGGGCATGGCGGACTCCGGGAAGGGGCGACGGGGCCATGCTGCGCCTGCTCCGGTCAACGAATCCTCACGCAGGATTCAATTTTTCGTGAGGTATCGGCGGCGATCCCGCGCCACAATGCGCTCAGCCTCCCTTGGCCCGAGCTGCCGATGTCCGCGAAACGTGTCCTGATCGTTGAAGACGATGCCCACATCGCCGACCTGCTGCGCATGCACCTGGGCGATGAGGGGTATGAGGTCGCCCACGCCGACAGCGGTGATGGCGGGCTGCGCCTGCTCGAACAGGAAGGCCCGTGGGACGCGCTGGTGCTGGACGTGATGCTGCCCGGTGTCGATGGCCTGCAGGTCTGCCAGCGCGCACGGGCGATGGCGCGCTATGTCCCGATCATCATCATCAGTGCACGCGGCAGCGAAACCCAGCGCATCGTCGGCCTGGAACTCGGCGCCGACGATTATCTGGCCAAGCCATTCTCCATGCCGGAGCTGGTCGCGCGCGTGCGTGCCCTGCTGCGTCGCGCCGAGGCCATGGCGCAGAACGCGCGCATCGATGCCGGTGCCATCGAGCTGGGAGGACTGCAGCTGGATCCGGTCGCGCGTACTGCCGACGTGGATGGCAGGCCGCTGGAACTGACGCCGCGCGAGTTCGACCTGCTGCTGTTCTTCGCGCGCCATCCCGGCCAGGTGTTCGCGCGGATGGAACTGCTCAACCAGGTCTGGGGCTACCAGCACGATGGCTATGAGCATACGGTCAATACCCATATCAACCGCCTGCGCAGCAAGATCGAAACCGATCCGGCCAACCCGCGGCGGCTGCTGACGGTCTGGGGCCGGGGCTACAAGCTGGTGGACCCGGCCGGAGCGGCGGCATGATCCGGCCGAACCTGTGGCAGAAGCTGGCCGCGGTGATCGCGGCGCTGATGCTGACGTGCTGCATGGCGCTGCTGGCGCTGCAGATGCGCTCGAACACACGGCACGAGCAGGAAGTCGTGCAGCGGCTGTCGCTGGGGCTGGCCGAGCACATCGCGCAGCGCAGTGAGCTGATGGATACCAGCGGCATGCGCGATGCGGCGGTGCGTGCGCTGTTCGGGCAACTGATGGCGGTCAACCCCAGCGTCGAGGTGTACCTGCTGGACGACCAGGGTCGCATTCTCGGCCACGACGCACCCAGCGGGCACTTGATGCGCAACCGCGTGGACGTGGCACCGCTGCGCCGTCTGCTGGCGGGCGCGCCCCTGCCGATCCTGGGCGACGATCCGCGCAGCAGCGAGGGTCGCAAGGTGTTCAGCGTGGCGCCGCTGGTGGTGCAGGGGCGGCAGGCCGGCTACGTCTACGTGGTGCTGGTGGGCGAGCACCGGCAGATGCTCGCCGACGACCTCGCCGCCAGCAACCAGTGGAACACCACTTTGTGGTCGGTGATGCTGGTGGGCAGCCTGGGCCTGCTGGCCGGCCTGGTGGCGTTCTACTGGGTGACCCGGCCGCTGCGCCGCCTGACACGTCGCATCCAGGCATTCGACATCGATGCGCCGACGCCGCTGCCGCCGCCCGGCCCGCTGCGGCCGGGTGAGCGCGATGAACTGGTCATCCTCGAACATGCACATGCGCAGATGGCGCAGCGGTTGGGTGAGCAGTGGCAGCAGCTGCGCCAGCAGGACCTGCAGCGGCGCGAGCTGGTGGCCAACATTTCGCATGATCTGCGCACGCCGCTGTCTTCACTGCATGGCTACCTTGAGACGATGGCGTTGAAGGACGCGACGCTGTCGCCGGAGGAGCGCCGGCGCTATCTGGGTATTGCCCTGGCGCAGAGTGCGAAGGTCGGGCGATTGGCGCGCGCGCTGTTCGAGCTGGCACGCCTGGAACACGGCGAGGTGCGGCTGGAGTGGGAGGTGTTCGCGCTGCCCGAGCTGCTGCAGGACGTGCTGCAGAAGTTCGAGCTGGCGGCGCAGGCGCGCGGCCAGCAGTTGCACGCGGATTTTCCGCAGGGGTTGCCGTTGGTACGTGCGGACCTGGGTCTGGTGGAGCGGGTGCTGACCAACCTGCTCGACAACGCCCTGCGCCATGCGCCGGAGGGAGGGCGGATCGAGGTGCGGCTGCGCGCGGTGGCTGACAGCGTGGAGGTGATCGTCTCTGATGACGGTCCCGGCGTTGCTGCTGCGGTGCGTGCGCAGCTGTTCCAGGCGCCTGCTGCGTTGGGGGCGCGACGGGGCGAGAACGGTGGCCTGGGGCTGCTGATCGTGCAGCGTATCGTGCAGCTGCATGGCCGCAGCATCGCGCTGCGCGACAGTGAGGCAGGGGCGACGTTCGTGTTCGAGCTGCCGCGGGCGGAGTCGGCGGCGGTGGCCTAGGCGCAGCTGGTTTCCGGGTGGCGGTGTTTGCCTCTGTGCGCACGTATGTGCGTTTTTCCGTGTGGCGCCGGGCGGATGCCCTTGCGTGCGAATGTCCCCCGGTGCCGGCCGGTGGCCGTCCCCTCCTCCTTGACTTCGCCCACAAGGGCAGCCGCCCGGCGTGCAGGGTTATCGGTGCGCAGAGGTGCGGAAGCGACGGCACTACGCGCCGCAAGCCGAGCATCGTGGTGGTCGGCAGCGTGTGGGCAAAGTAAAGGAGGAGGCGATGGCCACAGGCCGGCGCCGGGGGACATTTGCCCACACGTTGCCGGCCGGCGCGAGGCCTTTGCGCTCGCGATCCGCTCGGGCGAAGACGCGCATCTGCACGCAGGCGAGGAATAAAAAAAGACCCGGCAGAGGGAGGGATCTGCCGGGTCCGGATTGCATGGGGGGAGGGACCCATGCAATGAGCGAAAGCGTCGCGTCAGGGCGTGTGGCCGGTCGCGTCCGCTGTTGATTCGTTGTAGCCCTGCACCAGCTCGGACCAGGAGCGTCCAGCCAGCAGGCCAAGACCGACCACGTCCTGCTGGGCCTGCCCAAACCGCTGCAGGTTGTCCTGCCACAGCTGAGCGCCCTGCGACAGCAATCCGGCCGGATCTTCGCTTCGTGCCAGCTCGCCGAGCCAGCCGCCCGTCGCGGTCAGGTTGCGTTCCAGTGCCTTCAGCTGCACGCCGAACATGCTTTCAGCGTTCTCCAGCGCCAACCGGTTCGCGCGCGTTGCGGCGGCGGCCAGCTGGCGGGTGGCATCACTGAAGCGATCGCTGAAGGCGGCGGTCATGGGCGTCAGGAAAGGACTTGATGCATTGCAGCATACGCCGATGATGCCGCATTGCAACAAAAATCATAAAGGCTCCCAAGGCGCCTTTAGAAATCTTTAGATATCAATGAGTTGTTCAGGTGCTGGGGCCCCGGTACCGGCAGCCGGAGGTGCAGGTCTCGTGGACCGTGATCTCGCTCAGCGCCGGCAGCGCGGGCTTGAGTTCGTTCCATATCCACACCGCCAGGTTCTCGCTGGTCGGGTTTTCCAGGCCGGGGATGTCATTGAGGTAGTGGTGATCCAGGCGTTCGTAGATCGGCTGGAAGGCCGCCTTCACGTCCCCGAAATCCATGATCCAGCCGGTCTGCGCGCCGGGTTCGCCCTCGACCTTCAGTTCCACCCGGAAGGAGTGGCCATGCAGGCGCGCGCACTTGTGCCCCGGCGGTACGTTCGGGAGGCGGTGGGCCGCCTCAAGCATGAAGACTTTGAAGATTTCCATGAGCGGATTGTACGCCGCTGCTGTCGCATCCGACCGGGATCGCGCCGGCCTCGAAGCGGAGTGACTATTTCCATCCGGATGAAGAGATGTTAGCTTCTCTTATATCCGTATGAAGAGATGTTATTGGTCGGGCCCCGGCCAGTCATGGATTACTGCGGAACTTCGTCGCCCTACCACCACCCCACACATCGTCATGCCCCAGCACACCCTGCTCGTGGCGGCCCTGGCCGCCGCTCTGGCCGCGCCATTGTCCGCCGCCGCCGAAACCACCGCTGCCGCCAGTGGCGAAGCCAGTACCCTGGCCGCCGTCCGCGTCACCGGTTCCAACATCAAGCGCGCCGATACCGAGGCGTCCAACCCGGTGCAGGTGATCGGCCGCCAGCAGCTGGAACAGACCGGCAAGGCCACCGTCGCCGATGTGCTGCGCTCGATCTCCGCCAACACCGGCAATGCCAACAACGAGACCACCAACAACGGCTGGGCCTCCGGCTCGGCCAGCATCGGCCTGCGCGGCCTGTCTCCGAAGAACACACTGGTGCTGCTCAACGGCCGTCGCGTGGCGAACTACGGCTTCCCGGCCGGTGGCCTGTCCGATACCTTCGTCGACCTCAATACCCTGCCGCTGGTCGCGGTCGAGCGCATCGAAGTGCTCAAGGATGGTGCTTCGGCGGTGTACGGCTCCGATGCCGTGGCCGGCGTGGTCAACATCATCACCCGCCAGAACTTCGAAGGTGCCGAGATCGGTGGCAGCTTCGGAGGCGCCGACCAAGGGGGCCTGCGCGAGCAGAACCTGAAGTTCGTCGGTGGCCTCGGTGATCTGGACAGCGATGGCTACAACATCCTGTTCAGTCTGCAGGGCTACAACCGCGATCGCCTGGACCAGGACGAGCGCGATCTGACCAAGAGCGGCATCTACACCGACCTGCCGGGCGGGCGCTGGAACGGCTGGTCAGCCAAGGGTGCGCGCTATCTGATCAATGGCGTGTCGGTGCCGATGCTCGACGCCAACGGCAACTGCCCCACCGGGACCACGCGCGTTGCGAGCGCTCCGATCGACGGCCTGGCTGGCGACACCTGCGGCTTCAACCAAGCGCCGTACACCACGCTGATTCCATCCACGAAGCGCTACCAGGCCTATGCCAACGGCACCTTCCGCCTGGGCGACAACGTCGAAGCGTTCGGTGAAGTGCTGTACAGCCAGATCAAGAGCGCGGCCTGGTTCGGCAGCAGCCCGTTCTTCACCCTGGAAAGCGGCCGCTTCGCCCTGAATGCCGAGACCGGCCTGGCCGAGCCGGTGTCGTCGCAGCTGCCGGCGGGCAATCCGTACAATCCCTACGGGCGTGCCGTGCCGATCGAGTACACGTTCTTCGATCTCGGCGGCACCATCAAGACCAACCGCTCCACCGCCTATCGCGGCGTGTTCGGCCTGCGCGGCACCACCGCCAACTGGGACTGGGAAGTGGCGGCGTTCGGCGCGCGCAGCAGCGAGCGTGAGACCGTCTCGGGCGGCTTCGCCAACCGCTGGGCGCTGGCCGATGCGCTGGCCAGCGGCAGCTACAATCTGCTCGACCCGGCGGCCACCCCGCAGTCGGTGCGTGATGCGATCAACATCGCCACGCTGCGTCCGGCCGAATCGAAGCTGCAGGGTGTCGATGCGAAGATCTCGGGAAGCCTGGGCCGCACCTGGGCCGGTGACATCGGCTTTGCCGCTGGCGCCGAGTGGCGCCGCGAGAAGCTCGATTCGAACAACCCCTGGCAGATCGATGCCGGCCTGCAGGTGCGTCCGGCCATCGCCGAGGTGCACGGCGAGCGCCAGGTCAGCGCTGCGTACGCGGAAGTGAACGTGCCGCTGGCCTCGACCCTGGAACTGTCCGCCGCTGCGCGTGCCGATCACTACGATGACTTCGGCGATGCGTTCTCGCCGAAGCTCGGACTGCGCTGGCAACCGCTGGACTTCCTGCTGGTGCGCGCGTCGGCCTCGAAGGGCTTCCGTGCGCCCTCGCTGTCGGAGAACTCCAACAGCACCAGCATCTCCTACGGCAGCGTGGTCGATCCGCGCGACCCGGATGTGCCGGGCTCGCGGCAGAGCCCGACGTTCTTCACCGTGGGCAACAGTGACCTGAAGCCGGAGCGCACCAGGAGCGTGAACTTCGGCGTGGTGCTGTCACCGTGGGCGAACACCAATCTGAGTGTCGACTACTACCGTATCCAGCTCGACAACCTGGTCGGCACCAACAACACGCAGACGCTGATCAACGACAACGTTGCCGGTGCCGTGCAGCGCGATGAGCGCGGCAAGCTGCAGGCCGTCTACAACCGCTACCAGAACCTGAGCGAGCTGAAGACATCGGGCATCGACGTGGAACTGCGCCAGCGCATTCCGACGGCGCGCCTGGGAGATTTCACCCTGTCTTCGGCCTACACCCACGTCCGTGACTACCGCCGTCCGACCGTGGTCGGTGGGCCCCTGGTCGACTACGCCGGCAGCAACCTCGGCGCCACCCTGCCCAAGGACAAGGCCACCACCACGCTGGACTGGAAGTACGGCGACTTCAACGCGGCGGTGACCTGGTACTACACCAGCAGCTATCGGCAGGAAGCCAGTACCGCCGCCAAGGCCGTGCAGCAGCGTGTCGGCAGCTACAGCCAGTACGACCTGTACCTGGGGTACACCGGCATCGACAGCCTGACCCTGTACGCCAAGGTGCAGAACCTGGGTGACAAGACGCCGCCCTACGATGCGTCGTTCCCGGGCATCCGTGCGCCGTATGACTTCACCCAGTACGACCTGCGGGGTCGCTACTTCACGCTGGGCTTCGACTACCGCTTCTGATCCACCGCCGTGGCCGGTCACCTGCCGTGACCGGCCACGTTGCCCTCTGCCGTCCTGTTTCCGGGGAGTCACCGTGTCCTTCCACCGCCGTGCCGTTCTTCCGTTGCTGATCGCCGCTGCCAGCGCAGTGTTCCCCGCGTTGTCCGCGCAGGCGCAGAGCGCCTATTTCTTCCCGCAGGCCAGCGAGGCCGGCGCGTTCGACAGCGCCATTCCCACGCCGGAGCAGTTCCTCGGCTATCCGATCGGCAGCCGCTACACCCGCCACGACCAGTTGGTCGCCTATTTCGAGGAACTGGCCAGGCATTCGGACAGGATCCGCGTCCAGCACATTGGACGCAGCTATGAAGGCCGCCCCCTGCTGATTGCCACCATCACCGCGGCCAGCAACCAGGCGCGGTTGGAACAGATCCGCCAGCAGCACGCGACCCTGGTCGATCCGGCACAACCGCGCAGCGCAGCCGGTGACAGCCCGGTGGTGGTCTGGCTGGGCTACAGTGTGCACGGCAATGAAACCTCCAGCGGCGAAGCGGCGATGCTCACCGCGTATTACCTGGTGGCCAATCGCAGCAGTGAAACCCAGCAATGGCTGCAGCAGGCGGTGGTGCTGTTCGACCCGGCGCAGAATCCGGACGGACGCGACCGTGCCGCCAACTGGCACAACGCCTGGGCATCGGACCCGGCCTCGGCCGATCCGGCTGACAAGGAGCATGTCGAGCCGTTCCCGCAGGGCCGCACCAACCATTACTTCACCGATCTCAACCGCGACTGGCTGGCGCTGACCCAGCAGGATTCGCGGCCGAAGGTGGCCGCCTTCCACCAGTGGTACCCGAACGTGCAGATCGACTTCCACGAGATGGGCAAGGACAGCACGTACTACTTCGAGCCTTCGCCGAAGAGCATGCACAGCCCGTTGATCCCGGCCGCCTCCTACGAGTTCAACAGGACGCTGGCCACGTACCACGCACAGGCGCTGGACGCACTGGGGTCGCTGTACTACACGGGGGAGAACTTCGACAACTTCTCGCCGGTGTATGGCTCGACCTATCCGGACTTCCATGGCGCGGTCGGTGTCACCGTCGAGCAGGCCAGTTCGCGGGGACGGGTGCAGGAGTCGGTGAACGGGCTGCTGACCTTCCCGTTCACCATCCGCAATCAGGTCGCCACCGGCCTGGGCACGGTGCGCGGTGCGGTGGCCGAGCGCAGTGGCCTGTTCGACCTGCAGAAGACCTTCTTCCAGAGCGCATTGAAGCAGGCCGCGCAGCAGCCGCAGAAGACCTTCGTGTTCGGCGACGCGCATGATCCGGCGTTGACCCGGCGCCTGCTTGAACTGCTGCTCCTGCACCGGATCGAGGTACGCGCGCTGGATCGCGATGTCACCGTCGAGGGGAAGCGCTTCCAGGCCGGCAGTGCCTATGTCGTGCCCGTGCAGCAGGCGCAGTTCCGCCTGGTGCACTCGATCTTCGCCGAGACGCCGCCGATCAAGGGCGACGTGTTC
Organism: Stenotrophomonas sp. TWI169; assembly: GCF_039674705.1. Lineage (NCBI taxonomy): Bacteria > Pseudomonadati > Pseudomonadota > Gammaproteobacteria > Lysobacterales > Lysobacteraceae > Stenotrophomonas > Stenotrophomonas sp. TWI169. The sequence continues at coordinate 3,152 of NZ_JBDJOB010000033.1, read as the reverse complement.
TATGGCAGCACCAGCTACGCCATCGCGCCGGCCTACGGCGTGGCCTTCGCCGGCAGCCGCAGCCGCATCGACGGCGGTGCACAGGTGAGCGAGCTGCCACCGCTGCAGGGCGCGGTCGTCGGCGGCCAGGCGGGGTTCGCCTATGCCATCGACTGGCGTGACTACAACGCCAGCCGTGCGCTGGCCGAGCTGCAGGGCAGGGGACTGGCCGCCCGCGCTGCATTCCAGCCGTTCACCGCCGGAACCGCACAGGGCGATGTGGCTTTCGCGGCTGGCAGCATCGTCGTTCCGGTCGCCGGCCAGCCACTGCAGGGGGCGGCCCTGCTCGACGCGGTGGCCGCGGCGGCACGTGCTTCAGGCGTACAGGTGCATGCGTTGTCGAGTGGCCGCAGCCGCGAGGGCATCGATCTCGGCAGCGATGGCGTGAAGGCACTGCGCAAGCCGGCCGTGGCACTGGTGATGGGCGAAGGCGTGGCGGCCACCGAGATCGGATCGGCCTGGTTCCTGCTGGACCAGCACCTGCACCTGCCGGCCAGCAAGCTGGATCCGCAGCAGCTGGGCAAGGTTCCGCTGGATCGCTACACCACCCTCGTGTTGTCCGGTGGCACCTACAACAGTGTCGATGCGACTGCCGTGGCCGCACTGAAGCGCTGGGTGCAGGCCGGCGGCTCGCTGGTGACCTATGGCAGCGCGTCGAAGTGGGCGATCGAACAGAAGCTCGCCGATGGCGAGAAGACCGGCAAGGACGAAGAGGCCGGCGACGAAAACCGTCGCGCCTTCGGTGACCAGCGCGACATCGCTGCGATCGAGCGGGTGAGCGGCAACATCCTCAGCGCCGATGTCGATACCAGCCATCCCCTGGCGTTCGGCGTGCCGGGCCGGCAGCTGGCGGTGAACAAGGAAAACAGCGTGACGCTGCAGCCGAGTGCGAATCCGTTCTCGACGGTGGTGCGCATCGACGCGTCACCCCGGGTCAACGGTTACCTGTCCGAGCGCAATCGTGCGCGGGTGGCAGGCAGTGCGTGGCTGCTGGTGTCGGCCCAGGGAAAGGGCAACGTGCTGCTGTTCGCCGATGATCCGGCACACCGCAAGTACTGGCATGGCACGGATCGACTGCTGATCAATGCGATCTTCTTCGGGAATCTGGCGAATCCGGCGAAAGCACGCGGATGAGGCGTCTGGCGCCTTGATTGATGCGCGGGCAACAAAAAGGGACGGCGCGCCAGCGCCGTCCCCGATGTAAGGCCTCCCGCGCAGTGGGACGCCCTCATTCCTGTCAGTGAGGATCAGCCGGCGCGACCGCCGCCGCCCTGGCCGCGGCCACGACCACCGCCGTTGCCGCCTCCGCCACGACGCTGGCCCTGACCAGCGCCGGCACGCTGCTGGCCGTTGCCACCGCCCTCACGACGGCCACCACCGGCCTTCTTCGGGCCGGCGTGGGCATGGCGCGGCGCATCGCCGTGCGGACGACGCGCATGGCTCTTGCGCGGGGCGCGCTCGCCGGTGTCGTGCTCGGCCTTGCCCGGTGCACTGTTGCCCCAGCGGATCGGCACCTGCAGCTCGAAGCCCGGCACATCGCGGATGTCCATGTCGCGTCCGAGCAGGCGCACGATTGCGCGCAGCAGCTTGACCTCGTCCTGCGCCACCAGCGAGATCGCCTGGCCGGTGGAGCCGTTGCGGCCGGTACGGCCGATGCGGTGCACGTAATCCTCTGCGACCATCGGCAGGTCGAAGTTGATCACCTTCGGCAGCTCGTTGATGTCGATGCCGCGTGCCGCGATGTCGGTGGCCACCAGCACGGTCACGCGACCGGCCTTGAAGTCACCCAGCGCACGCAGCCGCTGGCCCTGGCTCTTGTTGCCATGGATCGCCGCGGTCTTGATGCCCGACTTCTCCAGGAACGCGGCCAGCTTGTCGCTGCCGTGCTTGGTCCGGGCGAACACCAGGGTCTGCTCACGGCTGTCCTGCGCCAGCAGGTGCAGCAGCAGGTCGCGCTTGCGGCCGGCGTCGACCGGATGCACGCGATGGGTGATGGTCTCGGCCACGGTGTTCTTCGGCGTCACCTGGATCTGTTCCGGGTTGCGCATGAACTCCAGCGCCAGCTGGCGGATGTTGTCTTCGAACGTGGCCGAGAACAGCAGGGTCTGACGGTTCTGCTTGGGCAGCTTGGCCAGGATGCGCTTGATCGACGGCAGGAAGCCCATGTCCAGCATGCGGTCGGCTTCGTCCAGCACCAGCAGTTCGATGCCGGACAGGTCGATGCTGCGACGCTCCAGGTGATCGATCAGGCGGCCCGGGCAGGCCACCAGCAGGTCCACGCCACGGCGCAGGATGTCCAGCTGGTTGCCCATGCCGACGCCGCCGTAGATGCAGGCGCTGGGGATGCGCAGATACTTGCTGTAGCCGCGCAGGCTGTCATGCACCTGGGTGGCCAGCTCGCGGGTCGGGGCCAGGATCAGTGCGCGCGGCTTGCGCGGGCCACCGCCACGCACTTCCTGCGGCGCGGTGCCCAGATGCTGCAGCAGCGGCAGGCCGAAGGCTGCGGTCTTGCCGGTGCCGGTCTGTGCGCCGGCCAGCAGGTCGCGACCGGCCAGCGCCAGCGGGATCGCCTGCTGCTGGATCGGGGTCGGGTTTTCGTAGCCCTGCTCGGCCAGCGCACGCAGCAGGAAGGGCGCCAGGCCCAGCGATTCAAAAGACATCGAGTGTGCTCCAAGTACAAGAAACGCCTGTCCGAATGGACAGACGGGGGCAGATCAAACTGATCAGCTGACTCGGAGCGTTCCCGTGAACCGCGCTGCGAGAATTGGGTGCAGCCGGCACGAAGCGCAGGCTGGAATGCGTGACGAACGGCGTCGGAGTGGGGGCGGGCGAAGAGGGCGGACCCTGGTCGCCGGCGATCCCGGAGGGAAACGGACGGCCGCTGCAGACTCCGCAAGTCTAAACGATGTTTGAGACTTCACGCAAAAAGGCCTGTTCAGGTAAGGGTTCTCTCTGCAGGGCTGCGCCCTGCACCCGCAGAGGCCGAAGCCACGTCAACGTCAACGTCAAAAGCGGGCTTCCTGAAGGTAGGCGGGGTGGGTCCGGTTGCGGGAGACGCCGTAAACCCGTCCCTGGGGGCTTGGCCGCGGCATCCATGCCGCGGACACTCCCGC
>NZ_JBDJOB010000032.1:0-39527 GCF_039674705.1 Stenotrophomonas sp. TWI169 | reverse complement strand
GGGGGGGGGGGGGGGGGGGGGCCCGCCCGCCCCCCCGCCCGTGGGGGGGGCCGCCGCCCCCCCCGGCCCCCCCCCCCCCCCCCCCCCCCCCGCCCCACCTTCGGCAGAATGCCGCGATCTGATGGATTCACGCCACGTGTGGATGAAATCTGTCAGATATCGGAATAGATGGTGGGTCGGATCGTTCCGACAGTTCGCAGGAAACTGTCGAAGGCGGGGTGGGTCCGGATGCGGGAGTGTCCGCGGCATGGATGCCGCGGCCAAGCCCCCATGGATGGGTTTACGGCGTCTCCCGCCAGCGGACCTACCCCGCCATCCCTCAGTAGTCCAGCTCTTGACGTTGACGTTGCCTCTGCAGGTGCAGGGCGGCAGCCCTGCATGGAAAACCCACCCCCTACCAAGGTAGGGCGGAACGCGCGGCAACGCGGCACTATGCTCGAACCCATGACTTCGTCTGGGAGGGCTGCGTCATGAACTACGAGGAAACCTACCGCCGCTCGATCGACGAGCCGGAGGCGTTCTGGGGCGAGGAAGCCAAGCGCATCCATTGGCACAAGCCGCCGCAACAGGTGCTCGACTACAGCAACCCGCCGTTCCGGCGCTGGTATGTGGGCGGCGAAACCAACCTCTGTTACAACGCGGTCGATCGCCATCTGGACACTCGGCCCGACCAGCTCGCGCTGGTGGCCATTTCCACCGAAACCAACAGCACCCGCGAGATCACCTACCGCCAGCTGTACCGAGAAGTGAACGACTTCGCTGCCGTGCTCCTGCGCCTGGGCGTCGGCCATGGCGACCGCGTGGTCATCTACATGCCGAACATGGCCGAAGCCGTGTTCGCGATGCTGGCCTGCGCGCGCATCGGGGCCGTGCACTCGGTGGTGTTCGGTGGTTTCGCCGCGCACAACCTTGCCCTGCGCATCGACGATGCCAGACCCAAGCTGCTGATCGCGGCCGATGCCGGCATGCGCGGAGGCAAGCTCATTCCCTACAAGCCGATGGTGGACGCCGCCTGTGCGGAAGCCGGGCATCCACCGCCGCACGTGCTGATCGTTTCGCGCGGGCTGGATCCGGCCGAGCCGCGCATCGAGGGCCGAGACGTCGAGTACGCGACGCTGCGCGCGGAAGTCGGTGCCGTCGATGTTCCGGTGCAGTGGCTGGAAGCGAGCGAGCCGAGCTATCTGCTGTATACCTCCGGCACCACCGGCAAGCCCAAGGGCGTGCAGCGTGATGTGGGCGGATACGCGGTGGCGATGGCACAGTCGATGGAGACCGTCTTCGACTGCAAGCCGGGGCAGGTGATGTTCTCCACCTCCGATGTCGGCTGGGCCGTAGGACATTCCTACAACGTGTATGGACCGCTGATCGGCGGTTGCACATCGCTGTTGTACGAAGGCCTGCCGACCCATCCGGGTCCGGGCATCTGGTGGGCCCTGTGCGAGCAGTACAACGTGCGCACGATGTTCTCCTCTCCCACCGCGATCCGCGTGCTGAAGAAGCACGACGCGGATTTCATCCATCGCCACGACCTGCGCGCGTTGAAGTACCTGTTCCTGGCCGGCGAACCGCTGGATGAGCCGACCGCGCACTGGATCAATGAAGCGCTGGGCAAACCGATCATCGACAACTACTGGCAGACTGAAACCGGCTGGCCGGCCTTGACCCTGTTGCCGGGCCTGGAGATGAAGCCGGTGCGCTTTGGTTCGCCGGGCTTCCCCAACCTCGGTTACCGCATGAAGGTGATCGACGAGAACACCGGCGAAGAAGTCGCACCCGGGCAGAAGGGAGTCCTGGTGGTCACCCCGCCATTGCCGCCGGGCTGCATGAGCACGGTGTGGAACGACGACAGCCGCTTCCTGCAGAGCTACTTCAGCCATTTCAAGGAGCTGCTGTACAGCTCGCTGGACTGGGCGATCCGCGACGATGACGGCTACACCTTCATCCTCGGCCGTACCGACGATGTCATCAACGTCGCCGGGCATCGCCTGGGGACACGTGAGATCGAGGAAGCCATCTCCAGCCACCCGCGTGTGGCGGAGGCCGCGGTGATCGGCGTGAAGGATGAACTGAAGGGACAGGTGCCGCTGGTCTTCGTCACCCTCAAGCAGGGGCTGGGGGGCGAAGACCCTGCACCGGTGGTGGCGGAGATGATGGCAACGGTGACCACGTCGCTGGGGGCGGTTGCACGGCCGGCGCACGTGCACGTGGTCAACGCATTGCCGAAGACGCGCTCGGGCAAACTGCTGCGGCGCTCGCTGCAGGCGCTGGCCGAGCAGCGCGATCCCGGCGATCTGTCGACCCTGGATGACCCGGCCGCCCTGGAGGAGATCCGCCGCGCGCTGGGACGCTAGACCGGTCCTGTATCGCCGGGGCCGCGTGCAGCGGGCCGAGGCAAGGGATGCAGCGGTGCTGCACCGCAGCGTTCACCGTACCAGCGGTGCGTTAAGCTCGATGCCGGGGAGCGCGTCCGTCAGGGCGCGCAGGCATGCGCATCATGGAACGGGGGAGCTATGGCACTGCTGCACTCCAAGACGGCCGCTGGCCGCCAGGAAATCGAGGATCGTGCGCGGCGCCTGCCGGCCGCGCTGCGCTCGATCCTGCTGATGGTCGATGGTCGCCGCGATGACACCGAACTGCGCAGCCTGCTCGAAGGACTGCGGGCGCCACCCGATGCGCTGGAACAGCTGGCCGCGATGGAGCTGATCGAAGTGGTGGGGGGCAGCGCCGATGCGGTGCCGGTCGCTGGCCTCAGCAATGGCCGCGAACAGGACCCGGCGCTGTATCAGCAGCTGTACGAGGCGATGAGCGAAGCCGTGCGGCGCCACCTCGGGCTGAAGGGCTACTTCATGCAGTTGAAGATCGAGCGCTGCACCGATGCCTCGGCCCTGGAGCGCCTGTGCCCGGAACTGCTGGCGGCGGTAGGCAAGGCACGCAGCCCGGCACTGGCACAGCGCTGGTGGCAGGAAACGCAGGCATCGCTGGCAGCCGGCGATCGCGGAGTCGTGCAGGCCTGACGCAGCGCGTAGAGTGGATGGTTTCATTCCCATCAGGAGCCTCTCGTGCAGGACGACCACGACGACACCGACACCCCCGGCTGGGACGCGATCAATGCGGCGCTGGCGCCGCTGTACGCGGGCCAGGAGCCCCTGCATTTCGGAACGGCGTTGCCGTACACGCTGGGCGGCCAGGATCCCCTCGATGGCATCAGTGTCTACCGTGCGGAGGCGCCGGTACCGCACTGGCACTACATCACCTATGGCCTGTCCGAGCTGTACGCCAAGGAGAGCAGTGACGCCGAAGCAAGTGGCTACGGATTCGAGCTGACCTTCCGTCTGGCAGCAGGCGAGGGCGTGCACGCCGAACAGGCACCGCCGACATGGCCGATGAACCTGCTGCAGAACCTGGCGCGCTACGTGTTCGGCAGCGGCAACGTGTTCGAGGACGGCCACCACCTTGACGCAAACGGCCCGATTGCCCTCGAGTCCGACACCCGCCTGCGCCATCTGGCTTTCATCGCCGACCCGCAGTTGCCGGCGCGCGAGACGGCCAACGGCCGCCTGCAGTTCCTGCAGCTGGTCGGGCTGACGGATGGGGAAATGGCTGCAGTGAAACGCTGGTCGACCCGCGGGGTGCTGCACGTGCTGGAGCCGGCGATGCCCCTGTGGATCACCGATCTGCATCGGGGCGACCTGCTGGATGATCCGGCACTGGCGGCGCAGGTGCAGGCGGGCAGTGCGCGGGAGGGCTCCAGCACCGGCATGTTGTTCATTGAAACGCTGGACTGGCGACAGGTCTCGGGCGTGACCACGCTGGTGCTTGGCGCTGGCCAGGTGCCGAGCGTGCGCGAGCTGCTGCCGCTGCGCCTGCACCATGGCGCATCGCTGGTGCTGGTCAGCCGTGAGCGCCAATGGGAGTTCACCCCCGCTGCGGGCGGCGGCGCCAACGACGTCGATGCCGACAGCGCGCGCTGGGCATTGGATGCACAGGGGGTCCAGGCGTGGCAGGACGTGCGTGCCGAGCGCGGGATCTACCCGCTGGGCGGCCAGCTGCAGGTCGAGGTGGTGCCGACGCTGCTGCGTGACGCCAAGGGTGCCGTGATCCGCGAGATCGGTTGAACGGTGGACACGGGGCGCCGGCGATGCCCGGCGCCGGGCCGGGACGCCGGATCGGAGCCGCCTGCGCTGCCGGCGGCTCCGTGTGCGGTCAGGCCAGGCCTTCGGCCTTCAGTGCGGCCTGCACGCCGGCATCGGCGTCCATGCGCGCCTTGTAGGCGGCCAGATGATCCAGCCCCGACAGGTCGACCTTGGCGCCGGCTGCCCAGCGCAGGGTGATGTAGAAGTACGGGTCGGCGAAGCTGCGGAAACCGGCCAGCCAGGGCTTGTCCGCCAGCTGCCGGTCGGCCGTCTCGAACAGGCCGCGCAGGCGCTTGCGGGCGGCCGCGCGGATCGCGTCGTACTGGCTCTCATCGCCGATGAACTTGCCCGGTGCGAACAGCGGCGAGAACGCCGGGTGCACATCGGAGTTGACGAAGGCCAGCCAGCGGGTGGCCTCGGCACGCTGGCGCGGGCTGCCGTCGCCGGCCAGGCCGGCCTGCGGGAAGCGGTCGGCGATGTAGCCCATGATGGCCGCGTTCTGCAGCAGGATGAAGTCGCCATCGACCAGCGCCGGAACCGAGCCGGCCGGGTTGATCTTGAGGAATTCCGGCCCCTTCAGGGTGTCCTTGTCGAGCAGTTCGACCTCGAACGGCTGGCCGGTCCACTGCAGGGCGATGTGGTCGGCGGTGGAGCAGGCACCGGGCTTGCTGTACAGCTTCATGGGAACTCCAGGCGGGGTGTGCGGGAATCGCCCACTATCCCAGAGCCTGCCGGCGCGCGGCAACGCTGCCGCCGGCAACAGTTCGTTACGACTGCCGGGGCTTGAGGTTCTGCACCTTATAGAAGGTGTGATCACCGATGGTGGCCACCTGGTAGGCATTGCGCCAGTTCGGGCTGGCGATGGCCAGGGCGGCGAAATGGCTGGCACCGGGAACGATCTCGCGGCGCTCGCCGGCCGGCAGCGCCCAGTTGCGCTCCGCATCGAAGGCCACGCTCATGGCCTCGCTCCAGGCCGCGTCGTTGCCCAGCTGGGTGCCGGGGGAGACGATGGTCGGGGCGAACTGCTTGCGTGCGGTCACCACCTGGCACATCGAGTCGCCCCACAGGCCGCTGTCGAGGCGGCGCAGTGCCACTTCGGCCACGGCCTGCTGGCCGCGCAGGGTCTGGTCGCGGGCTTCCAGGTATACGGTGGTGCTCAAACACAATGAATCAGCCGCCGGCTGGGGCAGCAACTGCGACAGCCAGAGAATCCAGGCCAGTTTCATATAACTCCTTGCTCCGTATGGGCCGCACCACGGGGTTCCGGCCGAAGAGAGGGCAGGAGGCGGGGTACGACTTGGCGTCATGGGGAGGCGGCCATCGGGGCCGCCCCGTGGGCGGCCCGGGAAAAGAGGATCGATGAACGATCCGGGAGGGCCGCACCGGCTCACCGGAAACTGGGTGGTGAGCGGAAAGTTGGCGCAAGGTAGGGGGGGCTGGCCGAACGCATCATGAATCGCCCAGCTTGACATTCAGCTTCGAGGCGGATGACGGAAATCACATTCCGCCGCCCATTCAGGTGTGGATCAAAGGGCGGCTGCCACCCGGCTGCCCTGATCGATGGCGCGTTTGGCGTCCAGTTCGGCGGCCACATCGGCACCGCCGATCAGCTGTGCGCTGATGCCCGCCGCCTGCAGTTCGGCCTGCAGCGCGCGGTTCGGTTCCTGCCCTGCACAGATCACCACATGATCCACCGGCAGCAGCTGTTCGCTGCCTTCCACGCGGATGCGCAGCCCCTGGTCGTCCACGCCGAGATACTCGACGCCGCCCAGCATCCGCACGCCCTTGGCCTTCAGCGTGGCGCGATGGATCCAACCGGTGGTCTTGCCCAGGCGCGCACCCGGCTTGCCGGGGCTGCGCTGCAGCAGCCACAGCCGGCGTGGCGAAGCGTCCACCTGCGGGCGGGCCAGCGAGCCGCGGGCCTCGAAGGTGGCGTCCACCCCCCATTCGGCCATCCAGCGCTGCGGGTCCAGCGACGGCGATGGGCCCTCGTGGCTGAGGAATTCCCCGACATCGAAGCCGATGCCGCCGGCACCGATGATGGCCGCGCTGGCGCCCACCTCGACCCGGCCCTGCAGCACGTCCAGGTAGCTGACGACCTTGGCGTGGTCCGCGCCGGGGAAGTCGACCCGGCGCGGCGTGATGCCGGTCGCCAGCACGACCTCGTCGAAGCCGGCCAGGTGGGTCGCATCTGCCCGGGTACCCAGGCGCAGCTGCACGCCGGTGTCCTGCAGCTTGTGGCGGAAATAGCGCAGCGTCTCGTGGAACTCTTCCTTGCCCGGGATGCGCTTGGCCACATTGAACTGGCCGCCGATCTCGTCGCTGGCGTCGAACAGGGTGACCTGGTGACCGCGCTCGGCGGCCACCGTGGCGCAGGCCAGGCCGGCCGGGCCCGCGCCCACCACCGCCACCCGCTTCGGTGTGGACGTCGGGCGGTAGACCAGTTCGGTTTCGTGCGCGGCCCGCGGATTGACCAGGCAACTGGCCAGCTTGTTCTCGAAGACGTGGTCCAGGCATGCCTGGTTGCAGGCGATGCACGTGTTGATCGTGTCGGCACGGCCGGCGCGCGCCTTGTTCGGCCATTGCGGGTCGGCCAGCAGCGGGCGCGCAAGCGACACCATGTCCGCACCGCCGTCGGCGAGAATGCGCTCGGCAACCTCGGGCATGTTGATGCGGTTGGTCGCCACCAGCGGCACCGCCACATGCGGCTTCAGCTTGGCGGTGACCCCGGCGAAGGCGGCGCGGGGCACCGAGGTGGCGATGGTGGGAATGCGCGCCTCGTGCCAGCCGATGCCGGAATTGATGATCGTCGCGCCCGCGGCCTCGATGGCCTGCGCCTGCTGCACGATTTCCTCCCAGTTGCTGCCGTCCTCAACCAGATCCACCAGTGACAGCCGGTAGATGATGATGAAATCCGGGCCGCAGGCTTCGCGGATGCGGCGCACGATCTCCACTGCGAAGCGCATGCGCTGGGAGGCATCACCGCCCCAGCGGTCTGTACGCGTGTTGGTGCGGGGGGCGATGAACTCGTTGATGAGGTATCCCTCCGAGCCCATCACTTCGACACCGTCGTAGCCGGCTTCGCGTGCCAGCCTGGCGCTGCGTGCGTAATCGGCGATGTGCCGTTCGACGCCGCTGGCCGACAGTGCGCGCGGGGTGAACGGATTGATCGGCGCCTTGAGCTTGGAGGGCGCCACCGACAGGGGGTGGTAGGCATAGCGGCCGGCGTGCAGCAGCTGCAGGCAGATCTTCGCGCCATGCTGGTGGGCGGCGGCCGTCAGCTGCCGGTGCGGACGCACTTCCCAGGGCCAGGACAGCTTGCCGCCGAAGGGTTTGAGCCAGCCGACCACGTTGGGGGCGAAGCCGCCGGTGACGATCAGGCCGACGCCGCCTTCGGCCCGCTCGGCGAAGTAGGCGGCCAGGCGCGGGAAATCGCGCGCGCGATCTTCCAGCCCGGTGTGCATCGAACCCATCAGCACCCGGTTGCGCAGCTGGGTGAAGCCCAGATCGAGCGGGGCGAACAGGTGGGGATAGGCGCTTTCGTTGGCTGGCGACATGGTCGATACGCTTGCGTACGGAAGCGCGAAGCGTGCCGCGAAACGGCGGTCGGGGCAAGGGGCGGGCGAATCGGTAGCGCCGGGCCATGCCCGGCGATGCGGCTACCCGTGGCCGCGCTGCGCGCTCGCCGGGCGTGGGCCGGCGCCACCCGCCGGCAGGGGCCGGCCGATGCCGAACCAGCCCAGCGTCATCCCGCACAGCGGGCCGATCAGCAGCGCAAAGGCCAGGGTGCCGACGCCCACGTTGCCTCCCAGCCACCAGCCCAGAAGCAGGACGCTGCCTTCGATCAGGCTGCGCACCTTCCAGATCGGCCAGCCGGTGCGGGCATGCAGGCCGGTCATCAGCCCGTCGCGCGGGCCGGGGCCGAGCCGCGCGCCGATGTACAGGCCGGTGGCCAGTGCCACCAGCAGCATGCCGGCACCGAACATCGCCACCTGCCAGACCAGGCCGACAGCCGGCGGCAACAGCCACAGGCCGAACTGCGCGGACGGACCGATCAGCAGCACGTTGAGCACGGTGCCGACGCCCGGCTTCTGCCGCAGGGGCCACCACAGCAGCAGGACCAGCGCGCCGATCACGTTCGTGGCCAGGCCGAAGGACAGCGGGGTCTGCGCCGCGACGCCCTGCGACAGCACGTCCCAGGGCGCGACACCGATCGCAGCACGGATCATCAGCGAGGCGCCGAAGCCATACAGGAACAGGCCGACGATCAATTGCAGCAGGCGCAAGGGCAGGGCAGTGGGCATGGGAGCGCTCGGGGGGGGAGGGAATCTGTCTCCACCGTAATCCCGAATCGCCAGTTTCCATAGATACAGATCCCGGTGAATCCCGCGCCACAGCGCGCGCGTCAGTCGTCCCAGCCTGCCAGTGCCAGCTTGCCCAGCGTGCGGCCGCTGGCCAGCCGCTCATGCGCCGCCTGCGGGTTGGCGGCATTGATCGTGCCGAGTGTCTCGCTGAGCGTGCCACGCAGTTGGCCTGCATCGATCATGCTCGCGGCGCGGCTCAGGATGCGGTGCTGCTCGATGCGGTCGGCGGTACCGAAGCGCGATCGCGCGAACATGAATTCCCAGTGGATGCCGATGCACTTGGCCTTGTACGGGTCGCCGATGCGCAGCGCGCCGCGGGGTTCGACGATCAGCCCGACATGCCCCTGCGGCGCCAGCAGCTGGCCCAGTTCATCCCAGTAGTGATCGGTGTCGGCCAGGTTGAGCGCGATCTGCACGGCGCTGACGCCCAGTGCCTGCAGCTGCGGCTGCAATGGCTGGCGATGGTCGATCACGTGATGGGCGCCCATCTGCCGGCACCAGTCGGCCGACTGCTCGCGGGAGGCGGTGGCAATGACCGTGAAGCCGGCATGGCGGGCCAGCTGGATGGCCATCGAACCGACGCCGCCGGCGCCGCCGATCACCAACAGGTGCTGCCCGGCGTGGCGGCGATCATCCAGATGCAGCGGCATGCGCTCGAACAGCAGCTCCCATGCGGTCAGTGTGGTCAGCGGCAGCGCCGCTGCCTCGGCAAAATCCAGCGTGGTGGGCTTGCGTGCGACCAGCCGCTCATCCACCAGCTGATACTGGGCATTGCAGCCGGAGCGGGTGACATCGCCGGCGTAGTAGACCTCGTCGCCGGAGGCGAACAGGCAGGCGTCCTCGCCGATGGCCTCGACCACGCCCGCCGCATCCCAGCCGAGCACCCGCGGCGTGTCCAGCGTGGCCGGATCGGTGGCGGCACGCTGCTTGCCGTCGACTGGATTGACCGAAACCGCCTGCACGCGGACCAGCAGATCGCGGCCGGCTGGCGGCAGCGGCGGCGGCAGCCGGAGATCCTGCAGGGCGGGGGCGGATTCACGACTCAGGGCGACGGCTTTCATCTCGGCTCCGCCTCGGTTTCCCGTTTCATCATAAGGTTCCTCACGTTTCCGGGGGCGCGCTGAATCCCCTTCGCCGCGCGTTCCGCAGAATTTCGCCTGCGTTGCCTAAACACCGTCAAACCCTTATGGGGTGAGGGTCTTGCGGATTTTCATCATCCTGTATAGGGTTTCAACGTCGGACCGGTGGCCGGTCGGGTGCAACACTTCACATGTTACGGGGCTGTTAACATGGCCTTCACCCGCCTGAGCATAATGTTCGCGGCGGTGGCGTGCTGAATCGGCTGTCTGAACATCGACGCAGTAGTGCTGGCCCATGCCTCTACCGGTTTCATACCCCCGAAATAGGAGCTGTACTCAATGAACAAGAAGATCCTTACTGCCGCGCTGCTGGGTGGTCTGGCTTTCGCCCAGGCTGCTTCTGCGCAGGAGTTCGATGACCGCTGGTACCTGACCGGTTCGGCCGGCTTCAACTTCCAGGACAGCGACCGTCTGACCAACGACGCTCCGTTCGTGACCCTGGGCCTGGGTAAGTTCATCAGCCCGAACTGGTCGCTGGACGGTGAGCTGAACTACCAGAACCCGAACTTCGACAGCAATCAGGACCTGAACTGGTCGCAGTACGGCATCTCGCTGGACCTGCGTCGCCACTTCATCAAGGAAGGCCGCGGCTGGAACCCGTACATCGTCGGTGGCCTGGGCTACCAGAAGTCGGAAGAAGAGTACCCGGCGATCAGCGTCAATGGTCCGCGTGAGCGCAAGGACGGCAACGTTGCCGCCAAGCTCGGCGTCGGCCTGCAGACCACCTTCGACAAGCGCGTTGCTGTCCGCGCCGAAGTGGCCTACCGCGCTGACTTCGACGACAAGAGCTACCACGCTGCCAGCGAAGACTGGTTCGGCGACGTGCTGGCTTCGGTCGGCGTCGTGATCCCGCTGGGCCCGGCTCCGGTCGCGGCTGCTCCGGCTCCGGCTCCGGTTGCCCCGAGCTGCGCCGACCTGGATGACGACGGTGACGGCGTCAACAACTGCGACGACAAGTGCCCGAACTCGCAGCCGGGTCAGACCATCGGTCCGGACGGTTGCCCGGTGCCGGTCTCGATCGACCTGAAGGGCGTGAACTTCGACTTCGACAAGTCGAACCTGCGTCCGGACGCCGTGGCCATCCTGAGCGAAGCCACCGAGATCCTGAAGCGTTACCCGGATCTGCGCGTTGAAGTCGCCGGTCACACCGACTCGAAGGGTACCGACGCTTACAACCAGAAGCTGTCGGAGCGCCGCGCCACCGCGGTGTACAACTACCTGACCAAGAACGGCGTGGACGCTTCGCGTCTGGTCGGCCCGATCGGCTACGGCGAGAGCCGTCCGATTGCTCCGAACACCAACCCGGATGGTTCGGACAATCCGGAAGGTCGTGCCAAGAACCGTCGTACCGAGCTGAACGTCCAGAACTAAGTTCTGACGTTTCGCCCGCAAGACACAGCAGGACCCGGCTTCGGCCGGGTCTTGTTGTTTCTGCGGCGGGAAAAGCTGGAACGGGCCTCGATGGACTGACCGTTTGTCGGCTTTTTGTCCAAAAAACCAATGAGTTGGCGCATTCATTGAAAGTGGCGCTTGAAAGCTGTCGCCGCATTGCTACACTCGCCGCGTCACCTTCCTTCCGTGGATGCCTCTCATGCTGCGCTCTGCATCGGCCGCCGTCCTGGCGCTGGCCCTGGTTCCTGCCGCTCACGCTGCGGTCGATTGCTCGGTCAACACCATCGCTTCGCCGCTGCCGCTGCCGGCCACGACCATCGCGCCGGTGGCCGACGAGCTGTACATCCGTGGCAACCAGCTGGGCATGCCGGCCGGTGTGCTGAGCAGCAGCTACGATCCTTCGCAGTCGCTGGACCAGGTGCTGCAGCGCCTGCGCATCGACGGCTGCCAGAACATCGCCAAGGCGATTCCGAGCGCGCCGGCGGTGCAGCCGAACGATCCGGCGGCGTACAAGCCGCAGACCGAATTCGACAATACGCCGTGGCGCTTCGACATGAGCCAGAACGGCAAGCGCATGACCGCCGAGGAATTCGATGCCTGGATGAAGGCGCGTGGCGTCCGCGTGGTCAAGGCGCGCCCGGCACCGGTGGCCACCCCGGCCGCGGCCGAAGTACCGGCTGAGACCAAGCCGGTCGATAAGAAGTAACCGTCGCGGGGAGCAGAGGCTTGCGTGCGCGCCGCCCACCTGCCGCCCCCGCCGCCCGCTCCCACGTCCTGCGTGGGCGCGCGGATCCGGTTGCATCCAAGGGTGTGCGCCATGGCCTGGCGCGTGTGCTCTCCAAGGCCGGCGTGTGCTCGCGCAGCGAAGCCGCGCGCTGGATCGCCGAGGGCCGCGTGCGCGTCTCCGGCCGTATCGTCCGTGACCCGGAGTTTCCGATCGGCAGCCCGGCACCCCCCATCGAGGTCGATGGCCTGCCGCTGGCACCGCGGCAACGGCTTTACCTGATGCTCAACAAGCCGCGCGGGGTGGTGACCACCGCGCAGGACGAGCGCGGCCGTGACACCGTATACCGCTGCTTCGACGGCGCCGGCCTGCCCTGGATCGCGCCGGTCGGCCGGCTGGACAAGGCCAGTGAGGGCCTGTTGCTGTTCAGCAACGATCCGCAGTGGGCGGCGCGCCTGACCGATCCGCAGACCGGGCCGGACAAGACCTACCACGTGCAGATCGATCGGCTGCCCGATGCGGCCACGCTGGCGGCGCTGCAGGCCGGGGTGGACGACGAGGGTGAGTTCCTGGCCGCCCGGGCCGTGCGCGTGCTGCGCAGCGGCGACAAGACCGCGTGGCTGGAGGTGGTCCTCGACGAGGGCCGCAACCGCCACATCCGCCGCCTGCTGGCGGCCTTCGACCTTCAGGTGCTGCGCCTGGTCCGGGTCGCGATCGGCGACCTGGCGCTCGACGATCTCGGCAAGGGCCAGTGGCGGATGCTGGAGGTCAATGACCAGCAGCGGCTGGGGGCCGCTGCACCGGGCTGAGCGTCATGCCCGCGGCCGGCGGATGCCGGTCACCCTTCCAGGCGTAGGGGGCGTCTGGTCGTCGAAATCCCGAACGGAGCCTGCCCATGTACCACTTGTCCCTCAACCGAACCCTGCGCTGTGCCGGCCTGCTGCTGCCGATCGTGCTGCTGGCCGCCTGCGGTGGCCACAAGAAAATGGCCAAGACGGAAACGCCTGCCGAAACCCCGGTGGTGGAAGTGAAAACCCCGGAACTGGATGGTCGCGGCAGTTACCGCTTCCTGATGAGCGACGGCGACAGGAAGATGACCGCCGACGAGTTCGATGCATGGATGAAGGCCAATGGCATCCGCGTCGCCCGTGGCAATGCCCAGGACGCTGCCGCCAAGCCGGTCGTGGTGGCCAGCAAGGATGAGCCGAAGGACAAGAAGAAAAAGAAATGACGCGCATTGCGCGTCATTCCGGTAGCGCCGGGCCGTGCCCGGCGAGCGCATGGCGCGGCTGTCGGGAAACCGCCGGGCATGGCCCGGCGCTGCCCCTCGGGGCGATCAACCCTTGATCACGCCCAGCTCGACGCCGATGCGGGAGAAGGCGTCGATCGCGCGGTCCAGCTGCTCGCGGCTGTGCGCGGCGCTGATCTGGGTGCGGATACGTGCCTGTCCCTTGGGCACCACCGGGAAGAAGAAGCCGATCGCATAGATGCCTTCCTCGAGCAGGCGCTCGGCGAACTTCTGCGCCAGCGGTGCGTCGTACAGCATCACCGGGCTGATCGGATGCACGCCCGGCTTCACGTCGAAGCCGGCGGCGGTCATCTTCCCGCGGAAGTACGCGGTGTTCTCGGCCAACCGGTCGCGCAGGTCGTCGGCGGCAGCCAGCATCTCGAAGGCCTTGATGCCGGCGGCGACCACATGCGGCGGCAGCGAGTTGGAGAACAGGTACGGGCGCGAGCGCTGGCGCAGCAGTTCGATCACTTCGGCGCTGGCGCAGGTGAAGCCGCCCAGTGCGCCCCCCATGGCCTTGCCCAGAGTGCCGGTGATGATGTCGATCTTTTCCAGCACACCCTTCACCTCGGCCGAGCCACGACCGGTGGCGCCCAGGAAACCCGTGGCATGGCATTCATCGATGTGCACCAGCGCGTTGTACTTCTTCGCGAGCGCGGTGATCTCGTCCAGCGGGGCAATGAAGCCGTCCATCGAGAACACGCCGTCGGTGGTGATCAGCTTGGTCCTGCAGCCGGCGGCGTCGGCGGCCTGCAGCTGCGCTTCCAGGTCGGCCATGTCGCAGTTGGCGTAGCGGAAGCGCTTGGCCTTGCACAGGCGCACACCGTCGATGATCGATGCGTGGTTCAGTGCGTCCGAGATGATCGCATCGTTTTCGCCGAGCAGCGGCTCGAACAGGCCGCCGTTCGCATCGAAGCAGGCCGCATACAGGATGGTGTCCTGCTTGCCGAAGAAATCGGCGATCTGTTTCTCGAGCTGCTTGTGCAGGTCCTGGGTGCCGCAGATGAAGCGCACCGAGGCCATGCCGAAGCCGTGGGTATCCAGAGCATCCTTGGCGGCCTGGATCAGGTCGGGATGATCGGCCAGGCCCAGGTAGTTGTTGGCGCAGAAGTTCAGCACCTTGCGGCCATCGGCCAGCGTGATCTCGGCCGATTGCGGACTGGTGATGATCCGCTCGGACTTGAACAGGCCCTGGGCGCGGATGGCGTCCAGTTCCTCGGCATAGTGGCGGATCAGGGCGGAGGAGGCGTCGGTCATGGCGTGGGCACGGCTCAGCACGGGAAACCGACGATTCTACCGGGCATCGAGGGTTGTCGACCGACGACAGGCAGGCACCGCCATGGCCAGCAAATGTTGCAATGCAATAGCAAACGGGTTAAAAAATCGTGAACCGGCCCGTTCTGGCTCCGGTTCCCGCAACTGCCCTGCACGCCACCGCCCCCCACCGGAGACGACCATGAAGCACGCTCGTGCCTGCCTCGCCCTTGCTGCCGCCCTGACCCTGGCCCCGTTTGCCGCCAGCGCCCAGGACAGCGAATCGCCGTACAGCTGGAACGTTACCGCCGTGTCGGATTACCTGTTCCGTGGTGTGTCGCAGACCGATGAGGATCCCACCCTGCAGGCCGGTTTCACCTATACCAGCCCGGTTGGTCTGTATGCCGGTGTCTGGGGATCGGGCGTGGACTTCGGCCCGGGCGACCCGAGCGTCGAAGTGGATTACCAGATCGGCTACGGCGTCGACGCCACCGAGCGCGTGAACTTCGATGTGCTGCTGAACCGCTACACCTACCCCGGCGCCAGCGAGCTGAACTACAACGAGCTGATCACCACCACCACGCTGGATGACACCTACAAGCTGACGGTGGCCTACAGCAACGACGTGTGGAACAGCAGCACCGATGGCTGGTATTACGCGCTGGGCGGCGAGTGGGGCCTGCCGCAGGATTTCACGCTGAGCGCCAGCGTCGGCCGCAGCACCTTCGAAAAGGGTATTGCCAAGGATTACACCGACTGGAACGTTGGCGTGGCCCGTACCTGGGGTCTGTTCACCCTCGGACTGGGCTACTACGGCACCGACGGCAACGGCCGCGACAATAGCGGCAAGCTGGCCGACAACCGGGTGGTGTTCACGGTGGCGGTAGGCCAGTAAGCGGCGCATGACATCACACGAAAAAGGCACCCCTGGAGGTGCCTTTTTCGTGTCTGGCGTCGGGCACTGTGTGGGCCGGCCAACGGCCGGGGACAAAGTGAGATGCGGGGGAATCAGGCAGTCGCGCCGGAGGCGCGAGTGATCAATTCCAGCTCAGTACCACCTTGCCGGCCTTGCCTTCTTCCATCAGGTCGAAGCCCTTCTGGAAGTCGTCGATCGGCAGCTGGTGGGTCATCACCTTGCCGAGCGGGAAACCGGACAGCACCAGCTGCGTCATCTTGTACCAGGTCTCGTACATCTTGCGGCCGTAGATGCCCTGCACGGTCAGGCCCTTGAAGATGATCTTGTCCCAGTCGCAGCCGGCACCCTTGGGCATGATGCCGAGCATGGCGATCTTGCCGCCGTGGTACATGCAGTCGAGCATGTCGTTGAAGGCGCGCGGATTGCCGCTCATTTCCAGGCCCACGTCGAAGCCCTCCATGTGCAGTTCCTTCATCACGTCCTTCAGCGAGGTGTTGGTGACATTGACCACGCGCGTCGCGCCCATGTCGGCGGCCAGCTTCAGGCGGAAGTCGTTGACGTCGGTCACCACCACGTTGCGCGCACCGATGTGCTTGCAGATGCCCGCGGCGATGATGCCGATCGGGCCGGCGCCGGTGATCAGCACGTCCTCGCCGATCACGTCGAACTCCAGCGCGCAGTGCGCGGCGTTGCCGTACGGGTCGAAGAAGGCCGCCAGCTCGGACGGAATCTGGTCCGGGATCGGCCACAGGTTGCTGGCCGGCATCACCATGTACTCGGCGAAGGCGCCATTGACGTTCACGCCGATGCCGACGGTGTTCGGGCACAGGTGCGGGCGGCCGCCACGGCAGTTGCGGCAGTGGCCGCAGACGATGTGGCCTTCGGCCGAGACGCGCTGGCCAACCTCATAGCCGGTCACCGCCGAGCCAAGCGCGGCGATGCGACCGACGAATTCGTGGCCGATGGTCAGGCCCGGCTTGATGGTGCGCTGGCTCCACTCGTCCCACAGGTAGATGTGCAGGTCGGTACCGCAGATGGCGGTCTTTTCCAGCTTGATCAGGACTTCGTTCGGGCCCGGGGTCGGCACCGGGACCTCTTCGAGCCAGATGCCCTTGGCCGCTTCGCGCTTGACCAGGGCCTTCATCGTTTGCTGCGCCATCGGGGTGGAACTCATCAGGGGGAAAGCGCGGATTATAGAGGTCTGCGCGGAATTCCAATGTTGCGCTGCGGGCGCGCTGGCGGAACGAAAGGCGTGCGCCGGCGGGCGTTTCGAACGTGACCGGCGTGCTCGCCGGGCATGGCCCGGCGCTGCCGGGAAATCGGGCGGCTCTCGCTCGCGTGGCATGGTCCCGCGCCATCGGGAAATCGTGCGGGTAGCGCTGGGCCATGCCCGGCGGTCCAGGGGCCATGACTTCCGGGGTTCGGGACAGGGCAGGGGGGCGGGCTACAATCGAAGGTTCCACTACCAGGGGCCGCTCCATGCGCTCGAACCTGCTTGCATTCTCCGTCGTCGCCAGCCTTGGGCTGGTCCAGGTCGCCCATGCCGCCGAAGGCATGTGGGTACCGCAGCAGCTGCCGGAGATCGCCGGCCCGCTGCAGAAGGCCGGCCTGAAACTGTCGCCGGAACAGCTGTCCGACCTGACCGGCGACCCGATGGGCGCGGTGGTGGCGCTGGGCGGCTGCACCGCCAGCTTCGTCTCCCCGCAGGGCCTGGTGGTCACCAACCACCATTGTGCCTACGGCGCGATCCAGCTCAACTCCACCGCCGAGAAGAACCTGATCAAGGACGGTTTCAACGCGCCGACCCTGAAGGACGAACTCAGCGCCGGTCCCAACGCCCGCGTGTTCGTGCTGGACCGGATCACCGACGTCACCGACCAGGCCAAGGCCGCCATCGCCGCCGCCGGCAAGGACCCGCTGGCCCGCACCCGTGCGCTGGAAGCGTTCGACAAGGCCCAGACCGCCGCCTGTGAAGCCGACGCCGGTTTCCGCTGCCGTCTGTACAGCTTCTCCGGCGGCAATACCTACCGCCTGTTCCGCAACATGGAAATCAAGGACGTGCGCCTGGTCTATGCGCCCCCGGGCAGCGTCGGCAAGTTCGGCGGCGACGTCGACAACTGGATGTGGCCGCGCCACACCGGCGACTTCTCGTTCTATCGCGCCTACGTGGGCAAGGATGGCAAGCCGGCCGCGTTCTCGGCCGACAACGTGCCGTACCAGCCGAAGCACTTCCTGAAGTTCGCCGACCAGCCGCTGGGCGCGGACGACTTCGTGATGGTGGCCGGCTACCCGGGCCGCACCAACCGCTATGCGCTGGCCGGCGAATTCAATGAAACCGCCGAGTTCACCTACCCGACCATCGCCCGCCATTACAACGAAGTGCTGGCGCTGATCGACAAGGCCGGCAAGGCCGACGCCGACGTCAAGGTCAAGTACGCCAACACGGCGGCCAGCATGAACAACGTGGCCAAGAACTACGTCGGCCAGCTGGAAGGCTTCAAGCGCATCGACGCGGCCGGGCAGAAGCGGGCCGAAGAGGCCGCCGTGCTGGCCTGGCTGAAGCAGCAGGGCGCAGCCGGCAAGCCGGCCCTGGCCGCTCACGCCCAGCTGCTCAAGCACCTGGATACCAGCAAGAGTACCCGCGAGCGCGATCTGTTCGTCGGCCAGTTCAACAACACCTCGGCCGTGGGCGCCGCGCTGTCGCTGTACCGCCTGTCGATCGAACGCGCCAAGCCGGACGCCGAGCGTGAAGCCGGTTATCAGGAGCGCGATCTGCCGACCCTGGAAGGCAATCTGCGCCAGATGGACCGTCGCTACGTTGCCGGCATGGACCAGCAGCTGCAGCAGTACTGGCTGGACCAGTACGTCGCGCTGCCGGCGGCACAGCGCAACAACGAGGTTCTCAACCAGTGGCTGGGCGGCAGCGATGCCGGGGCCGTCAACGGCCTGGTGAAGAAGCTGGCCGGCACCGGGCTGGGCAGCCTCGATGAACGCCTGAAGTGGTTCAAGGCCGACCGTGCCGCCTTCGAGGCCAGCACCGATCCGGCCATCCAGTACGCCGTGGCCGTGATGCCGGTCCTGCTGAAGCAGGAAGAACAGAGGAAGATCCGCGAAGGTGAATCGCTGACGGCCCGTCCGCTGTACCTGCAGGCGGTGGCGGACTACAAGAAGAGCAAGGGCGAGTTCGTCTACCCCGATGCCAACCTGTCGCTGCGCATCACCTTCGGCAATGTCATGGGCTATGCCAAGGACGGTGTCCAGTACACCCCGTTCACCACGCTGGAAGGCGTTGCGGCGAAGGAAACCGGCGTCGATCCGTTCGACTCGCCGAAGGCACTGCTGGATGCGGTCAAGGCCAAGCGGTATGGCGGCCTGGAGGACAAGCGGATCGGCTCGGTGCCGGTGAACTTCCTGTCCAACCTGGACATCACCGGTGGCAACTCCGGTTCGCCGGTGCTCGATGCGCACGGCAAGCTGGTCGGCCTGGCCTTCGACGGCAACTGGGAATCGGTCAGCTCCAACTGGGTATTCGACCCGGTGATGACCCGCATGATCGCGGTGGACAGCCGCTACATGCAGTGGATCATGCAGGAAGTGGCCCCCGCGCCGCAGCTGCTGAAGGAATTGAACTTGGCGCAGTAAGGTTCATGCTGGCGCCGCCGGGCCATGCCCGGCGGAATCCGTCTGCAATTCCGAAACCCCGCGATCCCCGTCGCGGGGTTTTTTCATGTCCCGACCGGTGCGATGCGCCGAACAGGTATCATCCCTGTTCCGCGTACTTCACAGGATGTGAACGAAACGCGGCCATCTCCTCCCCCCAGGACTCCTTGCACGCATGCGCATCCTGCTTGCCCGCCACGGCGAAACCCCGTGGAACGCCGAAGGCCGCTACCAGGGCCAGATCGACATCCCGCTTTCGCCCATCGGCGAAGCCCAGGCCCAGGCGCTGGGCGCCCGCCTGGCATCCGTGGACATCACCCGTGCGGTGGCCTCGCCGCTGTCACGCGCCCAGCGCACCGCCCAGCTGGCCCTCGGCGCCGACCGTGCCGGCACGCTGCAGACCGAACCGGATCTGCAGGAAATCGCCCATGGCGAGTGGGAAGGCCTGCTGGCCAGTGAGATCAACGAGAAGGACCCGTCGCGGTTGAAGGCGTGGCGTGAGGAACCCGATACCGTGCTGATGCCGGGCGGCGAGTCGCTGCGTCTGGTGCTCGAGCGCAGCTGGCGCGGCCTGGCACGCGCCAGCGAGGGCCTCGGGGAGCACGACACGCTGCTGGTGGTCGCACACGATGCCGTCAACCGGGTGATCCTGTGCAGGGTGCTGGGCCTGCCGCTGTCGCGGCTGTGGACCTTCCGCCAGGCACCGACCACGTTGAACCTGCTTGAAGGTCCGGACCTGGAGAGCCTGGAGGTCGTGCGCCTCAACGACTGCGCCCACCACACCCCGTTCTTCGGCGAAGCCAAGCACCGCGCCCTCTGATCCCTGTCCACATCGAACCACCCTGCTTCTGCTGGAACCGCTGCCGTGACGAACCTGCCGACCACCCTGGCCGAATGGCTGGATTACATTGAACGCCAGCACCCGGCGACGATCGACATGGGCCTGGAGCGCGTCCGCGCCGTGGCCACGAGGATGGGACTGGGCGCGCCGGGCAAGCGCACCATCGTGGTCGGTGGGACCAACGGCAAGGGCTCCACGGTCGCCTTCATCGAGGCCATCGGCCGCGCTGCAGGCTGGAAGGTGGGGGCCTACACGTCGCCGCACCTGCTGCGCTACAACGAACGCGTGCGCATCGATGGGCAGGATGCGGAGGATGCCGCTCTGGTGGCGGCATTCAACGCCGTCGAAGCTGCGCGTGGCGACATCACCCTGACCTACTTCGAGTACGGCACGCTGGCCGCCCTGCAGCTGTTCGCGGGGGCAGCGCTGGACCTGGCGGTACTGGAAGTCGGGCTGGGAGGGCGCCTGGATGCGGTCAACATCGTCGACGCCGACGTGGCCGTGATCACCACGGTGGACATCGACCATGCCGAGTGGCTGGGCGAGGACCGTGAAGCGATCGGTGCGGAAAAGGCCGGCATCATCCGCGGCTGGAAACCGGTGATCCTGGGCGAGACCGACCCGCCGTCGAGTGTGCTGGCACGGGCCTATCTGCTGGGCGCGAACGCCATCCGCGGCGGCAGCGACTACTTCTACGAGCCGATCGATGCCCAGCGCTGGCGCTGGCGCGATGTCGGCCTGCGCATGGAACTGCCGACCCCCGCGCTGGCCGGTCCGATCCAGCTGGCCAATGCGGGTGCGGCCATTGCCGCGCTGCGCGCGCTGGACCGGCCGCTGCCACGCGCGGCGTGGGCGGCTGGCATTGCCGCGGCCCGCATCAACGGTCGCCTGCAGGCA
Organism: Stenotrophomonas sp. TWI169; assembly: GCF_039674705.1. Lineage (NCBI taxonomy): Bacteria > Pseudomonadati > Pseudomonadota > Gammaproteobacteria > Lysobacterales > Lysobacteraceae > Stenotrophomonas > Stenotrophomonas sp. TWI169. Next base: position 18,919 of record NZ_JBDJOB010000032.1, on the reverse strand, counting down.
TTCGATCGTGATGGCGTGCAGGTGCGGGTCGATGTGGGTCACAACCCGCAGGCGGCCGGCCAGCTGGCACGCGCGCTGAAGGCCGAAGCTGTCCCGGGCCGGACCCTGGCGGTCTATGCCGCGTTGCAGGACAAGGATGCGGAAGGCGTGGTGCAGGCGCTGCAGGAGGTGGTGGACGAGTGGACGCTGGCCGGCCTGGAAGGTCCGCGCGGACAGAGTGCGCAGCAGCTGCAGGCACGTCTGCATGGCACCGCTGCGGTCACCGCACGGCTGGTCGGCACTGTCGAGCAGGCACTGACGCAGGTGCTGGCACAGGCCCAGTCAGGCGACCGCGTACTGGTATTCGGTTCGTTCCACACGGCCGCTGCGGCCCTGCAGTGGTTGCAGCCCGCGCCCTGATCCACGTTCAGCCAACGCCGACGCCGTCCGGTCCGGCACCCGTATAATCGACCGCAACCCCCGGACAGTTGCCTGCCTCACGTGGATACGCCTCTGAAACAGCGATTGATTGGTGCCATCGTGCTGGTGGCACTCGCCGTGATCTTCCTGCCGATGCTGGTGAAGGGGCCGGCGCCGGACAGTGGCGTCGCCAGTGTGCCGATCGCAGCGCCCAATGCGCCCGCCGACGGCCAGTTCGAGACCCGTGAGCTGCCGCTGGTCGCCCCGGCCGGGGGTGCCACCGGCCTGCAGAGTGGCCAAGCCGCACCGCTGCAGGACGCAGCCGCGCCCGCCACGCCGCCGACCGTGGACACCTCGCCGGCGGTGGCTGCCGGCAACTATGCGGTGACATTCGGCGCCTATGGCAGCAAGGCCGACGCCGATGCGGTGATCGCCTATCTGAAGCGTTCGCAGCTGCCGGGCTTTGCCGAGGCGGCGACCATCAACGGCCGGCAGGCGTGGCGCGTGCGCGTCGGACCGTATGCCGATCGCGCCCAGGCCGAGGCGGCCCGCCTGCAGGCGGTGAAGATCCGCTCCGACGTCCATGCCGAGGTGATCACGCTGGATGCGCCCGCAGCTGCGGCTGCACCGGCCGCCGCTGCTCCGGCGCCGGCGGCACCGTCGGCCAGCACCCCGGCGGCGGCGTCCACGCCGTCGGCCACGGGCAACCCGGTGCGCAGCGAGAGCCTGCCGCCCAGCACGCCGGTCGCCAGGCCTGAAGCACCGAAGGCAACGGCGACGCCGGAGGCGACGAAGCCGGTCGCCAAGCCCGAGCCAAAGCCGCAACCGCAAACCCCGGCCGCGCCGGCGGCGGGCGGTGTTGGTTTCGCGGTCCAGCTGGGGGCGTTCGGCCAGGCCAACGACGCCAACGCGCTGCGCGACAAGGTGCGCGCTGCCGGATTCAGTGCCTTTGTCGAGCAGGTCCGCACCGAAAAAGGCACCCTGCATCGCGTGCGCGTCGGGCCGGTGGCCAACCGCGCCGATGCCGAGCAGCTGAAGGCCCAGGTGGCGGCCAAGGTCGGCGTGGCCGGCATGGTCCGACCGCACCCGTGATCACGCGCGCTGTCCGCCGCTGTCGTCGGCAGGAGCGGGCAGCGTGATCGACATCGTGCTGGGCGTGCTGATCGGTGCGTCGGTGCTGTTCGGCTTCATCCGCGGTTTCGTCGGCACCGTGGTCGCGCTGGTGTCCTGGCTGCTGGCCGGCTGGATGGCGTTCACCTTCGGCAACGAGGCATCGCACTGGTGGGCGGCGCCCCAGCCACCCGGCACGGGTCACTATCTGGCCGGCTATCTGGGGGTGTTCGTGCTCACCGTGGTGGCGGTCGGGCTGGTCGGGCTGTTGCTGAAGGCAGCGATCAAACTGACCCTGCTGGGCGGCGTGGATCGCCTGCTGGGCGGTGCCCTGGGCCTGGTCCGCGGCCTGTTCTTCGCCAGCGTGCTGTTGCTGCTGGCCGGTTTCACCGCGTTGCCGGCTGAGCCGGCATGGCAGCAGTCGCAGGTGCGGCCGTTGCTGCAGCCGGCGGTGGCCTGGATGCAGGCCCAGCTGCCGCAGCTGGACGGCATGCTGCCACAGGCGCTGCCGCTGGACGGCCTGCTGCCGGGGGCACTGCCCTTGCCCCTGCTCGAGAATGCCCCCACCTCCTCGCAGGTATTGGGCAAGCCGGCGCCGACAGGCGATAATGGCGTTCTCAACGAGGTAGTGGCGGGCGGCGGATGGCCGCGGCCCGTGGACGTGGAGCGGGAGCCCCGGCCGGCCCCCACACTGCCCAGCAACATCGAGCCGGCGCCCGCGCGTCCGGCCCGGCCCGCGCCTGCCGCGGGCGGGACCCCAGGCCAGGCACGGCCACCTTCCTTGTAACTGGGCACAGCCCAGCGGAGACCTCGCACCATGTGTGGCATCGTCGGAATCGTCGGCAACCAGAACGTCGCCGGGCAGTTGTATGACGGCTTGACCGTCCTCCAGCATCGCGGCCAGGACGCGGCAGGCATCGCCACCGCCAACGGCAGCCGCCTGCGGGTGCAGAAGGCCAACGGCCTGGTCCGCGACGTGTTCGACGCACGCACCATGTCCACCCTGGAGGGCAGCGTCGGTATCGCCCACGTGCGGTATCCCACGGCCGGTTCGGAAGGCATGGACGAGGCCCAGCCGTTCTACGTCAATTCGCCGTATGGCATCGCCCTGGCGCACAACGGCAACCTCATCAACACCGAGGCTCTGCGCCAGCAGGTGTTCGAGCAGGACCGCCGCAACGTCAACACCGATTCGGACAGCGAAGTGCTGCTGAACGTGTTCGCCTACGAACTGGAACAGCAGCGCCAGCTCAGTCCGGAAGCCGCCATCCGCGCGGTGGCCGGGGTGCATCGTCGCTGCAAGGGCGGCTACGCGGTGGTCAGCGTGGTGCTGGGCCTGGGACTGGTTGCCTTCCGCGATCCGCATGGCATCCGTCCGCTGGTGCTGGGCAAGCGCAGCCATGCCGAGGGCGACGAGTACATCGTCGCTTCCGAATCGGCCGCACTGGACGTGCTCGGCTTCCAGCGCGTACGCGACGTGCAGCCGGGCGAAGCGCTGGTCATCACCGCGCGTGGCGAGCTGTTCTCGGAAATCTGCGCCGAACCGGCCGAGCATACGCCGTGCATCTTCGAGTACGTGTACTTCGCCCGCCCGGATTCGATGATCGACAATGTCTCGGTGCACAAGGCGCGCATGCGCATGGGCATCAAGCTGGGCGAGAAGATCCTGCGCCTGCGCCCGGACCACGACATCGACACCATCATCCCGATTCCGGACACCTCGCGCGATGCGGCGCTGGAAATCTCCAATGTACTCGGGGTGAAGTACCGCGAAGGCTTCATCAAGAACCGCTATATCGGCCGCACCTTCATCATGCCGGGGCAGGGTGAGCGGGTGAAGTCGGTGCGGCGCAAGCTCAACCCGATCCACCTGGAGTTCCGCAACCGGGTGGTGCTGCTGGTGGACGACTCGATCGTGCGTGGCACCACCAGCCAGCAGATCGTGCAGATGGCCCGTGATGCGGGCGCACGCAAGGTCTACCTGGCCAGTGCCGCGCCGCCGGTGCGCTTCCCGAACATCTACGGCATCGACATGCCGGCCGCCGAAGAACTGGTCGCGCACAACCGCAGCGTTGAAGAAATCGAGGCCCACCTGGGCTGCGACTGGCTGATCTACCAGGATCTGGAAGACATGGAAGCGGCCGTGAGCGAGGGCAACCCCGCACTGCGCAACTTCGACTCGTCCTGCTTCAACGGCCACTATCCCACCGGCATCGAACCGGGCTATTTCGAGCGCATCCAGCAGCTGCGTTCGGACGACGCCAAGCACAAGCGCCGCGCCTGAGGCCAAGGGCGTGGTCGAGGTGGCCGACGTCGGTGGCGACCTGCTGCGTGCCGCGCAGCAGTGCCTTGCAGAAGCCGATCCGCTGCGCAAGGTGGCCTTGACCCAGGCCCATGCCGCGGCATTCCGTGCGGGGCGGCTGAAGGTGGCGGTGGATGCGCCGCCACCGGAGCCGATCCGGATGCCGGGCAGACCGGACCGCCTGGTACTGGTCCATCCGCGCGAGGTGCCGCGGCGTGGCCTCGGTGGGGTGGAAGGGCGCGCCGCCTTCATCCATGCCATCGCCCACATCGAACTCAATGCGATCGATCTGGCCTGGGATGCCGTGTATCGCTTCCGCGGCCTGCCCGCAGCCTTCCATGCCGACTGGGTCAGTTGTGCCGATGACGAGTCGCGGCATTTCATGCTGTTGCGTGAGCGCCTGCTGGCACATGGCCACGACTACGCCGACTTCCCTGCGCATAACGGCCTGTGGGAGATGTGCGAGAAGACCGCACATGACGGCCTGGCACGCATGGCGCTGGTGCCCCGCGTACTGGAAGCGCGTGGCCTGGACGTGACACCGGGCATGATCGACAAGCTGCGCAACGTCGGCGATGGCGAGACCGCGGATGTGCTGGAGATCATCCTGCGCGAGGAAGTGGCGCACGTCGCCGCAGGTTCGCGCTGGTACCGCTGGTACTGCGAACGTGCCGGCGTTGAACCGCGCGCACGCTTCAAGGCACTGCTGGTCGAGTTCGCAGGCGGTTACCTGCATGGTCCGTTCAACCTGGAAGCCCGCCTGCTGGCGGGCTTCGATGCCGACGAACTGGCCAACCTGGTCGAACAGGCCGGCTGACCGGCAACGCGGGAGCCCAGTCCCGCCCTGCGCGGGCGCGTCTCATGTGTTCGGCAGCACCACCCGCTTGCCATCCACGGTGGGGCGGTTGATGTAGAACAGGCCGGGACCGGGTCGATACGGCAGCTCGCTCACGCCGGCATCGGCCGCATAGGTCAGCGCGGTATCGCCCAGTGCGTCGAAATTCCAGTGTGCCGACTGCATCAGGTAGCGCCTGCGCAGCAGTGCTTCCTGGGCCGGGGTGAGGGCCTGCCCGGCCATCAGCCGGCGCGCGATCGGCAGCAGTGCGTCGGGCAGTTCCCAGCCGGCAACCGCGTTGGCATCTGCGCGCCAGCGTACGCCGGCGGCGATGGCCTGCTGCTGCATCACCTGCAGGGCCACCAGCTGGTAACGCCAGTCGATGCGCCGACGCAGCACCACTGCCGCGGTGACGTACAACACCGGCGACAGCAGCACGCTGCGGCTGCCGGCGCGGCGTTGCTGCTGCCACTGGTGCCAGACATCGACCCACACTTCCTTTTCGCCCAGCCCGAGCTGCTGCCGCCAGCGTTCGGCATCCGCCTGCGCCTCGGCGTACACCGTCGTGGCCTGAAGCTGTGCCAGCGGGGGGACCTGGTAGTCGGCCACGCTTGGCCGGCGCAGCTGCTGCCGGCGTGGGCGACTGAGCAGCTTCGGTCCTTCCTCTGTCTGGTTGTAGCCACCGCCGATGTTGGCGTGCACGCCGGGCAGTGCGATCTCCACGTGCGCTGCGGCCACCCGCGTGAGCGGGTAGTGCTGGCGATGTTCGTCGCGCGCGACCAGCTGCACGACACGTCCGGCGATGTCGGCGGCGAGGGCGACGCGTGGTCGCTCATCGGCTCTTCCCCCGCTTACGGCGACGACCGTGTCGAACAGGCCGATGAAGCGCAGCAGCGGCCGTGCCGGCGCGAAGCCGGCGGCGCACACCAGCCCCGCGTCCTGCAGCAGTTGCTGCCAGCGGGCCGTATCCCAGGCCTGCAAGCGGTTGGCAGCGTCGCGCGCCGCCGCCGCCCCGCGTGAGTATCCGAACAGATCCAGCTGCACGGCCAGCAACGGCTTGTGCCAGCGCGCGGACACGCTGGCCAATGCTGCCGGCAACAGCTCGTTGAGCGCGCGCTCGACCTTGGCACGCACACCGCTGGCGCCGATGCCGAAGGCCAGTCCCAGCAGATCGTCTTCAGCATCATCGCGGGTGCCCACCCCTTCCACGTAGATCGCCAGCGAGGGGAACGGCAGCGTCTCCTGGCGGCTGTCCGGATACAACCGGTGCAGCCGTGCGATGTTGGTCAGGCCATTGTCGTAGCTGCTGGTCAGCCGGCTCTGATAGGTCGAATCATCGTCGGCGCGCAGCACGGCAGGGCGGGGTTGCGGCACCTGGACGTGTCCGCGCGCCAGGTTGTGCGCGTTGTTGCGGGTGCCATCGAAGAACAGACCAATCCGCAGCACGGCGGCATCGTCATGGGTGTCCTGCGCTGGTGCCATGTGCATTCCCCGTCGTGGCTACGTCACGGTAGCGCGAAAGCGGTGTGTTGGCGAAGTGTAGCGACGCTGTTGACGTGACTGAACGCAGATGCGGTCGATCACAGATCCAGATTCTCATTCCGACCGCCTATTGAATTCACACGACCTGCGCAGGCCAGATGGCCGGACCCGACACAACGGGTCGTGCTGCATCACTGCTGTTCACTTCATTCAAGGAGCGACGAAATGATGTCCAGATCGATTGGCAAGACGGCGGGTGGCCTGTTGCTGGGAATGTCGGTGGTTGCGGCCGCCGGTGCTGCACCGTTGTTCGAGCCGGTGACGGTACTCAGTCGTGCATCGGCAAGCAGTGAACCTGCGCTGGGCCGGTTGCTGGCGACGCCGTCCACGGCCGCCGTGCAGGAGGTGCGGGTCGATGCCGCTGCCACCGCGCAGCCGCAGCTGGAGTTCGAGCTGCTTGGCCAGCGGGTGCAGGCGGTACGCAGCAAGGTCGAAACGCTGCCCGACGGCGGCTCTGTCTGGTACGGCCAGCTCCGCTCCGCGTCGGGCAGGCTGCAGGCGGCCACCTCCAATGGACAGGATGACCCTGGCAATTCGGTGATCCTGGTCCGCTCCGGCGACACGCTGACCGGCTCGATCCGCAAGGACGGCAAACTCTACCGGTTGCGTCCGCTCGGCAACCGCCACGTCCTGGTGGAAGTGGATGAATCGCGGATGCCGGCCGATCACCCGGCCGACTACAACCAGTTGCCGAAGATTCCGCTGCCGGCCGATGACCGCATCGGCATTGCCCAGGCGTCTTCGGGAACGCCGGCGACCATCCGGGTACTGGTGGTGGCCACCAATGCCGCCGTCGCCGCCTATGGCGGCAACATGCAGTCGCTGGTGCAGCTGGCGGTCGCCGAGTCGAACCAGGGCTACACCAACAGCAATGTCGGCCTGACGCTGCAGCTGGCCCGCTACGAGACCACCAGTTACAGCGAATCCGGCGACTTCAATACCGATCTGGCACGTTTCCGCGGCACCAGCGACGGCTACATGGACAGCATCCACAGCAGCCGCAATACCTACACGGCCGATGTCGGCGTGCTGCTGATCAACAACGCGTCGTACTGCGGCCTGGCCTCGGGCATCGGCTCAAGCGCATCCACCGCGTTCGCGGCGGTGTACTGGGATTGCGCGACCGGCTACTACTCGTTCGCCCACGAGATCGGCCACCTGCAGAGCGCGCGGCACGATCTCGCCAACGATCCGAGCACGTCGCCGTACGCCTATGGCCATGGCTATCGCTATGAGCCATCCAGCGGTACCGGCTGGCGCACCATCATGGCGTACAACTGCACCCGCAGCTGCCCGCGCCTGAATTACTGGTCCAATCCGAACATCAGCTACAACGGCATCCCGATGGGCAATGCCAGCACCGCCGACAACCAGCGCGTGCTGGTCAATACCAAGCACACCATCGCCGGCTTCCGGTAACCGGTACTCGGGGCGCACGACCCGGGGTCGTGCGCTGCCGTGGATGGACGGGCCTCAGGTCAGCGAATCCAGCGTCCAGCCCTGTGGGGTCACGCGCAGTACCGAGCCCTGCTCGTACCAGTCACCCAGAACGATGCGGGTGCAGCTGCGTCCGCCGGCCTGCAGCGCATGGATTGCAGGGCGGTGGGTGTGGCCGTGGATCATGGTGTCCACGCCGTGACGGATGAAGGTGGCCTCCACTTCGGCCGGGGCCACGTCGGTCACTGTCTCGAACTGCGCGCGGTCGCCCTGTTTCATTTCCGACTGCCGTGCCTGGCTCGCTTCACGGGCCTTCTGTGCGAAGGCAATGCGTGCGGCCAGCGGTTGCGAGAGGAACTGCGCCTGGAATGCCGGATCGCGCGTCTGCGCGCGGAACTGCTGGTAGGGAATGTCGTCGGTGCACAGCAGATCGCCGTGCTGCAGCAGCACGGCACGGCCGTACAGCTCGATCACGCAGGGGTCGGGCAGGATGCGCAGGCCGGCGCGGCGCGCGTAGTCTTCGCCAAGCAGGAAATCGCGGTTGCCGCGGATGAAGTACACCGGCACGCCGCTGTCGGCGAGCGTCCTCAACGCGTCCGCCACCGCATCGGCGGCGGGTGAGGGCGTGTCGTCGCCGATCCAGGCCTCGAACAGATCGCCCAGGATGTACAGCGCGTCCGCGCCGGGCGCCTGTTCGCGCAGGAAACGCAGGAACAGGTCGGTGATTTCCGGACGGCTCGGGTCCAGGTGCAGGTCGGAAATGAACAGCGTGGTCATGCCTGCATTCTAGGTCATCGCGGATACCGGTAGCGCCGGGCCATGGCCGGCGAGCGCATCACACCGGCAGCGGCAGCCAGGCCAGGCTGGCCGACGCCAGCAGTGCGGCGATGCCGGTGGCGGCCAGCACATCGCTGGGGTAATGCAGGCCCAGCACGACCCGCGACAGGCCCACGCCGAGGGTGAACGGCACCAGCAGCGGCGCCAGCCAGGGGTAATAGGCCAACGCCACGATGGTGAACGACACCGCGTGCAGGGTATGCCCGGACGGGAAACTGAACTCGTCCAGCGGGGCCACCCAGGCCCGGATGCGCAGATCCGCGGCATACGGGCGGGGGCGCCGGGTCCAGCGCTTGAGGCCCTTGTACAGCAGCAGCGCGGCCAGGCCGGTGGCGGCCATGTGCACCGATGCGCGCAGCCCGTCGAAGCCATCGATCGCCACCAGCACACCCATCAGCACGTACCAGAACACGCCGTCGCCGAGCCGGCTGATGATCGAGAACAGACGGCGCACGCGGCGGCGCCGGCAATAGTGGTTCGCCCGCCGGCACAGGCGTGTTTCGCTGCCGCGCAGCAGTTCAAGCGGCGTGGTGCGCATGGCCAATCCTCCGGGTGTTCGCCAGCTCGGCCAGCAGCGCATCGAACTCGGCCACCACCTGCTGCGGATGCAGCCGCTTCATCGCCCGTGCGGCCTGGCTGCCCAGTTCGCGGCGCAGCGTGTCATCGCTGGCCAGCTGCACGGCCGCTTCGACGAACTGCTCGTCGTTGTCCACGGCGGCACCGTTCTCGCCGTTGCGCAGGTACTCACGCGCCGCGCCGTAATCAAAGGCCACCGTGGCCAGGCCGCTGGCCATGCTTTCCAGGGTCACGTTGCCGAAGGTCTCGCTGCGGCTGGGGAACAGGAACAGATCGCCGCTGGCGAAATGGCGGGCCAGCGCTTCGCCGCGCTGGATGCCGCAGAAGATGAAGTCGGGGTTCTCATGCGCCAGCTTCTCCCGTGCGGGCCCGTCGCCGACCCAGACGAAGCGTGCCTTCGGCCGTATCTGCTGCAGGCGGCGGAACGCCTTCACGGCCAGTCCGAGGTTCTTCTCGGCGGCGATCCGGCCAACGTAGATCGCTGCCAGGCCATTGCCGTCGATGCCCCATTCCTCGCGCAGGGTGGGGTCACGCCGGCTCGGGTCGAACTGCTGGCTGTCGACCGCGCGGGCCAGCAGCCGGACGCGCTCGAAGCCCTGTTCGGCAAGGAACTGTTGGAGCTCGCGGGTGGGCACGAGGGTGGCGTCGGCCTGGTTGTGGAAGCGGCGCATCCAGCGCATCGCGGCGGCCTGCAGCCAAGCGACCCCGTAGTCGGGCAGATACTCGTCGAAGCGGGTGTGGAAGCCACTGGCTACCGGGATGCCGAGGCGCCGCGCGGTACGCAGCGCCGACCAGCCCAGTGGGCCTTCGGTAGCGACATAGATCGCATCCGGGCGCTGCTGCTGCCAGTGGCGACCGAGCCGGATCGGGGCCGGCAGGCCGAACCGCAACCCGGGATAGCGGGGCAGGGCGGCGCCGGGCACCAGCAGGGTACCGGGAGCGGAATCCAGCGCTTCACTGGCCTGGCGTGGCCGGATCAGGTCGATCTCGTGCCCGGCCGTCCGCAGGCCCTGTTCCAGTCCCTGCACGGTCAGTGCGACGCCGTTGACTTCCGGCGGATACGTCTCGGTGACGATGGCATAGCGCATGGCGGGCCTCCGGTTTCCCGGCATGCTCGGGCCTGGCGATGTAGCCGACATGACGGCTTGGCGACACAGGCATGACAGACGCGCAGGAGTGCCGGCGGCGGGGCCGGGGCCAGAAAAAACCACGGCCCCGAAGGGCCGTGGTCGTGGAGCGTCGCAGTGCGATCGATCAGAAGCGCTGCTGGTACTTCATGTAGATGAAACGACCGATGTCGTAGCCACCGTAGTACGAGAACGCGGAGTTCGGCTTGCTGTACATGATCGGGCCGGACTTCTCGAACACGTTGTTGGCGCCGACGGCGACGGTCGCATCCCACGGCAGGTTGTAGCGGAACTGCACGTCGTGGAAGGTCACCGAACCACGCTCGTTGTAGTTGCGCGAGCCCTTGTACCACGGTGCATACACGCCCGGATCGGAGCACTCGTCCGGATACAGACCGATGTTGGAGCAGGTCTCCTTCACGCCCGAGTAGTAGCGCGCGGTCCAGGTCACCCCGAAGTCACCCAGATCGTAGCCCAGCGCCAGGTTCGAGCGGACGCGGAAGGCGCTGCCGATGCCGTTGGTGACGATCGGAACGATCGAGCTGTCGTTCGAGGTGCGGTAGGTCGCACTGGACACGTAGGTGGTGGCCGAATTCACGTTGAACTTGCCGAACCGGGTGTCCAGACGGTAGCTCACATCCAGGTCGTAACCTTCGGTTTCCATGAAGCCCGCATTGCGGTTGCCGAACTTCAGGTTGGTCACGATGCCCGTCACCGGGTCACGCTGGAAGCGCGTGCAGCGCGAATCGATGCCTGCTTCGTAGCAGTCCTGCAGGATCTGGGTCGGCGTATCGGCAATGATCGTGTTGTCGATGCGGATCTTCCACCAGTCCAGCGAGGCGTTGAAGCCCTGGATGAAGCTCGGGCTCCAGACCAGGCCCAGCGTCTTGCTGGTCGAGGTTTCCGGAGTCAGCAGCGGATTGGAGCCGGAGGTGAACGGCACCGGCGTGGCATCGGTGGAGGTGTTCACCGGAGTGCCGCCCTGGCGCAGCTGGCGGAAGGTATCGGCATTGGCGATGTCGCGGGCGCAACGCGAACGGACTTCGGCGCTGGAGGCCGAGGAACCGAAGCGGGTGTCGCACGGATCGCTGAACTGCGCGAAGGTCTCGGAGCCACCACCGAACAGATCGTTGATGGTCGGGGCGCGGAAGCCCTCCGCCCAGGTGCCACGCACCATCAGCGAGTCGATCGGCTTCCACTTGAAGCCGAACTTGCTGTTGAGGGTGTTGCCGAAGGTGTTGTAGTCCGAGAAACGGGTAGCACCGTTGAAGCTCAGTTCCTTCGCGCCCGGCAGATCGGCCAGCACCGGAACGTTCACTTCCAGGTAGGCTTCATTGACGGTGTAGTCGCCACCGGTCGGGCCAGCCGCGAGGTTGGTGGTGGCGCCGGTCTGGGCCAGGGCATCCGGGGTGTACTTGCCTTCTTCCTTGCGGCTTTCCACGCCGAAGGCGAAGCCGAGGTCACCGGCCGGCAGGGTCACGATGCTGCCCGCGATGCTGGCGAAGAAGTTCTTGGAGGTGGTGCGGCCCTTGGTGATCTCATCCGGGAACAGCCACGCCTGCAGTTCTTCGTTGCCATAGATGCCATCGGCAGCGGTGGTGCCGTACGGAACCAGCGGGTTCCACGGCTTGCAGACGTCGTAGGAGATCGGAGCAGCGGCCGTGCCGCACTGCACCTTGCCGGTGGCGGCGTTGAAGAAGGACGGACCTACGCCGGCCGCGACGCGACCCTTGTGCAGGTTGCCGGTCGCCACCGATTCCAGCTCGTTGCGGTTGTACTGGTAGCCCACTTCCCAGTCGAAGTAACGCTCGCCGATATCGAACGAGCCGTCGAACGACGCCACCGCGCGGTAGGTCTTCAGCTCGCTGGTGGTCACGCGCGGCACTTCCCAGGTGCGGCGGTTCCAGGCCACCGCAGTCGGGGTGGCGAAGCCGTGCTGGTTGCCGAACGGGTTGAAGTAGCTGTCGATCGACATGGAGCCGACACCGGCGGTGCTCGACTGCAGCGGATAGCCCGCGATCTGGCGGGTGGACTCGCGCTGGTTGTAGCCCAGCTCGGTGCGGAAGTTGACGTTGTCGGTGATCTTGAACCGGCCGTCGAAGTAGATCGAGTCGCGCTTGACCGGGTACATCACGTGCATCTGGTCGTTGGCGTTGCTCACGTCACCGGTGAAGGGCGTGGTGCTGGTGAGGTGGTAATTGGCCGGATTGGTCGGGTCCGTGCCACGGTTGAGCGAGTAGCCACAGCCTGCCGGAGGCGTCGCATTGCAGCCGGGACCGCGCACGCCGGTGAACTGGCCGTACTGGCTGATGGTGGTCCAGTTGCTGCTGTCGTTCGGGTGGCGATCGGTCATGCCGTACTGGCTGAAGCCGCGGTCACGTGCCCACACGCCCTTCTCTTCTGCATGCTCGGCCGACAGGGTCAGCGAGATGCGGTCGTTGTTCCAGCCGGCGACCACGTCGAAGCGGTCGCGCGCGCCGTCGCCCTCGCTGTACTGGCCGTGGTAGACGTTGGCGGTCACGCCGGTGACGTTGGAGCGGGTGATGATGTTGACCACGCCAGCCATGGCATCCGAACCATAGATCGCAGAAGCGCCGTCCTTCAGCACCTCGATGCGCTCCACTGCCGACACCGGCAGGGAGGAAACGTCCTGGTAGCCGGACGTGCTGATGCCCAGGCGCTTGCCGTTGACCAGCACCAGCGTGCGCTGCGTGCCCAGGTTGCGCATGTCGATGTAGGTGCCGCCCGCGTTCTCGCCTGCGGTCAGCGCGTTGGCGCGGCTGATTGCCGGGCTGCCCATCGCGGTGACGTTCTGCAGGATGTCGGCAACCGAGCTGAAGCCCTGGCGCTCGATATCGTTGCGGCTGATCGCGAACACCGGCTGGGCGGTTTCCACGTCGACCTGACGGATACGCGAACCGGTGATCTCGATACGGTCCAGGTTGGTCGGCGAAGCAGTGCTTTCGCTCTGGGCGAACGCGGGCAGTGCCGCCAGCGTTGCAGTGGTAGCCAGGGCATAGCGGATCGCCTGCCCCAGGGCGGTGGTGCGTGAAGTCATACGAGCTCTCTCTCTCAGGTCGTGCAACGGACGCCAAAAAGGGCGTCGAAGAAGCCGGAAGGTCGTGCGACCGGACCAGCAACCCGATAGTAGTCTCGTTGGTTAATGCTGTGTAAAGAGGGCGTGTCGAACAAATTAACGCTTTGTCACAAATCTTCACAAAACATGAACAAAAGCAATCGCTTACGATGCCGTCGCGGATGGACCCCCAACGACGGGCTGACGCGATGCAACAGGAAAAGCCGCCAGATTGCGCAAAGTGTCACCGAATGTAACGCCGAGGCGCGCGTATTCAGGCAACGAAGGGACGGAACTGGATGCCGAGGCCGGCGATGCCGTCGGTCTCGCCGATCAGGTCGGCGCGCAGCAGCGGCCGGGCGTCGATGAACGCCTGCGGCACGATCAGCGACAACCGGTTGTCATCGGCGGTCAGTTCCAGCGGCGGCAGCGGAGCGTCCTCATGGGCACGGTTGAGCAGCACCGCCAGGCGCAGCAGCGCGGCCAGCCGCCGCGCGGTCAGCAGCAGGCGCTCGGGCAGGGCGTCGAACGCGGTCTTGCCCACGCTGCGGCGATGGCTGCGGACCAGGGCCGCCAGCATCTGCTGCTCCTGCCGCGAGAAGCCGGCGATGTCCGAGTGTTCCAGCACGTAGCTGCCATGCACGTGATAGCCGCTGTGGGCGATCATCAGCCCCAGCTCATGCAGGCGTGCCGCCCAGCCGAGCATGCGGGCATCGTCAGCGTCGAGCTTCCAGCGTTCCTGTACCTGCTCCAGCAGCGACAGGGCGGTGTCCTGCACGCGGTCGGCCTGGACGGTGTCGATGCCGTAACGGTGGGTGAGCGCAGCGACCGATTCGTCGCGCAGGTCGTTCTCGCCGGCACGGCCGACGATGTCGTAAAGGATGCCTTCGCGCATCGCGGCCTTGCTGACCAGCAGCTTCTGCAGGCCCAATGCCTGGAAGGCCGCCTCCAGCACCAGGATGCCGCCCGCGATGATCGGGCGGCGATCGCTGGACAGGCCCGGCAGCACGATGTCGTCGATCTTCTTGGCCTTGAGCAGCTCGTCGCGCAGCTGTGGCAGGGCTTCGGCGGTGATCGCCCCCTTGCTCAGCTTCATCGTCGCGCAGATCTCGCTGATCGCCTTGTGGGTGCCCGAAGAACCCAGTGCCTCCTGCCAGCCCAGCGCACGATACTTGCTGGCGAAGGGCTGGAACTCGCGACCGATCTCGGCCAGTGCATCCTTCCAGCGCTTCTTGCTGAGCTTGCCGCCCGGAAAGAAGCGGCGGGTGCTGGCAATGCAGCCGGCCTGCAGGCTCTCGCGCTCGAGGGTCTGCATGCCCATGCCGATGATGAACTCGGTCGAGCCACCGCCGATGTCGATCACCAGCCGGCGCTCGCCCGGTTTGGGCGGCTGGGCATGGGCGACGCCCAGGTAGATCAGGCGCGCCTCCTCGCGGCCGCTCACCACTTCAATGGCATGGCCAAGCGCGGTTTCGGCGGGAACCAGGAACGACTGCGGTGAACGCAGCTGGCGCACGGTATTGGTGGCCAGTGCACGCACGCGGTGCGACGGGACATTGCGGATGCGCTGGCCGAAGCGGGCCAGGCATTCCAGTGCGCGTTGCCGTGCCGCAGCCGACAGGCCCCCCTTGCCATCCAGACCGTCGGCCATGCGCACGGTTTCGCGCAGGCGGTCGATCACCCGCAGCTGGCCGAGCGTGTAGCGCGCGATGACCATGTGGAAACTGTTGGAGCCAAGGTCGATGGCGGCCAGCAGGTCGCCATCCTGCAATGCGGGCGGAGTCGTGGTGGTATGCGGCATGGGCGAATGTTAGCCGAAGGGGCGGTGTGCTCGTCACCGCATGGCCTTCACATTTTGTCGGGGGGCGTTCGGTAGTGCCGGCCGCTGGCCGGCAAGGTCAACGTCAACGTCAACGTCAAAAGCGGGTTTTCTGAGGGATGGCGGGGTGGGTCCGGTTGAGGGGGACGCCGTCAACCCATCCCTGGGGGCTTGGTCGCGGCATCCATGCCGCTCACACCCCCTCAACCGGACCCACCCCGCCTTCGACAGTTGGCCGCGGTCTGCCGGAACGACACGGGGTCGGATCCCGTTGCTGCGCAACGGGCTCTGCCCCCGGTGTTCTAGATTGGACGCATTGTGCCGACCAAGGCCGGCACCTACCGGGTCAGAGACCCTGCATCAATGCCATCTGCGCCGAATGCGGGGCCTCGTCGTGGGCCGGGGCACGCTTGTGATAGATGCCATCGGCATCCAGTTCCCAGGCGTTGAGGTTGTCGTCCAGATAGTTCTGCAGGACTTCGCGGTAGACCCGCTTGGCCAGCGTCGGATCCAGGATCGGGAAGCAGGTCTCGACCCGCCGCAGCAGGTTGCGCTCCAGCCAGTCGGCGCTCGCGCAGTACAGTTCGGGCGCACCATCGTTGCCGAACCAGTAGACCCGGCTGTGTTCCAGGAAGCGGCCGACGATGGAGCGGACACGGATGTTGTCGGACACGCCCGGGACGCCGGGACGCAGGGTGCAGGCGCCACGGATGATCAGGTCGATCTGCACTCCGGCCTGCGAGGCGGCGTACAGCGCGCGGATTACCTGGGCCTCGTTGAGGGCGTTCATCTTGGCGATGATGCGTGCCGGGCGGCCCGCGGCCGCGATGCGCGTCTCGCGCTCGATCCGCGCCAGGATGCCGGTATGCAGGGTGAAGGGCGACTGCAGCAGGCGCTTGAGCTTCATCTTCGAGGCCAGCCCGGACAGCTGCTGGAACAGCAGGTGCACATCATTGCCGATGTCCGCGTCAGCGGTGATCAGGCTGATGTCGGTGTACGCGCGCGCCGTACCGCTGTGGTAGTTGCCGGTGCCCAGGTGCACGTAACGGCGCAGCTTGCGGCCTTCGCGACGCACGATCAGCAGCATCTTGGCATGGGTCTTGTAGCCGACCACGCCATACACCACCTGTACGCCGGCTTCCTGCAGGCGATCGGCCAGCCCGAGGTTGGCCTCTTCATCGAAGCGTGCGCGCAGCTCGACCACCACGGTCACATCCTTGCCGGCACGTGCAGCCTGGATCAGCGCATCGACGATCAGCGAATCCTTGCCCGTGCGGTACAGGGTCTGCTTGATCGCCAGCACGTTCGGATCCAGCGCCGCCTGGCGGATCAGGTCGAGTACGGCGGCGAACGCATCGAAGGGATGGTGCAGCAGCAGGTCCTGGCGCGCCACGGTCTCGAAGATGCCATCGGTGTCGCGCAGCGTGCGCGGCGTCATCGGCGGATATTTCAGGTCCGGCTGCGCGATGAGGTCGTACAGCTGGATGATGCGGTTGAGGTTGACCGGGCCGTCGATGCGATACACCGCGTTCTCGGTCAGGCCGAAGTTCTGCAGCAGGGTACGCACGATCTCGCGCGGCATGTCATGGGCGATTTCCAGCCGCACCGCCGGCCGGTAGCCGCGATCGACCAGTTCATCGCGCAGTGCCAGCGCCAGGTTCTCCACTTCCTCCTCGTCCACCACCAGCTCGGAATTGCGGGTCACGCGGAACTGGTAGGCGCCCTGGACCTCCATGCCCGGGAACAGTTCATCCACGAAGGTGGACAGCACCGAGGACAGGAACACGAAGTTCTGCGAGCCACCGAGTTTTTCCGGCAGCTGGATGATGCGCGGCAGCGAGCGCGGTGCGCGCACGATGGCCAGGTGGCCGGCGCGGCCGAATGCATCGGTGCCCTTCAGCACGACGACGATGTTCAGCGACTTGTTGAGGATCTTCGGGAACGGATGCACCGGATCCAGGCCCAGCGGCGACAGCACCGGCATGATCTCGTTGCGGAAGTAGGCCCGCAGCCAGCGCTTCTGCCGATGGTTCCACGAATGGCGGCCGAGCACGCCGATGCCGGCCTCCATCAGGGCCGGGCGCAGTGTCTCGTTCCAGCAGCGGTACTGCTGGTCCACCAGTTCGGCGGCGCGTTCATGGATGGCGTTGAGGATGGCCTGCGGGCTCATCCCGTCCGGAGCCGGCGGCAGGCCGTATTCCTGCGCGTGGCGGACGGCGGCGGCCCGGATCTCGAAGAACTCGTCGAGGTTGGTGCAGGAGATGCACATGAAGCGCAGGCGCTCCAGCAGGGGCACCTGCGGGTCCATGGCCTGGGCCAGCACGCGGAAGTTGAAATCCAGCTGCGACAGTTCGCGGTTGATGTACAGCGCCGGATCGCGCAGCGGATCGTTGTCCGGGCTCACGGGGAGAGGGAGGGATCCGAGGCTGCTCATGGCTTCATTCTTCGACGGAGGTCAGGGGGGCGGACTCGCGCGGGCGCACGTGGTCGGCATCGAAATGACAGGAGAACACCGATCCTTTGCCGACCTCGCTTTCGATCTCCAGCCGCGCATGGTGCAGGCCGAGGATGTGCTTGACGATGGACAGGCCGAGGCCGGTGCCGCCGCTCTCGCGCGAGCGGCTGCTGGAAACGCGGTAGAAGCGTTCGGTCAGCCGCGGCAGGTGGGTTGCCGGGATGCCATAGCCGGTATCGCGCACGGCCAGCACCGCGCCGTCGCCTTCGCGACGGAACTCGACGGTGATGCGGCCGTCGGCCGGCGTGTAGCGCACTGCATTGGTGACCAGATTGGAGAAGGCGCTGTGCAGCTCCTTGGTCGAGCCCTGCAGGTCGACGCCGGCAAGGTCCTCGATGCTGATCTGGTGGCGACCCTGGCTGTGGGCCTCGGCTTCGCGACGCAGCGTGGCCAGCATCGGCTGCATGGCCACGACTTCCTCTTCGGTGTGTTCCTGCGACTCCAGCCGCGACAGGGTCAGCAGGTCTTCCACCAGCTGGGCCATGCGCTGGCTCTGCTTGCGCATCTCTTCAAGCATCGGGCCGGTGCCGGGGAAATCCTCCGGATCCATCATGTCCAGGTAGCCGTGCACCACGGTGAGAGGGGTGCGCAGCTCATGTGAAACATTGGCGACGAAATCGCGGCGGACCTGCTCCAGGCGCAGCAGCTTGCTGACATCACGGGCGATCAGCAGCCAGTAGTCCGACGAATACGGAATCAGGCGGAGGTTGAGGCGGATCGCTGGATCGACCGGCGAGGGCACGTCCAGGATCGGCTCGGCGTTGCGACCACCGGCCAGCCAGTGGGCCAGCGGCATCGGCTGCAACCGCTCGACAAGGGCCTCGCCCAGGTCGCCCGGGTGGTGCAGGCCAAGCAGGGCCGTGGCCGCTTCGTTGAACCACTGCACGCGCTGGCTGTTGCGGTCGAGCACCACCACTGCGTCGGGCAGCGCGGCGGCCGCGGCGCGGTAGCTGCGCAGCATGTCCAGCAGGCGCCGCTTGCGCACGCGCATTTCGACCTGGTTGCGGTACAGCAGGCGATCCAGTTCATTCCACACACCCGTGCCTTCGGCGGTATCCCAGCGCTGGCGCGCGGTCAGCCGGCGCAGCACGCTGCGCAACCGCCAGTAATGCCAGGCCAGCGTCGCCAGCGCGCCCAGTGCGACGCACAACCACAGATGGCCCGTGAACCATCCCACCAGTCCGGCGAACAGCAGTACCGCGGCGACGGTAGCCAGCGTCTTCAACCAGGCAGAGCGGATGTGGCGGGGCATTGCGGTCTCGTCGATGAGGTGCGGTGGTTCACTGGAATGAACCAAGGGTTATAGCAGAGTTGCCGGCATCGGCACCCGTGGGTGCGCGATGC
>NZ_JBDJOB010000031.1:0-40634 GCF_039674705.1 Stenotrophomonas sp. TWI169 | reverse complement strand
GGGGGCGCTGGGTTGGGCCTGGTTGGTCATTGGTGGCCGCCCGGGGGGTCGGGCCGGGCGCTCCCACACCGGGCCCGGGTCGCCGCGGCCCACGCCCGGCGCTACCGGCATCAGCCCTCGGCGGCCTGCTCTTCCAGAATCGGCTTAGCCAGCGCGAAGGCGTGGTTGGCCGCAGGCACGCCACAGTAGATCGCAGCCTGCAGCAGCACTTCCTTGATCTGCTCCGGCGTGACGCCGTTGTTGCGGGCGGCACGGATGTGCAGCTTGAACTCCTCGTCGTGGCCCAGCGCCACCATCATCACGATGGTCAGCAGCGAGCGCGTATGCCGCGGCAGCCCCTCACGCGTCCACACCGTGCCCCACGCTGTGCGGGTGATGAAGTCCTGGAATTCGGTGGTGAAATCGGTGCGCGCCTGCAGCGAGCGTTCCACGTGTGCCTCGCCCAGCACCTGGCGGCGCACCGCAAGGCCAGCTTCGTAGCGTTCCTGTTCGTCCATCGTGGTCTACCTGTTATGCGGGGGTCAGTGCTGCGCGGAAAGATGCGCAGCCAGTGCGGAAGTGAATGCCTGCGGCGACTCCAGGTTGCAGATGTGGCGGCCCGGGACAGCGGCGTAGTGGCCATGGGCCACGCCCTCGGCGATTGCCTGCAGATCGGTCGGCACGCACACCGGATCATCATCACCGGCAATGGCCAGCAGCGGCACGCCGATGCGGCCCAGCACATCGCGGAAGTCGGCCGTTGCCACCGCGTTGCAGCAGCCGACGTAACCGTCGACGCGGGTCGCCAGGAATACCTGCAGGATCTCTTCCACATGGCTGGCATGGGTCTGTGCGAAGGCAGCGGTGAACCAGCGTTCGCGGGTGCCATCCACGAGGGGCAACAAGCCATCGTGCTGGACCTGGGCCATACGCGCCTGCCAGCTCTCCAGCGTGCCGATCTTCGCCGCGGTGGCGGCCACGGTGAGCGTGCGCAGCCGGTTGCCCGCATGCACGCCCAGCCACTGCCCGGTCAGACCACCGATCGAAAGACCGCAGAAATGGCTGCGCTCGACGCCCACGTGATCCCACAGGGCCAGCACGTCGGCGCCCAGTTCGGCCACGGTGTACAAGCCGGGCGGAGCGCTGGACTGGCCGTGGCCCCGACGGTCATAACGCAGGATTCGATACTGCGAGGCCAGCGCATCCACCTGCGGCTGCCACATGCCCAGGTCGGTACCGAGCGAATTGCAGAACGTCAGCCATGGCGCGTCGGCACGGCCCTCGGTCTGGTAATGCAGGCGGTGCTGCGGAAGGTCGAGGAAGGGCATGCGTGCTCCAGCGGTGAACGTGGGATCAGCCGCGCGCGAGCACGCGGTCGATCCAGGTATCGGCCATGCCGCGCCAGCTGTCGGCAGCGAACAGGGCATCCAGTTGTGCAGCGGAAAGCTGCGAGGTGACCTCCGGCGTCTGCGCCAGCACGTCGCGCAGATGCTGCGATTGCGCCAGCGCCTGCTTCGCGGCCAGCTCCACCAGGGCGTGCGCGGCCGACTTGCCGATACGCTCGCCCAGGGTGACCGCCACGGCCTCGGCGTAGAGCAGGCCGCCATGGCTGTCCAGATGCTGGCGCATGCGTGCGCGGTCCAGTTGCAGGCCCTGCACCACCATGTCCACCTGGGCCAGGCTGCCCGCACACAGGCGGACGATCTCCGGCACGGTCTCCCACTCGGCATGCCACTGCCCGGCCGCGCGCTCGTGCGGCTGCGGCATGGCGCTGAACAACGTGGACAGCAGGCCCGGCACGCGCGTGGCGGCGGCGATGGCCGCCACGCAGCCCACCGGATTGCGCTTGTGCGGCATCGCCGAGGAGCCCCCCTTGCCCTCCCCGGCCGGCTCGAAGGCCTCCGCCACCTCGGATTGCATCAGCAGCACGATATCGCTGGCGATCTTGCCGAGGCTGCCGGTCAGCAGCGCGAACACGCTGCCCAGTTCGGCGATACGATCACGTGCGGTGTGCCAGGGCAGCGCCGGCAGCGGCAGCTGCAACTCGGCAGCCAGGGCTTCGGCCACGTCCAACCCGCGCGTCTGCAGCGAGGCCAGCGTGCCCGCGGCGCCACCGAACTGCAGCACCAGGGTGTCTTCGGCCAGTGCATCCAGGCGCCGCTGGCTGCGCTGCAGGGCATCAAGCCAACCGGCGGCCTTCAACCCGAAGGTTACCGGCACGGCCTGCTGCAGCAGCGTGCGTCCCGGCAGACCGGTGCCGCGCTCGGCCTCGGCCAGCCGCGCCAACGCCGTGCACAGCACCTGCAGTCGCGCCTGCACGTGACCGACCGCCGTGCGCAGCTGCAATACGGCGCCGGTGTCGATGATGTCCTGGCTGGTGGCACCCCAGTGCACCCAGCGCGCGGCTTCGGCATCATTCGCCTTGACCTGCGCAGTGAGCGCCTTGACCAATGGAATGGCCGGGTTGCCAGCCATCGCGGTGGCGGCCGACAGCGCCGGCAGCGCATACAGATCGGCGCGGCAGGCCGCTTCGATCGGGGCCAGTGCAGTGGCGGGAATCACCCCGCACCGCACCTGCGCGCGTGCCAGCGCGCGCTCGACGTCCAGCATCGCCTGCAGGCGCGCTTGATCACTGAACACGGCGTCGACGGCAGAATCGCCGAACAGACCGCCCAGCAGCGTTGGGGAGAGGCTCATCGGTGCAGTCCATCCTGGGTGGCCACAGCTTACCCGCGCCCGCTGCGTGCGGGCGTGGAGTGGCCGGAAGGCGCGTCGCGCGCGCCGCGATCAGTAGGCGAAGAAGACCGTCTCATCCGGGCCCTGCATGCGCACGTCCCACCGGTACAGACCCTTGCCCTGCGCCTGCGCAACCAGCGTGTGACGGCGCTCGGGCGGTACCAGCGCGAGGATGCCGTCCTCGCCATTGCTGGCCTCGTCGCTGAAGTAGATGCGGCCCCGCACGGCCTGCAGCAGGCCACGCATGAACACCAGCACGATCAGGTGCGGTGCCTGCGGCTCGCCACGCAGGCCCGGCACGCGGCCCGGCTTGACGGTGCTGAAGGCAAACCGCCCCTGCTCATCGGTCGGCACGCGGCCCCAGCCATCGAAGGCCGGGTCGTGGTCGTCGCGGCGCGGGTCTTCGCCGTGGGCATAGATGCCCTGTGCGTCGGCCTGCCAGATTTCCAGCACGGCATCGGACACCGGCACGCCATTGCCATCGAACACCTGGCCCTGCACGTGCACGCGTTCGCCCTGCGCGGTGGCCGGGGCGATGTCGGTGCGGTACAGCGGTTCCAGGCCCAGGCGGTAGTACGGGCCGACGGTCTGCCACGGAGTGGATTGGAAACTCATGGTCTTACTCCCAGACGGTCATCTTGCGACCGCGCAGCACGATGTCGAAGCGGTAACCCAGCGCGAATTCGTTGGCAGTGGTTTCCCAATCGAACGAGGACACCATGCGCTCGCGCGCGTTGGCATCGTCCACGCAGTTGTAGATGGGATCGAACGCCAGCAGTGGGTCGTTGGGGAAGTACATCTGCGTGACCAGCCGCTGGCCGATGCCATCGCCATGCAGGGAGAAATGGATGTGCGCCGGGCGCCAGGCGTTGTAGTGGTTACGCCACGGGTAGGCGCCGGGCTTGATGGTGGTGAAGCGGTAACGGCCTTCGCTGTCGGTCAGCACCTGGCCCGTACCCTTGAAGTTGGGATCCAGCGGTGCATCGTGCTGGTCACCCTTGTGCAGGTAACGGCCAGCAGCGTTGCACTGCCATACCTCGACCACGGTGTTGCGCACCGGGCGGCCATTCTCGTCCAGCACGCGGCCGCTGACGATGATGCGCTCGCCCTGCGGCTGGCCGGGGAAACCTGCGGTCAGGTCCGCGGCGTGCTCACCCAGGGTGATGCGGTTGATGCTCGGGCCGGTCACTTCCGAGAGCGTCACCGGGATGGCGATCGGATCGGTACCCGGGCCACGCAGCGCGGTGGAGGCATACGGCAGGTGGATGCGCGGCGGCTGGCTGCCGGGATACGGCGTGCGGTAGCCGCGCAGTTGAGTGGGATCGCTCATGGCGTACTCCTGTTGGCGAGCGGCCCGCAGGCCGCGGCTGTCGTGCAGATCATGGGTTCGTTGGGGCTCACACGCGCTCAATGGCCAGGGCTACACCCTGCCCCACGCCGATGCACATCGTGGCCAGGCCACGCCGGCCCCCGGTGGCTTCCAGCTGGCGCAGCAGGGTCAGGGCCAGGCGCGCACCGCTCATGCCCAGCGGGTGCCCCAGTGCGATGGCGCCGCCGTTGGGGTTCACGTGCGCGGCATCATCGGCCAGGCCCAGCTGGCGCATGCAGGCCAGGCTCTGCGAGGCGAACGCTTCGTTCAGCTCAATGGCATCGAAATCGGCGATGGACAAGCCCAGGCGCGTCATCAGCTTCTGGCTGGCCGGCACCGGGCCCATGCCCATGATTGCCGGCTCCACGCCGGCGCTGGCAAAGCCGAGAATGCGTGCGCGCGGGGTGAGGCCCTGCGCCTTGACCTGCGCACCGGACGCCAGCAGCAACGCCGCGGCACCATCATTGATGCCCGAGGCATTGCCTGCGGTCACCGTTCCGGGTTGCCGGAACAGTGGCTTCAGTCCGGCCAGAGCGTCTGCGGTGGTATCGCCGCGCGGGTGTTCATCGCGGTCGACAGTCACGGTCTCGCCGCGCCTGCGGCCCGGCACCTCCACCGCCTCGATTTCGCCATCGAAGAATCCACCCGCCTGCGCGGCGGCGGTGCGTTGCTGGCTGCGCAGCGCGAACGCATCCTGGTCCTCGCGGCTGATGGCGTAGCGCTCGGCCACGTTCTCGGCGGTCTGGCCCATGGTCTCCACGCCATGCAGCTCGCGCAGGCGGGAGTTGATGAAGCGCCAGCCCATGGTGGTGTCTTCAATCTGCTGGTCGCGGGCGAACGGCGAGGTCGCCTTGCCCATCACGAATGGCGCGCGTGACATCGACTCGACACCACCGGCAATGGCCAGACCCAGCTCGCCCGTGGCGATCCCACGGGCCACCGTGCCGATCGCATCCAGGCCCGACCCGCACAGGCGGTTGATCGTGCTGCCCGGCACCGTCACCGGCAGGCCGGCCAGCAGCAGGCTCATGCGCGCAACGTTCCGGTTGTCTTCGCCGGCCTGGTTGGCACAGCCGAGGTAGACGTCCTCGACCAGCGCCGGATCCAGCTGCGGGTGGCGCGCCAGCAGTGCCTTCAGCGGAATCGCGCCGAGGTCGTCGGCGCGCACGCCGGACAGCGCACCACCATAGCGACCGATCGGGGTACGGATGCCATCGACGATGTAGGTCTCGTGCAGGCTCATCTCAGGCTCCCTCGGCCAGTGCCAGCGGCAGGCCGGTCAGTTCACGCAGTTGTCCGATATCCATCCCTTCCACCATCTCCAGCACGGTCGCGCCATCAGCCCCCAGATCGAACACCGCCACATCGGTGTACACGCGCGACACGCAGCGCAGCCCGGTCAACGGGTAGCTGCACTCGGTCACCAGCTTGCTCTCGCCCTTCTTGGTGAACAGGTCCATCATCACGAACACCTGCTTGGCACCGATGGCCAGGTCCATCGCGCCGCCCACGGCCGGAATCGCATCGGGGGCCCCGGTGCTCCAGTTGGCGAGGTCGCCCTGCACCGAGACCTGGAAGGCACCCAGCACGCAGATATCGAGGTGGCCGCCACGCATCATCGCGAACGAATCGGCATGGTGGAAATAGCAGCCCCCGGTCAGCAGGGTGACCGGCTGCTTGCCGGCATTGATCAGATCCGGATCCTCCCGGCCAGGCGCCGGCGCCGGTCCCATGCCCAGCAGGCCATTCTCCGACTGCAGGAAGATCTCCTTGTCGGCCGGCAGGAAATTGGCCACCGTGGTCGGCAGGCCAATGCCCAGGTTGACGTAGGCACCTTCGGGAATGTCACGCGCCACGCGCGCGGCCATCTGTTCGCGGCTGAGCTTGTTCATGCCTGCACCCCCGCTGCGGCCACCGGCACCACGCGCTGCACGAAGATGCCCGGGGTCACCACGGCCTCCGGGTCCAGTTCACCCAGCGGCACCACCTCACGCACCTGCACGATGGCGCAGCGCGCGGCCATCGCCATCAGCGGGCCGAAGTTGCGTGCGGTCTTGCGGTACACCAGGTTGCCCCAACGGTCGCCGCGGTCGGCCTTGATCAGCGCGAAATCAGCGTGCAGCGGGTACTCAAGCACGAAGTGACGCCCGTCGATCTCACGCGTCTCCTTGCCCTGCGCCAGCTCGGTGCCGTAGCCGGTCGGGGTGAAGATCGCGCCCAGGCCGGAACCCGCCGCGTGGATGCGCGCGGCCAGATTGCCCTGCGGCACCAGCTCCAGTTCGATCTCACCGGCGCGGTAGGCGGCGTCGAAATGCTGCGAATCGGCCTGGCGCGGAAACGAGCAGACGATGCGACGCACGCGCTTGTGCCTGATCAGCGCGGCCAGGCCGGTATCGCCGTTGCCGGCGTTGTTGTTGATGATGCACAGCTCGCGCGCACCCTGTGCGATGAGCGCGTCGATCAGCTCGTCGGGCATGCCCGCCGTGCCAAAGCCGCCGATCATCACGGTGGCGCCATCATGGATATCGGCCACCGCTGCTTCCACGCTGGCCACGGTCTTGTCGATCACTGCATTGCTCCTTGCCCTGCGCGCCAGCGGTCATCACCGCCTCGCTTCAGAGCCACTGCGAAGGGAAAACACGGCCTCGACATGGTCGCCATGGCACTCCGTCCGGTCAATGCGATATTCGCACTCATGATTCGATAATCGCACATTGAGTCGACGACTCCCTCGCGGTTCAACGCTGGTTCCGGCCCACGCCCACGCGCAGACCCAGGCACGCCCAGGCCGCCAGCAGCAGCGGCAGCGCGCACAGCACATACAACGCGGAGGGCCGCCAGTGGCCATCCACCAGCACACCCACCGTGAGCGGCGAGAGGATCGCACCAACGCGGCCGATGCCGATGGCCCAGCCCAGACCGGTGGTCCGCACTTGCGCGGCGAACACCACCGGCGCCGCGGCATACAGGCCCGCCATCGCGGCGAACAGTGCTGCACCGATCACGAACGCCAACGGGAAGGCCATGCCCAGCTGCGTGTTGAAGGCGGCAAAGCCCAGCATCGACACCATCGCCAGCAGCAGCGCACCGGCGGTCAGCTTCGACAGCGACCAGCGCGAGGCCAGCCAGCCGAACAGGCTGCCGCCGACGATGCCGCCCAGATTCAACAGCACGCCTCCGGTGATGCCCTGCTGGGCGGAGACACCGGCAGAGACCAGCAGCTTCGGCGTCCAGCTCAGCACGAAGTAGAAGGCGAACATGTGCAGGAAGAAGGCCAACGCGATCAGCAGCGCGACGCGCCGCAGGTCACCCACGAACAGCGCCGCATAGCCCTGCCGCTGGCCATCACGCAGCGGCGCCGGCGGCAGCGCCTTCAGCTGCGGCATGCGCATGCGCGAGAGCAGTGCGTTCAGGCGCGGCAGCGCATCGGCCGGGCGACGCGCAACCAGGAAATCCAGCGATTCGGGCAGGCACCTGAGCACCAGCGGAATGCACACCAGCGACGCCGCGGCGCCGATCAGGAACACGCTGTGCCAGGACCAGTGTTCCAGCATCCACGCCGCCAGCAGACCGCCGGCGGTGGCGCCTATCGGATAGCCGGTGGCCTGCAGCGCGACCGCCGTACTGCGCCACTTGGCATTGGCGTACTCGGCGGTGATCACGCCCACGCCGGCCAGCATGCCGCCGATGCCGATGCCGGTGTACACGCGCAGCGCGCCCAGCTGCCAGGCGTTGGCAGCCAGCGCCGACAGCGCCATGCCGCTGGTCAGGATCAGCAGGCAGCACACGATCATCGGCCGCCGGCCCCAGCGATCGGCCAGCGGCGCCAGCAGGAACGAGCCCAGCGCCATGCCGACCAGGCCGGCGCTGAGCATCATCCCCAGCACCTTGCCCGACAGCTCCCAGTCCGCCGACACATGCGGCGCGGTAAAGGCCATGACCATCACATCGAAGCCATCGAGCATGTTCAACAGCACGCAGATGGCGATGGCGGTCCACTGGAAGGGACTCATCCGTTCCAGGACAAGCGAGGGTGCGTGGGCGGCGTGGCTCATGGGGCGGTTTCCTGCAACAGCGTGATGCGGTGGAACGTCCGGCGGGGAAGGTCTCAGCGACCGGCCTGGCTGGATGCATGGATGACCTGCAGGACGTCCTGCAGGCGATCGACTTCGACCTGGCCCGGTGCCGACGGAGTGCCGATCATGCCGAAGGTGAGCGCCTGGCCGAAGGTTTCACCAGCCAGGCGCGAGACCACACCGGTGCCCCCCATCGACATGGTCAGCAGCGGCCTGTCGCTCTGCTGGCGCACCTGCCAGGTGGCATCGAGCAGGGCCAGCACGTCGCCTGCGTCGCGCGGCATCACCGCGATCTTCAGCACGTCCGCACCCAGCGCCTGCTGCCTGAGCAGGCGCGCGACGATCTCATCGCGGGGCGGCGTTGCGTGGAAGTCATGGTTGGACATCACCACCTTCACGCCGGCCTTGTGCGCCTGCGCCACCAGCGCCTGCACCACCTTCGGATCACGGAACATCTCCACGTCGATCAGCTGGGCCACGCCGCCGCGCAGCAGCGTGGCGTAGAGCGCGCCGTAGTCGGCATCGCTGATCGGCTTGGCGCCGCCCTCGGCCTTGGTGCGGAACGTCACGATGACCGGCTTGCCGCCCAGCGTGGCCTGGATGCGCTTGCCCAGCGTGACCAGCGCCTTGCCATCGGTGGCGATGTCCAGGTAGTCGATGCGCCACTCGGCGATGTCGGTGGCCTTGCTGGCAGCGATGGCCGCCGCCTGCTGCAGGGCCACGTCAGCGGTGGCGCCAGTGATCGGCACGATGGTGCGGGGATGGCCCTCGCCAATACGCAACTGGCCGACCTGCAGTACCGCCGGCGGCGGTGCGGCCAGGGCCAGCGCCGGGACGGCGCACAGTGCACCGGCCAGCACAACCGGAGCGAGCGGGAACTTCATGGCGGTCACCAGAGCATGGAAGGAGCGCATGGCCATCAGAAGGTCACCTTGGCCTGTACGCCCACGGCCCAGGCGTTGTCGGTACCGCTGTAGTTGAACGTGCCCGGGTTGACGATGTACTGCACATCCGGGCGGATCATCAGCCACGGGTTTACCTGGACGCTGTAGGACAGTTCGAACAGCTCCTCGGCCTGGCTGAGGTTGTACAGCGGCGAATCGCCAGGCACGCCACCGGCGGCCAGCGTGGCCCGGCGCGCATCGACCAGCCGGTTGTTGATGTCGGCGCCTACGTAGCCCAGCGCGATGCTGTCCTGGGCGCGCGAGCCAATGCCCTGGTAAACCCCGCCCAGCGCATACCAGCGTTTGATCTGCGCGGTGTCGGTGTCGGACACCATGTACTGCGCGAACGCAGTCAGGCCGCGGCTGGGATCGGCCGATTCCCGGGTCAGACGCTGCTCGGCGAGCACGTAGGCGCCGTGGCGCCCGGTCGTCGGCGAAGCATCCAGACCGCGCTTGTCCACGCGTGAGGTGTCGTAGTAACCGCCGAACTTGTAGACGCCCGCGTAGCGGCTGCCCTTGGACGGGGTCCAGGTCACTTCCACCGGGAACAGCGAACCGGTGGTACCGGAAGCGAGCGGACGGAACGCGTTGCGTTCGATGTTGCCACCCAGGTTCGGATTCACCTGGAACCAGCCGGTGCGAACGTTGACGGCCGGGCTGACCTGCTGGGCGAACTCACCGCCCCAGCGTGCCACGGGGTAGTTGTACCAGCCGCTGTTGCCCGACATCGCCAGCGGGTGCGCGCAGAACGCCGCATTGACGAAGTGGGTCAGCAGGCTGTGCAGGCCGAACTGGTTGCCCATCGCGTAATAGCCCAGCTTGTAGTACGACTGCCCCGCGTTGAAGGTCTGGTCGTAGCTCAGTTCGGTCAGCCGCGTGTACTGGCCGCCGTACGCTTCCTGGATGGGGAAGCGGTTGCCGACGAAGTCCACCGAGGTGCTGCGGCCGCGACGGTCGTTGAGGGTGAAGTGGAAGGCACCGCCGTTCCAGCCGGCCAGCGTGCCCATGTCCAGGTCCACGCCAACGCGCACCTGCTGCGCATAGCGCGCACCGGTTTCGCCGTAGCCTCCATCGACCACGCCCATGGCTTCACCCACGTAGTCGCCGCGGAAGGCGATGCCACGCTCGAACAGATCGGTGCGGGTGCCGCCCCAGTCGCCAGTGAGGGTCCTGCCTTCGTAGCGGTTGCTCGACTGCGCGCTGGCGATGCAGGGCAGCAGCGCGGTGGCCAGGACGGCCAGGGAAACGGGTTTCGCAAGATTCATGATCGCGGTCTCGTGGAGATGATCAGCGCAGCGACAGCGGCGCGCTCAGGGGGGAGGTGGCGCCCTGCGCCGAGGTGACCGTGGCGGTCAGGCTGCCGGCAGCCGCAGCATCTGCCGCGGCGCCGAGCGGGAAGGTGAAACGGCCCTGCCCCTGCGCATCGGTGCGCGCCTGCACGCTGCCCAGCACCCACTCGGCCTCGCTGCTGCTGGCGGCGCGGTTACCGAACACTTCGACCTGGTAACGGCTGTCGGGCGTGCCCTGGAAACGACCGATCAACTGGCGCTGCGTACCCTCGCCCTGCACGCCAGTCAGCTGCGGCGCCGCCTGGCCCAGGTTCGGCAGCGGCTGGCAGTCGGTCTGGCCGGCAGCGGAGCAGATGCGCGCACGCTTGGACGGATCATTGTCGACACCACGACCACGTGAACCGACGAAGCTGGCGTGTTCCAGGCCCGGCACGCCGAACACGATGGCGCCGCGCGGTTGGCCCTTCACGCAGGCGCCGCCCGCCTCGCAGCGCTCGATCGGCAGGCCGTTGCCGAAGATGCGGTTGGCGGTGAAGCGGTTCGGCGCACTGACCGGCTGCGGGCGCACGCCGATGCCGATGCCATTGCCGGTGATGATGTTGCCATCGACCACGTTGCCGCTGCCGGTGATGCTCAGGCCCAGCGAATTGCCGGTGAAGGTGTTGGCGGCGATGTAGTTGCGGTTGCCCCAGTTGATCTGCAGGCCATCGGAGTAATCGACGAAGCGGTTGTGTACCACGCTGTTGTCGTTGCCCCAGAGGATTTCGATGCCCTGCGACGGTTCCGGGTTGGCCTGGGTGGACTGGAACAGGTTGTCGGCCACCAGGTTCCAGGCCGCGCCACGGGTCAGCTCAAGTCCATCGCCGTTGTCGAGGAATTCATTGCGCACGATGCGGTTGTGCACGGTGGTGGTGGCAGTGGACTGCCCTGTGCCGTCGTCCCCGGTGAGCATGATGCCGGCGCCGCCCTTGTTGGCGACGATGCGGTTGTCGTGGATCTCGTTGTGGCTGGAGCGGTTGACCAGCACACCGATGCAGAAATTGCGGATCTCCAGACCGGCCAGTTCAACGCCTTGGGTATCCCGCAGGACCAGCCCCGGCAGCGTGGTGGTGCGCACGTTGGTGCCCGACTGGCCCGGTTCGGCGCCCGGACAGGCGTCGGTGCCGGTGCCGGTGACGTAGGCCGAACCGTCGATGGCGACGAACTGGCCATCGCGGCCCCAGGACGTGCCGATGATCTGCACCGGCCCCTTGATCTCCGGCAGCGGCGAGGTCGGCTTGATCACATGGGGCGCGGTACCCACCGCGTCGATCTCGATGCGATAGCGACCCGGCGCGGTGTTGGCGGTGGTGATCGCCCAGCGCAGGGAGCCGGGACGGGTGTCGTCGGCGTAGCGGTCCACGCGCAGCACCTGCAGGGGCCCGCGCGGCGGTTCGGCCTGGTAGGCCAACGCCAGGGTCGGCAACTGGGCGAGCAGGAACAGAGAAACAATGGACAAGCGACGGCGCATGCGATCACTCCGCACAGGTGAAGGGAAATCCTGCGGTCTTCCCCTGCACCTGGCTTCAGCACCGGGTCGGGTGCTGCCCTCGCCCCGCCAGGGGTGGATCGCTTGGACTGCTTTGAATCTGCGGAAGTGAAATTAGGTTTATCGCACTGCACCATTCAAGTGCGGTAATCGACTACGCGTGCGAATATCGCACTGAATGGGTACGACCATCGTTGTAGGGAAGGCTGCACTGGCACTTGCCAGGCAAAGCGCACGGCTGCGCCGTAGCACCGGTCAGGAACTGCAGGACAGCATCGAGCAGCCGGCGCGGTCGTCGGCCCAGGCCGGGCGCCTGCTGGCGAAATGCTCACGTCCGGCGCGTTGGGTGTACGGATCGCGCAGCACGTCCTGCAAGGCGTGTACGCCGCCCATGTCCCCTTGTTCCGCACGGTCGATCGCTTCCTGCGCCAGCCAGTTGCGCAGCACGTACAGCGGATTGGCCGCGCCCATCTTCGCCAGGCGCTCGGCGGCCGGAAGAGGATCCGCCCGCAATCGCGCGGCGTAGTCCTGCAGCCACTGCCGCAGCGGCACCTGCACGGCCTCCTGCCGCTCCCGGTCGTAATAGACCTCAGCCAGTGCCGCCGGATCGGGCGATGCCGGATCGATCCGCATCAAGGCGCGCCAGGACAGGGTCATGTCCATGCCACCGTCCTGCAGCAGCTGCTGCCAGCGCTGGTAGAGCTGCAGATCGGCATCATCGGCAGCTGCCAGGCCAAGCTTGGCCGCCGCATCGCGACGCGTGCAGGCGGCAAAGGTGGCCTGATAGGCAGCAAGGCCCGCCTGCAACGGCGCGACGTCGGCAAACAAGGGCGACAGCGCCTGCGCAAGCCGCCCCAGATTCCAGTACGCCACCTGCGGCTGCGTTCCGAAGCGGTAGCGACGGCCCTGTGCGTCAGTCGTGTTCGGGGTCCAGTCCGGATCGAAGTCCTCGACCCAGCCATAGGGGCCATAGTCGAGAGTGAGGCCGAGCACGGAAAGGTTGTCGGTGTTCATTACCCCATGCACGAAACCGACACGCATCCAGTGCGCGACCATCTCGGCGGTGCGCACCGCGATCTGCGCGAACCAGTCACCGTACAGCGCCTCACCCTGCCCCGCCAGTTCGGGGAAATCACGGGCGATGCAGGCATCCACCAGTTGCTGCAGCAGTGACGTCTCACCGCGCGAGGCCGGCAGTTCGAACGAACCGAAACGCAGGAACGAGGGCGACACACGGCATACGATCGCGCCGGGCTCGGCTCGCGGACGGCCGTCATAGAACATGTCGCGCACCACGTGCTCGCCGGTACCGACCAGCGACAGCGCACGCGTGGTCGGTACACCGAGGTGGTGCATGGCCTCACTGCACAGGAATTCACGGATCGACGAGCGCAGCACCGCGCGACCGTCGGCGCCACGGGAGTACGGGGTCGGGCCTGCACCCTTCAGCTGCAGTTCCCAGTGCCGGCCATCCGGCGCAACCAGCTCGCCCAGCGAGATCGCCCGCCCATCGCCAAGCTGGCCCGCCCAGTGACCGAACTGGTGCCCGCCGTAATTGGCGGCCCACGGCTGCATGCCCGGATACAACGCGTTGCCAGCGAATACCTGGGCAAACGTGCCGCTCGACACTTCAGCCACATCGATGCCGAGCAGAGCGGCGACCTCCGGCGACCAGGCCAGCAGGGTCGGCGCGGCGACAGGCGTCGGCATCACCGACGACCAGGCCGCCTCTCGGACTTCACGCCGGCGGGGCCCGGCTTCCGGGTCGCCCGGCAGGACGGTCAGCAGACGGTTGTCGAATCGCGGGAAGGGGCTGTCCATGGCCCTGACATGGGGATGGACGCCGCCGACCTCAATCGCCGCGCAGCGCCTGCAGCGATCCGCCGTGCGCTTCAGCGCGCTGGTAGGCCGGGCGTTCACCGATGCGCTGGAGAAACGCGCGCAGCGCCGGCTTGTCGTCCAGTCCGCCTCCGCGCGCCGCTGCGGCCTGGATCGGGAAGCTCATCTGGATATCGGCCGCGGTGAAACGCTCACCCGCGAACCACGGGCTCTCGGCCAGGCGGCGCTCCATCCAGTCCAGGTGCAGGCGGCGCTGCGGGCCGACGAAGCTCTGCTCGGCCTTGTCGGCGATGCTGCGGGCGATCGGGCGCACGAAGAACGGCACCGGCGCGTTGCGGATGCGGCTCATCACCAGCGTCAGCAGCAGCGGCGGCATCGCCGAGCCTTCGGCGTAGTGCAGCCAGTAGCGATAGGCCATGCGCTCGGCACCTTCGGCCGGTATCGGCGACGGCGACACCTGCCGCTGCGTGTCGTAGCGGTCAGCCAGGTAATCAAGAATGGCGCCGGATTCGGCCAGCACCTGCTCACCGTCCTGCAGCACCGGTGATTTCCCCAGCGGATGTACCTGGCGCAGTGCCGGCGGTGCCAGCAGCGTTCTGGGGTCGCGCGGGTAACGGCGCAGTTCGTAGTCCAGCCCCAGCTCCTCCAGCATCCACAGCACGCGCAGCGAACGGGAATTCTCGAGGTGATGGACGATGCGCATGAAAGGACTCCAGAGGGGTGCAAGCATCGTAACGCGCCTGCACGCATGCGCCTGTGGATTCGATCCGTGCCTGCTCCCGCCGACGCAAAAAAAAACGCCGGAAGCTTGCGCTTCCGGCGTTCTGGCTACCCGAGGGCAGCAGACGGATTAGACCGCCTGCACCTGGTCAGCCTGCATACCCTTCTGGCCCTGGACGGCGATGAAGGTGACCTTCTGGCCTTCCTGCAGGGTCTTGAAGCCGGTGCCCTGGATGGCGCGGAAGTGCACGAACAGGTCCGGGCCGCTTTCCGGGGTGATGAAGCCGAAGCCCTTGGCGTCGTTGAACCACTTGACGGTGCCGGTCTGACGTTCAGACATATTTACTAACTCCTGAAACACATGTTGAAAAAAATCGCAGCCACCGGGTATCGGGGCCGAGACTGAGTTGCAGGCGTTGGTAAAGCGGATCGATGAGTGGATCGTGAGATCAACTGCACCAGGCCACGATTCACGGTGACCCTAGCAAACACAGTGGGTCGCACGATACGCGTGTTTTCCCCAAAAAGCGATAGCCCCGGCATTCATCGCCACCCCGCCCCCGCTAGGCGTGGCAAGGGCTGGCAGTCGGTCGGGCCCGGACCCGGGGACCCATTCAGGTTTTTCCTACCCTACACTGGGTAAATGACTGAAGCTGAAACCCCGGCTGAACTGCCCCGTCCCCGCATCTGGGTGGACGCAGACGCCTGCCCCGTTGTCATCCGCGACATCCTGTTCCGGGCCGCCGAGCGGGTCGGCCTGGAGTTGACCCTGGTCGCCAACCAGTGGATCCGCACCCCGCCCTCGCGCTGGATCCGCTCCCTCCAGGTGCCGCAGGGCCTGGACGTGGCTGACAGCGCCATCGTCGAACGGGTCGCCGCCGGCGATCTGGTTGTCACCCAGGACATTCCATTGGCCGCGCTGGTGCTCGAACGAGGCGCGCTGGCCCTGCATCCGCGCGGGGAGCTGTTCACCGCCGACACCATCGCCCAGCGCCTGTCGGTACGCAATTTCATGGAAGAGCTGCGCGGCGCCGGCGTCCAGACCGGGGGCCCGCCTCCCCTGCATGCGCGCGACCGCCAGGCGTTCGGCAGCGCGCTGGACCGCTGGTTGGCCCGCATCCACGTGGCGCGATGAGGCGGGGCCCGGCTCACGCCACCGCTGGGCCCAGCTCCGGGCCCAGCTGACGCTGGCTGCTGAACACCCGCCGTTCCCCATTCAGGGGATCGTCGAAGGACAACGCCCGCGCCAGCAGTTGCAGCGGCGCCTGCGCCCCGCTCGCGGCCGGACGCAGCTGCGGATACAGGTCGTCTCCGATGATGGGCGCGCCCAGCGCCGCCATGTGCACGCGCAGCTGGTGCTTGCGACCGGTTCTCG
Organism: Stenotrophomonas sp. TWI169; assembly: GCF_039674705.1. NCBI lineage: Bacteria > Pseudomonadati > Pseudomonadota > Gammaproteobacteria > Lysobacterales > Lysobacteraceae > Stenotrophomonas > Stenotrophomonas sp. TWI169. Next base: position 24,779 of record NZ_JBDJOB010000031.1, on the reverse strand, counting down.
GCTGCAGGCGGTAGCGCCAGACCGGACCTGTCGCGTCGATCACCTCGATGCGGGTACTCGCATTCGGCTCGCCCTCCATTTCGCCCATGCGGAAGAACGGTTGTGCCGGGCCGATGCGACTGTGGCGCTCGAACGGGAAGTCCAGCGCCGGCAGTGCCGGGGCCAGCGCCTCGTAGGTCTTGTCGATACGGCGCTCGCGGAACAGGCGCTGGTAGGCATCGCGCGACTCCGGTCGCAGCGAGAACAGGACCAGCCCAGCGGTGAGCCGGTCCAGGCGGTGCAGCGGTGCCAGCTGCGTGTTGCCGGTCCGCGCCACCAGCCGCGCCAGCAGGGTTTCGCGGACATGGGCACCCGCCGGGGTCACCGGCAGGAAGTGCGGCTTGTCGACCACCAGCAGATGCTCGTCCTGGTAGAGGATCGTCTCGTTGAACGGAATGCGCGGCTCGTGGCTGACCTCGCGGAAATACAGGATTTCCAGCCCCACCTGCCACGGCTGGTCCGCCGCCAGCGCCCTGCCCTGCGCATCCTGTACCCGTCCGCGCGCGAACCGGTCCTGCCACTGGCTGCGGTCGATGCGCGGAAAGCGTGCGCACAGGCCGTCCAGCAGGGTCGGCCAATGGCCGGGCGGCAGCTGCAGCCGGCTGGGCAGGGTCATCGCGTCCGCTCCGGCGGCAACAGGAACCGCAAGCGTGCCACCGTTGACGCGCGGCAGACACCCCGGCCACGGACACCCCTGCAGCAAACCTCTATCATTGTCCTCTTTAGTCGACGGATCCCCCATGGCCCTCACCGCCACCATCCGCAAGGCCGAGTTGCAGATCAGCGACATGGATCGCGGCTACTACGCGACCCACAACCTGACCCTGGCCCAGCATCCGTCGGAAACCGACGAGCGCCTGATGGTGCGCCTGCTCACCTTCGCCCTCAACGCCGACGACCGCCTGGAATTCGGCCGGGGCCTGAGTACGGATGACGAGCCGGACCTGTGGCAGCACGACTACACCGGCGACATCCTGCAGTGGATCGACCTCGGCCACCCCGATGAATCCCGTATCCGCAAGGCCAGCAATCGCAGCCGCCAGGTGCAGGTGGTCAACTACGGCGGCAATGCGTCCGACATCTGGTGGGGCAAGCAGGGCAAGGGCCTGGCGCGCTTCGACAACCTGTCGGTGATCGACCTCGATGGCACCTTCGTCGAGCAGTGGGGCCAGCAGATCCAGCGTGCCATGCGCTTCAGCGTGCTGATCCAGGACGGCGAGGTGCAGATCCTCAACGACCAGATCCAGCTCGACATCATCCCCACCTGGCGCAAGCGCGCCAAGGCATGAGTACGACGCGCTGCGACGTCGTGGTGATCGGTGCCGGTGCCGCCGGCCTGATGACCGCGATCACCGCCGGCCGGCGCGGCCGCCAGGTGCAGGTGATCGATCACGCCAACAAGATCGGCAAGAAGATCCTGATGTCCGGCGGTGGCCGCTGCAACTTCACCAACACCGGCACCACCCCGGCCAACTTCCTGTCGGCCAATCCGCACTTCTGCAAATCGGCGCTGGCCCGGTATACGCCTTGGCACTTCATCGAGATGGTCGAGCGCCATGCCATCGCCTATCACGAGAAGGAGCTGGGGCAGCTGTTCTGCGACGTTTCGTCCAAGCAGATCGTGAAGATGCTGGTGGACGAGTGCCAGGCAGCGGGTGCGCACATCCGTACCCACTGCAGCGTCGAGCGCATCGAGCACGGGACGGATGGCTTCCGTGTGCACACCACGCAGGGGATGTTCCACTGCGCCTCGCTGGTGGTCGCCACAGGTGGCCTGTCCATCCCCAGCCTGGGCGCAACCGGCTTCGGCTACGAGATTGCACGCCAGTTCGGGCATGCCGTGCTGCCGACCCGCGCCGGACTCGTGCCGCTGACCCTCAGTGGCAGGCACCAGGAGCGCCTGGCCGACCTGAGCGGTGTCGCCCTGCCGATCGAGGCGCGCTGCAACGGCATGCAGTTCCAGAATTCCATGTTGCTCACCCATCGTGGCGTCAGCGGCCCGGCGATCCTGCAGATCTCCTCCTTCTGGCAACCCGGCGATGCACTGGAACTGGATCTGCTGCCCGGCCAGGATGCCGGCCAGTGGCTGCGACGGATGAAACAGGAGCGGCCAGCCGCCGAACTGCGCACGGTGCTGGCCGAGGTCCTGCCCAAGCGCCTGGCCCAGCGCCTGTGCGAACACTGGCTGCCGGACCGCCCGGTACGGCAGCTGGATGAGCCCCAGCTGCGCCAGGCTGCGCAGCTGCTGGGTGCGTTCCCGCTGGTGGCCAGTGGCACCGAAGGTTACCGCACCGCCGAGGTTACGCTGGGCGGCGTGGACACCGCCGACGTTTCGTCCTCCACGATGGAATCCAAGCGCGTGCCGGGCCTGCATTTCGTCGGCGAAGTGCTGGACGTCACCGGCTGGCTTGGCGGCTACAACTTCCAGTGGGCCTGGGCCAGCGGCCACGCCGCCGGCAGCGTGGTGTGAACCGCATCGCCGTTCGGGGTGCGGGATGCCTGCACGCATGGACGGCTCGCCGAGCATCGTGTATCAAGATCCGCAGATTGGGGAGCAGTGCATGCAGAACGCGAACGACATCACCATCCGCCTGCTGATCGTCGACGACAGCGGCGAGAATGCGGAAGCCATCGTCAGCACGCTGCGCAACAGCGGCATCGCCGTGCGCCCCTGGCGCCCGCAGGATTCGGCCGAGCTGTCGCAGGTGCTGGCCAACCAGGCCATCGATCTGGTGCTGGCCTCGCCCTCGCAGGGCATCCCGCTGCCGCTGGTGGCCCAGCACATCGCGGCCAGTGGCAAGGACATTCCGCTGGTGCTGCTGGCCGAGCGCATCGACGAGGATGAGCTGGTCCAGGCCAGCAGCCATGGCATCCGCGCCCTTGCCCTCCGTCAACGGCCGGAGCATCTGCTGGCGGTGGTCCGCGACCAGTGGGTCGACCTGCAGGCGCGCCGCGGGCTGCGTCGCATCGAGGCACAGATGCGCGAGACCGAGCGCCGTTGCGACGCGCTGATTGCCTCCTCCCGCGAACCCATCGCCTATGTGCACGAAGGCATGCACATCCGCGCCAACGATGCCTATCTGGACATGTTCGGCTACGAGCATTTCGACGACATCGAGGGCATCTCGCTGCTGGACATGGTGGCCGCCCAGCATGTTGATGACTTCAAGCAGCTGCTGAAGAGCCTCAGCCGCGGCGAAGCGCCACCACCGCAGTACCAGCTCGATGCACGCCACCAGGATGGCAGTGCGTTTCCGGCAACGATGGAATTCACCGCAGCCACCTATGAGGGCGAATCCTGCCTGCAGGTCGTGTTCCGCCGCCGGATCGAGTTCGACCCGGAACTGGCCCGAGAGGTCGAGGATCTTCGCCAGCGCGACCAGGTGACCGGCCTGCTGAACCGGCCGACCTTCATGCTGCAGGTCGAAAGTGCGGTCGCCCAGGCTGGCCGCAGCGAGGGCCAGTTCGGCCTGCTGCTGGTCGAGCCCGACCACTATGCGCGGCTGATGCCGGACATCGGGCTGGCCTCGGCCGATACCCTCATCGGCGCGCTGGCCTCCCTGCTGGCCGATGTCGTGGGGGAGGACGCGCAGCTGGCGCGCTTCGGCGAACACAGCTTCGCCGTGCTGCAGGCCGGCCCCTATGCGCAGACCGTGGCACTGGCCGAACGCATCCGTGAGGCATATGCCGCCCATGTGTTCAGCATCGGCGCGCGTTCGGCCACGGTCACCGTGAGCATCGGCGGTGTCCAGGTCGGCGAGAAGATCGCCAGTATCGGCCAAGTCCTGGCGCGTGCCAGCGAGTGCACGCAGGCGGCCGCCGAGCTGGGCAACACCTGTCGCATCTTCGATCCGGCCGCGGTCGATCGGGTCGAGGAAGAACGTGTGCAGCGATGGGTCGGCCGCATCCGCGAAGCCCTGGACGGCGACGGCTTCCAGCTGCATTACCAGCCGGTACTGAACCTGCAGGGCGAGCCACTGGAGCTGTACGAAGCCTATCTGCGACTGGAGCACAACGGTGAACTGCTCAGTCCCACCGCTTTCCTTGGCATCGCCGAGGAACACGGGCTGCTGGCCGAGATCAACCGCTGGGTGGTGTCCAAGGCCATCACGGTGCTGGGGCAGCGCGCGCGCGAAGGCAGCGCCACCCAGATGCTGGTGAAGGTCACCCCCGAATCGTTCGACGACCCGCAGATGATTGCCACCCTGCGTGGTGAACTGAAAGCGCACGGGGTTCCGGGCGAGCGCCTGTGGCTGCATGCGCCGGAAGCGAAGGTGTTCACCCACCTGCGCAGCGCCCAGCAGTTCCTGGCCGCCGTGGCCCCGCTGGGCTGCCGCATCGGCCTGGAACAGTTCGGGTCCGGCCTGGATTCGTTCCAGCTGCTGGCCCACTTCCAGCCGCAGTTCCTCAAGCTGGACCGTGGATTCACCAGCGACCTGGCGGCGACCCGCGAGAACATCGACCGCATCAGCCAGATCACGGCGCGCGCGCAGGAGGCCGGTATCCGCACCATCGCCGAGTTCGTCAGCGATGCCAACTCCATGACGCTGCTGTTCAGTGCAGGCGTGGACTACGTGCAGGGCGACTTCGTCGGTCCGGCGCTGCCGACGATGAGTTTCGACTTCGGGTGATCCCGCATCGCCGGGCATGGCCCGGCGCTACCAAGGGGCGCCGGGGTATCGCCGGCCCATGCACGACGAGCCTGGTAGCGCCGGGCCCAGCCCCGCGAGCAAAGCGGCGCGCCCAAAGTTAAAAAGCCGGCTTTAGCCGGCCATTTAGATCAAGTCATATAGAACAGGTTGTTGATGTTAACATCCGGATCGACGTCGGCCTCGTAGTCGACGCCTTCAACGCCGAAACCGAACAGGCGCAGGAAGTCCGCCTTGTAGCCGGCCAGGTCGCTGATCTCATACAGGTTCTCGTTGGTCACCTGCGGCCACAGCGCAACCACCTTGCCCTGCACGTCTGCCGCCATTTCCTTGTAGTCGGCACGCAGGCGGCCTTCTTCATCGACCAGCGCGACGGTATGGCCATCGCCATCGACCAGATCGTGACGCAGGCGGTCGATCGCCACGCCGTCGGCCTTGCCGCCGTAGAGGATGTCGTAGAGCACGTCCAGCTGCTCGATGCAGCCTTCGTGGGTGCCCTTTTCCTTCATCACCTTGAACAGCAGCGACAGGTACAGCGGCATCGTCGGAATGGCCGAGCTCGCCTGGGTGACCACGGCCTTGAGCACCGACACGCGGGCATCACCGCCGATCTTCGCCAGCTTCTCGCGCAGGCCCAGCACCTTGGTGTCGAGATCCTTCTTGGCAGCGCCGATCGAGCCATTCCAGTAGATGGCCTGGGTGATTTCTTCGCCAACGTAGGTGAAGGCGGTGGTGGTGCAGCCGTTGGCCAGCACGCCGGCATCGGCCAGCGCGTCGATCCACATCTGCCAGTCTTCACCGCCCATCACTGCGACGGTCCCTGCGATTTCCTCCGGCGTCGCCGGCTGCAAAGTGGTCTCGGTGATCACTTCCTTGTCGGTATCCAGGCCACGCAGCGTGATCGGCTCACCGATCGGCTTCAGCGTGGAACTGATCACTTCACCGGTCTTTGGGTGCTTGCGGCGCGGCGCAGCCAGGCTGTAGACGACCTGGTCGACCTGGCCGAGATCGGCCTTGATCATCTCGATGGTGCGCGCCTTCACTTCATCCGAGAACGCATCACCATTGATGCTCTTGGCATACAGGCCCGCCTCATCGGCATAGCGGTGGAACGCCGCCGAGTTGTACCAGCCCGCCGTGCCCGGCTTGGTCTCGCTGCCGGGACGCTCGAAGAACACGCCCAGGGTCGCCGCACCGCTGCCGAACGCGGCAGTGATGCGGGCGGCCAGGCCGTAGCCGGTCGAGGCGCCGATCACCAGCACGCGCTTGGGACCGTTCTGGATCGGCGGGCGGGCGCGGATGTAATCGATCTGCTGCTTGACGGCGGCGTCGCAGCCGGTCGGATGGGTGGTGACGCAGATGAAGCCGCGGACGCGCGGTTTGATGACCATGGATACCTCGGGTTGGCAGATGCGGCGCGCAGGGCGCTCAGCAGGAATCGGAGGGCGCGCCTGCGCGCGCGAACCGCAGGATCGTAGTGCGCGAGAGCCGAATGCACAACCGACGCTGCCGTAGGGTGGTGTTTGTTTTGCAGGGTTGCACCCTGCACCTGCCGAATCAACGTCAACGTCAACGTCAACGTCAACGTCAGAAGCGAGCTATCTGCGGGATGGCGGGGCAGGTCCGGTTGCGGGGGACGCCGCAAGTACGTCCATGTAGGCTCGGTCGCGCCATCCATGGCGCTCACGCCCCCGCAACCGGACCCACCCCGCCTTCGACAGTCTTCCGCGTTCTGTCGGAACCGCATTCTGCTCTGGTGGGTGTCGACCTTGGTCGACACGATTGAATTCATTCGAAATCTGACAGATGTGTCGACCAAGATCGACACCTACCGACAGCCGCGTGAACGTGTCGAAGGTGGGGCGGTGTCGGAGTGCGGGGTGTCAGCCGCATGGATGCGGCTGCCAAGCCCCCATGGACGGGTTTACGGCGTCCCCGCACTCCGACACCGCCCCGCCATCCCGCAGAATGCCCGCTGTTGATGTTGCCTTTGCCTCGGCAGGTGCAGGGCTGCACGCCCTGCCAACAAAAAACCCCGCTTGCGCGGGGTTCTCTGTGCGTTGCGTGCAGCGCGAACGCTTACGGACGGCGGGCCAGAGCCTCGATGTCCTTGGCCTTCGGCAGCAGGTCCTGCTTGCTCACGCGCAGGAAGCCGATCGTGAGCATCGGCACCGCGACCAGGATCGACGACATGACCACGATCACCGCACCGATCATGTGCGTTTCGGCCAAGCCTTCCATCGAGCTGCCACCGTACAGGTACAGGGCCAGTGCGGACAGGAAGAACATCACCGCGGTGATCACCGTACGCGACAGCGTCTGGTTGATCGAACGGTTCAGCACTTCCATCGGCTCCACGCGCAGGCTGCGGAAGTTCTCGCGGACGCGGTCGAACACCACGATGATGTCGTTGATCGCAAAGCCCATCACCGACAGCAGGCCGGCCAGCACCGTCAGGTCGAACTCGCGGCCCAGCAGGGACACGTAAGCCACCGTCACGATCAGGTCGAACATGGCCACGATGCTGGCGGTGACCGCGAACTTCCATTCAAAGCGGACGGCGATGTAGATCAGGAAGCCGGCCAGCATGAAGATGGTGGCGTACAGGCCGTTCATCGCCAGATCCTTGCCGATCTGCGGGCCGACGAACTCATTGCGCAGCACCGTCGCCTGGTTGTCGGCCGAGGACAGCGCCTTGACCACGGCCGCCGCGGTGGCCTTGTCCTCGGCGGCGGAATCGCCGGTACCCGGGGCATGCTCACCGTGCGGCGCCAGGCGGATCAGCAGGTCGGTACTGCCACCGACGCTCTGCACCTGGGCGCCGTCGAAGCCGCTCTGCTCGAGCTTGGTGCGGACCTGCTCGACGTCCACCGGGCGCTCGAAGCGGGCTTCGATCAGGGTGCCACCGGTGAAGTCCAGGGCATAGTTGAAGCCCTTGAAGCCGATGATGGCGATCGATGCCAGGAACACGATGATCGTGACGACCATGGCGACATGGCGCCACCGCATGAAATCGATCTTGGTGTCGTTCGGGAGGATGTGCAGCGGAAACAGTTTCATGTGCGTGTCGTCCCGTCAGATGGCCACGTTCTGGAGCTTCTTGCGGCGGCCGTAGATCAGCGTCGCCAGCGCACGCGACACGGTGATCGCGGTGAACATGGAGGCGAAAATACCGATGATCATGGTCAGCGCGAAGCCCTTCAGCGGACCGGTACCGAATGCGAACAGGGCCACGCCGACGATCAGGCCGGTCAGGTTGGCGTCGAGGATGGTGCCGGAAGCGCGCTCGTAACCGGTCACGATCGCGGTCTTGCCCGGAACACCGGCCCGCAGCTCTTCACGGATACGCTCGTTGATCAGCACGTTGGCGTCGACCGACAGGCCGACCGACAGCGCCAGGCCGGCAAAGCCCGGCAGGGTCATGGTCGCGCCGAACAACGACATCACTGCCACCACGATCAGCAGGTTGAACAGCATCGCCACCGACGTGATGATGCCGAACATGCGGTAGTAGATGCTGAAGAACACCAGGGTGAACAGGAAGGCGAAGACCACGGCGCGCATGCCGTTCTTGACGTTCTCGGCACCCAGGCTCGGGCCGACCACGCGCTCTTCGACGAAGTCCATCGGCGCGGCCAGCGAGCCGGACTTCAGCAGCTTGGCCAGATCTTCGGCTTCCTTCTTCTGCAGGCCGGTGGTCTGGAAGTTCTTGCCGAACACGCCATTGATGTTGGCCACCGAGATCACTTCCTCGTTGACCTTGAAGCCGCGCACTTCCTGGCCGTCGACCACGGTCACGGTCGGCACGCGTTCGGTGTACACCACCGCCATCGGCTTGTTCACGTTGGCGCTGGTGAAGTCGAACATGCGCTGGCCACCGACGTTGTTCAGCGTCACGCTGACCGCCGGGGCACCGCTGTTGGCGTCGGTCACCGCCTGCGCAGCCACCATCTGGTCGCCGGTGACGATCACGCGCTTGTTCAGCAGGATCGGGCCGCGGCCGTCACGCTGCTGGTAGACCTTGGCTTCCGGCGGGATGCGGCCGGCGTTGATGGCGTCCTGGGCGTTGCCCTCGACCACCGCACGGTATTCCAGGGTGGCGGTCGCACCGATCATGCGCTTGGCTTCGGCCGTGTCCTGCACGCCGGGCAGCTGCACCACGACGCGGTCGGCGCCCTGGCGCTGGATGATCGGCTCGGCCACGCCCAGCTGGTTCACGCGGTTGCGCAGGGTATTGATGTTCTGCTCGATGGCGCCGTTGGCGATCTGCGAGATCTCGGCCTCCGGCACGGTCACCGTGATGCGGCTGCCGCTGACGTCGTAACCGAGGGTCGGCTGCGCCTTGAGCAGGGCCGTGCGGGCGCGCTGCGCGGCGTCGTCACCGGCGGACGGGCTCAGGTTGGCCACGATGCTGTTGTCGGCGCGACGCTCGACCGACTGGTACGGAATGCGTGCGTCGCGCAGGGTGCTGCGCACGTCTTCGGTATAGGCATCCAGGCGCTTGTCCAGCGCAGCCTTCTGGTCCACCTGCAGCACGAAGTGCACGCCGCCCTGCAGGTCCAGGCCGAGCGTCATCGGGCGACCGCCAAGATTGGCCAGCCAGTCCGGAACGGTGGATGCCAGGTTCAGCGCGACCGTGTAGTTCTCACCCACGCTGTCGCGCAGCAGGTCGCTTGCCGCGGCCTGGGTCTTGAGGTCCGGCAGGCGGACGATCAGGCTCTCGCCTTCCTTCTCCGCGCCGAGGCTGGCGATGCCGGCCTTCTTCAGGTCAGCCACCACGCGGTCGCGGAGGGCGTCGTCGACCTGTCCGCCACGGTTGGCGGTGATCTGGACGGCCGCGTCCTTCTGGTAGATGTTGGGCAGCGCATACAGCGTACTGAGCGCAAGTACGATCAGGATGACGACGTACTTCCAGCGTGGAAATTCGAGCATTGCTTGGGTCCCGCGCGGCGCCATCCCCGGCGCCGCGGTTGTGCATCGGAAAGGGAGTGGCTTACTGGGCCGACTTCAGGGTACCGGCCGGCAGCACGTTGCCGACAGCGCCCTTCTGCACGCGGATGCGCACGTTCTCGGCCACTTCCAGGGTGACGAAGTTGTCGCCGATGTCGGTGACCACGCCGGCGATGCCACCGTTGGTCAGCACTTCGTCGCCACGCTTGATCTTCTCCAGCATGGCCTTGTGCTCCTTCTGCCGCTTCATCTGCGGGCGGATCATCAGGAAGTACATGATGGCGATCAGGATGATCGGGAACAGCAGCGTGGTCAGGCCCATGCCCTGCGGTTGGCCACCGGCGGCCTGGGCGTGGGCGGCGGGAATCAGGAAGGCAAGCAGGTTCATCTTTGGTCCTTTGGTTGGGCGGCGCTCCGGCCCTTTCACGGGCGCGGGGTGTCGACCGCGGATCTGGGTCAGCCTTGAAGTATGCCATGGCCCCGGACGTTCGTCCCCGGGCCGTTCGGCAGGGGGGCGCCGGGTTACAGCGGCGGCGGAACCGCTCCGCGTGCCGCATAGAAGGACTCGCGGAAGGCCTGGAAGGTTCCCGCCTCGATCGCCGCCCGGATGTCGGCCATCAGCTTCTCGTAGTAGAACAGGTTGTGCAGGGTGCCCAGCATCGGCGCCAGCATCTCGTTGCAGCGGTCCAGGTGGCGCAGGTACGAGCGGGTGTAGCCGCCGGTACAGGCCACGCAGCCGCAGCCCGGTTCGATCGGGTCCATGTCCCGCGCATACTGCGAATTGCGGATGCGGACGGTACCGAACGAGGTGAAGTAATGCCCGTTGCGCGCGTTGCGGGTCGGCATCACGCAGTCGAACATATCGACGCCGCGTGCGACACCCTCGACCAGGTCTTCCGGCCGGCCCACGCCCATCAGGTAGCGCGGGCGGTCGCCCGGCAGCTCCGGATCCAGGTGGTCGAGCATGGCGTTGCGCTCGTGCTCCGGCTCGCCCACGGCCAGGCCACCGATGGCATAGCCATCGAAGCCGATCGCCTGCAGGGCCTCGGCCGAGCGGCTGCGCAGGTCGGTATGCACCCCCCCCTGGACGATCCCGAACAGGGCCGCATCGTTGCCGAGCTCGTCATGGGCGTTGCGGCTGCGCTGGGCCCAGCGCAGGCTCAGCTCCATCGACCGGCGGGCGACGTCCTCGGTGGCCGGGTACGGGGTGCACTCGTCGAAGATCATCACCACGTCCGAATCGAGCACCTTCTGGATCTTCATGCTCTCTTCCGGGCCGAGGAACACCCGGGCCCCGTCGGTCGGCGAGGCGAAGGTCACGCCCTGTTCGGTGATCTTGCGGCGGTGGGCCAGCGAGAACACCTGGAAACCGCCGGAATCGGTCAGGATCGGGCCGTCCCAGCGGCAGAAGCCATGCAGTCCGCCGTGGTCGGCGATGATGTCCAGGCCCGGACGCAGGTACAGATGGAAGGTGTTGCCAAGGATGATCTCGGCCCCCAGCGCGCGCACCTGGTCCGGCAGGATGCCCTTGACCGAGCCATAGGTTCCCACGGGCATGAAAGCCGGCGTTTCCACCGTGCCGCGCGGGAAGGTCAGGCGGCCGCGACGGGCACGGCCGTCGCGGGTCTTGAGCTGGAACTGCAGTCGGGACATGGAGCGGTCGTTCAGGCAAATAGTTGCCTATTGTCTCCCAAGAAGGCGTGCGCACCAAGGTGCGCACCCACAAGGGTCCCTGCCCTCCCGGCGCGCCCTACCCTGCCTGCGGGAACAGCAGCATCGCGTCGCCGTAACTGAAGAAGCGATAGCGCTGCTGGATCGCGTGCTGATAGGCCTCGAACACCCGCTCCTTGCCGGCAAAGGCCGAAATCATCATCAACAGGGTGCTTTCCGGCAGATGGAAATTGGTCACCATCGCGTCAACGCTGCGGATCCGATAGCCCGGGGTGATGAAGATCTGCGTCTCGCCGGCGAACGGCAACAGCTCGCCGTCACGCATCGCACTTTCCAGCGCGCGCACCACGGTGGTGCCGACACCGATCACGCGCCCGCCCGCAGCGCGGGTCCGACGCACCTGCTGCACCAGCTCGGCGCCCACGTTCAGCCACTCGCGGTGCATCACGTGGTCCTTCAGGTCATCGGCTCGCACCGGCTGGAAGGTGCCTGCCCCCACGTGCAGGGTGACGTGGCCGAACTCCACGCCCTTGTCCTTCAGCGCGGCCAACAGCGGTTCATCGAAATGCAGGCCGGCGGTCGGTGCCGCCACCGCTCCCACCTCCCGCGCGAACACGGTCTGGTAGCGCTCGCGGTCGTCCACGCCCGGCTCGCGCTGGATGTAGGGGGGCAGCGGCAGGCGTCCGGCGTGCAGCAGCCACTGCTCCAGTGACTCGGGCACATGGAACTGCAGCACATAGAACTCGCCGTCGCGGCCCAGCACTTCGGCTTCGCCACCGGCATCGAGCGCGACGCGGCTGCCGGCCTTGGGCGACTTGCTGGCGCCGACCTGGGCACGCGCCTGCTGGCCGCCGAGCAGGCGCTCGATCAGGATCTCGACCCGCCCACCGCTGGCCTTCTGACCGAACAGGCGCGCCGGGATCACGCGCGTATCGTTGAATACCAGCAGGTCGCCCGGCTGCAGCAGCGAGGGCAGATCACGCACCTGCAGGTCGGTGAAGGCGGCAGGGGCCGGAGGCACCAGCAGCAGGCGGCTGGCGGAACGTTCAGCCAGCGGCGCCTGCGCGATCAGTTCAGCCGGCAGGTCGTAGTGGAAATCGGACTTCTTCAAGGCAGTGGGCGGCAACAGGTCGACAATGGCGCGCATTGTACGGCCAGCGTCTGCGAGCCGGCGTGGTCCGCGGCGAACGTCGCGCAAAATGCTGCTATGCAACAGGTTTCTGCGGGGTTATCGCGCAAAAAAACAAGTGCTAGCATCGAGATGGAAGTCCGCTGCACGAGGCCGCCCAGCGCGCGTGATGACGCGCGTTTTGCTTTTTGATGGCCCGTGCGCCCCATTGTTTCAGGAGATCTGCAATGAGCTTCATCGAACGCCTCGCCCCCCTGCGCAGCCAGCCCGGCACCCGCCTCACCACCGGCCTGGACGACGCCACCCTGACCACCCTGTCCGTCCGCCATCCGCAGCTGGTGGCCGCGGTCGAGGCCGCCGCCGCGGAGTTCGCCCGTGTGCAGGGCGAACTGGGGCCGTTGCTGGCGCAGGACGAACAGGCGCAGATCGATGCCATGCAGGACGGGTTCGTCAATTTCTACGCCGACGACGCCGTTACGCCCTATGTGGCGCTGGCCGCGCGCGGCCCGTGGGTGGTCACCCTGAAGGGGGCGGTGCTGTATGACGCTGGCGGCTACGGCATGCTCGGCTTCGGTCATACCCCCGACACGGTGCTGGAGGCGATGGCCCGACCGCAGGTGATGGCCAACATCATGACCCCCAGCCTGTCACAGCAGCGCTTCATCACCGCCCTTCGCGCCGAGATCGGCCACCGTCGTGGCGGCTGCCCGTTCGCCCGTTTCATGTGCCTGAACTCCGGCTCGGAAGCGGTCGGGCTGGCCGCACGCATCGCCGACGTCAACGCCAAGCTGCAGACCGACCCGGGTGCGCGCCACGCCGGCGCCGCGATCAAGCGCGTGGTGGTCAAGGGCAGCTTCCATGGCCGCACCGACCGGCCGGCGCTGTACTCCGATTCCAGCCGCAAGAGCTACATGCAGCATCTGGCCAGCTACCGTGGCGAGGATTCGGTGATCACCGTGGCGCCGTACGACGAAGCCGGCCTGCGCGCGGTGTTCGAGGACGCCGCCCGCAACAGGTGGTTCATCGAGGCGGTGTTCCTGGAGCCGGTCATGGGCGAAGGCGATCCGGGCCGCTCGGTGCCGCCGTCGTTCTATGCCCTGGCCCGCGAATTGACGCGCGCGCACGGCAGCCTGCTGCTGCTCGATTCGATCCAGGCCGGCCTGCGCGCGCACGGCGTGCTGTCGGTGGTTGACTACCCGGGCTTCGAAGGCCTGGATCCGCCGGACATGGAAACCTACTCGAAGGCCCTGAACGCGGCCCAGTACCCGCTGTCGGTGCTGGCGGTGACCGAGCATGCCGCACAGCTGTACCGCAAGGGCATCTACGGCAACACCATGACCAGCAACCCGCGTGCGCTGGACGTGGCCTGCGCGACGCTGGCACAGCTGACCCCGCAGGTGCGCGCCAACATCGCCGAGCGCGGCGCCGAAGCCGTGCGCAAGCTGGAACAGCTCAAGGGCGAGCTTGGCGAGCTGATCACCAAGGTGCAGGGTACCGGCCTGCTGTTCTCGTGCGAGCTGGCGCCGCAGTTCAAGTGCTACGGCAGTGGTTCCACCGAAGAATGGCTGCGCCGGCATGGCATCAATGTGATTCATGGCGGCGAGAACTCGCTGCGCTTCACGCCCCACTTCGGCATGGACAGCGAAGAGCTGGATCTGCTGGTGGGCATGGTCGGCCGCGCCCTGCGTGAAGGCCCGCGACGCGAGCAGGCTGCGGCGGCGTAAGCCCCCGCTTTTTGTAGAGCCGAAGGCAGCGGCAGGAGCCGCTGCCAACGTCGCTGGCGACGGCCCGAAGGGTGCCGGTCAGGACGACCGGCATAGCCCATGCTCGGCTAGGGCATTGCCGCGATCTGAACGAAGAGCAGCCGAGCATGGCTCGGCTCTACAGAAGGCCTCTCAAGGCCTCATAATCCTTGGACACCCCGTCCCTGACCGCCCTGCGGTCGGCGACGGGGCGTTTTCGTTTCCGGCCAAGAGACAGGAAGATCCATGAAATCGATCTGTGTGTACTGTGGTTCCAACGCTGGCAGCAAGCCGGCCTATACCGAACGCGCCATTGCACTGGGCGACCGCATCGCCCGCGACGGCCTGCGCCTGGTGTATGGCGGCGGCAACGTCGGTCTGATGGGAACCGTGGCCAATGCCGTGCTCGCGGCCGGCGGCGAGGTCACCGGCGTGATTCCCCGCCAGCTGGCCGACTGGGAAGTGGCCCATCGTGGCCTGACCGAGCTGGAGATCGTCGGCTCGATGCACGAACGCAAGTCGCGCATGTTCGACCTGGCCGACGGCTTCGTCGCCCTGCCCGGCGGCTTCGGCACCATGGAGGAGATCTTCGAGATGCTGACCTGGCGCCAGCTGGGCATCGGCAACAAGCCCTGTGGATTCCTGGACGTGGACGGCTTCTATGCACCGCTGATCGGCATGATCGATCGCATGGTGGATGAGCGCTTCCTGCACCCGGACCAGCGCCAGGACCTGTGGTACGGCTCGGACATCGAGCAGATGCTGGAGTGGATGAAGAACTACCAGCCGGCACAGGCCTCCAAGTGGATCGACGAGAAGCGCCGCGCCGCCCTGCGTTGATCGTCCGCCGCGTGGCGTCTCAGGGCGCCACGTCGGCCCAGGGAGCCGGTCGCCCCAGCAGGTAGCCCTGGCCGTAATCGCAGCCCAGTTCGCGCAGTGTCTGCCGCTGGGCTTCGGTTTCGATGCCTTCGCCGATGGTTTCGATGCCCAGCGTGCGCGCCAGCGACAGCACGCCCTGTACCAGCGCGCGGGTGCTCTGCACTTCCGGTCCATGCAGGCCGGCAATGAAGCTCTGGTCGATCTTCAGCGTGCTGATCGGGAAGCGGTGCAGGTACGACAACGCCGAGAAGCCGGTGCCGAAGTCGTCCAGCTGCACCTGGATGCCGCGCTCGCGCAGTCCCTGCAGGATATGCAGCGTGTGCGGGCCGTCATCCAGCAGCGCGACCTCGGTGATCTCCAGGCGCAACCGGCGCGGATCGGCCCCGCAGGCGTCGAGCAGGCCGAACAGGCGCGCACTGAAACCGGCCGAACGGAAATGCCGCGGCGACACGTTCACCGACACATAGCCCTGCCCGCCCGCGGCCAGGCCGGCGATGACCTGTTCGTAGATCAGCCAGTCGACCTGTTCGATCAACCCGCTCTCCTCTCCCAGCTCCAGGAACGCGCCCGGCAACAGCAGGCCACGCCGTTCGTGCTGCCAGCGCAGCAGCGCTTCGTGGCCCACCACTTCCCCGTCGGACAGGCGCACGATCGGCTGGTAGAACGGCACGAAATCCCGGTTGTTGATCGCCCGCCGCAGATCGGCTTCCAGATCGAGGCTGCGCATGGCCTGCTCGCGCATGTCCTCGTCGAAGATCGCACAGCGATCATGGCCCTGCGCCTTGGCCCGGTACATGGCGGCGTCGGCATCGCGCAGCAGCTCTTCTCCGGTCCGGTAACGCGGATTCCACAGTGCGATGCCGAGGCTGCCGGACGGGAACAGCTCGCGCCCGGCGATCCACATCGACTCCTGCAATGCCAACAGCAGGCGCTGACCGAAATCCAGGGCCTGCGCCAAGCCCAGCGGGCACTGCAGCAGCACCGCGAACTCATCACCGCCCAGGCGCGCCACCACGTCGTCGGGGCCTGCCATCGACACGATGCGCTTGGCCACTTCCACCAGCATGTGATCGCCGGCCGCGTGGCCGATGCTGTCGTTGACCAGCTTGAAACGGTCCAGATCCAGGAACAGCACCGCGAACACCGGGCCGTCCTCCTGCCTGGCCAGTACCAGCGCATCCTGCAGCCGGTCCAGCAGGTGCAGGCGGTTGGGCAACCCGGTCAGCGCGTCGTGCATGGCCTGGTGGGTCAGCCGCTGCTCGGCACGCAGGCGCTCGCCGATCTGGCCCAACAGCTTTTCGTTGACCTCAGCCAGTTCGCGCGTGCGTTCGTCCACGCGCTTCTCCAGTTCGGCATGCGCCGAACGCAGGCGCTGCTGGTCGCGCTGGCGGGCCAGTCCGGTGCCGATGTTCTGCGCGACGAAGGTCAGCAAGCGCTGGTCGTGGATGCTGAAGGCACGCTGCTCGCTGTAGCTCTGCACCACGATCGCGCCAACCACTTCGTCATCCCGCAGCAGCGGCACGCCCAGCCAGCACAGCGAGCGCGCGCCGGACTCGCGCACCTCGCCACTGGCGCGCAGCGAGTCGATCTGCGCGCGGGAGGCCAACAGCGGCTGGCGGTTGCGCACCACGTATTCGGTCAGGCCACGACTGAACGCACGAGAGGCGCGGCTGGCGTGGCGTTCATCCACCGAGTAGACGAAATCCAGTCCATCACCCGCCTCGTTGACCAGCGCGATGTAGAAATTGCGCGCGTCGAGCAGTCGGCCGACCACGCCATGCACCTGGCCGTAGAACTGCTCCAGGCTCTCGGCGGACATCGCCATCTCTGCAATGTCGTACAGCGCGATCTGCAGCTGCTCGGCACGACGACGCTCGGCCACTTCGTCCTGCAGGCTGTGGTTTGCGCGCTGCAGCTCCTGCGTGCGCAGTTCCACCTGCTGCTCGAGCCGCACCTGGGCCTGGCGCCGGTCCATCGCGGTCTGTACGTGCTGGGCAACGAAACCCAGCAGTGCACGCTCGGCCTCGCCATAGCGGTCTGCCTGCTCGTAGCTCTGCACCACGATGGCACCGCACACCCGGCCATCGCGCAGCATCGGCACACCCAGCCAGTCCAGGCTTTCGGGGCCGCGAAGCGGGTCATGCTCCTGCCCGACCTCGCGGGCCAACAGTTCCCGCGAAGGTCCGCTCAGGGGCCTGCCATGGTGCAGCAACGCCACCGTCAGGCTGCGCGGCATTCCACTGGCGTCGAAGCTCTGCGCCGGGTCGGCGACGAAATCATCCACCTGGTCGGCGAAGTACAGGAACCTGATCTGGTCGTGCAGGTCATCGTATTCGACGATGTAACAGTTTTCCGCGTACATCAGCGTGCCCAGCACGTCGTGCACGCGGCGCAGCATCTGCCCCATCTCCAGGTCGGCGCCGGCAAGATCGGCAATCTGGAACAGCGCCTGCTGCAGCCGCTCGGCCTCTTCCAGCGCTTTGATCTGTCCCGCCTGGCGGCCCCGCTGCAGGGCCAGTTCCATGGCCTGCCGCGCCAGACCCCACCATGCGGACGAAGGCGCCGCGCCTTCCACCACCAGGTACAGGCGGGCACCATCATGATCCCAACCGTGGCGGCCATCGCCGGCAGCCGGTGCCCCGCTGTCGGCCGCGACCGGGGGTATCGGCCAGATGGCGTCACCGCGCCCCAGCTGGGGATCGTCCCAGCCGACCCGGACCACCGCCGATTCCGGCAGCAGCGCATGCAGCGCGCGCACGAGTTCCGTACTCAGCACGGCCTCGTGTGATGGCGTTTGCGCAGGTTCAGCGTGCGTGGACAAATGACAATCTCTTGGCGCCGTCTGTGCGTCGCCTCCCCTGAGCCGCCGAGCATAGCGCGCCACCGGGGGGGCAATGGAAGCCCGGCAACCCCGAATCGTGCGCCCGTTCGTTATTCCTGGCGTCCGCACCCCGTTCCGAGCCATGAACCTCGCCCTGTCCGCCCCCGCACCCCGCTATGCGCCATCGTCGGCAGGCCTTAACCTGTACCGCGTGGACGCCAGCGCCCTGCCAACCGATGAAGCCTTGATGCTCGCCTGGGCCGGCGGCGACCTGCACGCGTTCGAGAGCCTGTATGCGCGCCATCGCAAGCGCCTGTTCGGCTTCCTGCTGCGCCAGCTGCGCGATACCGCCCTGGCCGAGGAGATCTTTCAGGACGTCTGGCAACGGGTCATCAGCGCACGGTCCGGCTGGCAGCCGGATGCCGCCTTCAGCACCTGGCTGTTCCGCATCGCGCACAACCGGCTCAACGATCACTGGCGCGCCGCACGCCACCGCCCGGCGGCGCCGGCCGATGCCGAGCTGCGTCTGGCCGCGCTGGAAGACGGGCAGACCCCGGAAGCAGAGCTTTCAGAATTCGAGCAACGTCGCCGCATCCAGCGCGCGATGGAAGAACTGCCGCTGGAGCAGCGCGAAGTGCTGCAGCTGCGGCTGGATCAGGAACTGAGCCTGGAGGAGATCGGCCAGATCACCGGCGTAGGCCGGGAAACCGTGAAATCGCGGCTGCGCTATGCGATGGACAAGCTGCGTGCGGGACTGAACGCATGAACCGAGACGAACCCCTGACGCCTGAAGAGCGCGAGCTGGCGCGCCTGCTCGGCCGTCGTGTCGAACAGGCGCCTCCGGCGGCGCTGGATGCCACGATCCTGGCGGCCGCCCGTGCGGCGGTGCAGGCCCCCGAGGCCGACGCGCCCGGTGCGGGCAGCGTGCGTGCACGGCGTCCGCGCCGTCACTGGCCTGCGGTGTTCGGCGTCGCTGCATCGATGGTATTCGCCATCGGCATCGCCTGGCAGCTGCGCCCGGAACCGCCCGCGCTCCCGGCGCACGATGCGCAGGTCACCGCGCCGCGCGTCGCCGGCGAGGTCGCTGCCGAAGTGGCCGCGCAGCCTGCCGAGGGCCCTACCCGGCCTTCCCCTGCCGAGCCGGCCATCGCAAGTGCGCCGCCGGCACCACCGGCACCGGTCGCGGCACCCAGGCCCGCCGCGCCGGCCCGATCCTCCGCACCACAAGCACCGGCACCGACGGTGGCGGCACGAGCGAAAGCGGCGGCTCAGGCCACCGAGCGCGCCGCCGCCGACACCGCAGCTCCGCCGCCGGCTGCGGAACCTCCGGCCGCTGTGGCCTATTCGGCACCGCTGCCTGCTGCGGCGCCTGCGCCGCCGTCGCTGGAAGCGCGCGACGCCGTTGCCCCCCTGTCCGGCGCGATGGAGGCCGCCCCGGCCAGCGCGGGACAGCGCGGTGACACCACGACGCTCAAGCGGGCCGCACCGCTCCGCAGCGCACCGGGCGTGATGCGTCGCGGCAGCGATGCCGCGCTCAGCGCTACGGCCGTGCAGGCCGAAGTGGCCGCCGACGCCCAGCTGCCCCGCCGGCAGTGGCTGCAGAAGATCCGCGAACGTCGCGACGAAGGCCAGCGCGACATCGCCCGTGCCAGCCTCGAGCGCTACGTGCAGCAGTATCCGGAGTCGCGGCTGCCACGCGACCTGCGTCCTCTGCTGGACGACTGAAGCATGGGGGCGGCAACCCCGTAGAATGAAGGGAATGCCCGATACCCTCGCCCAGCCCGTCAGCCACACGCTGGAAGTCAAGCACAGCCGCTTCATCGCCCATGCCGCGCCCATCGATGGCGCGGCGGCGGCGATGTCGTTCCTGCAGCGGGTGATGGTGGCCGACGCCACGCACAACTGCTGGGCCTACCGGCATGGACAGGAGTATCGCTCCAGCGATGATGGCGAGCCGGCGGGGACTGCCGGCCGGCCGATCCTGGCCGCCATCGATGGCCAGGGCTTCGACCGGGTCATGGTGGTGGTGATCCGCTGGTACGGGGGTATCAAGCTCGGCGCCGGCGGTCTGGTCCGCGCCTACGGCGGTACCGCCGCCGAGTGTCTGCGCACGGCACCGCGGCTGCCGCTGGTGGCGATGGCACGGCTGCAGCTGCTGGCCGGCTTCGAGGACCTGGGTACCCTGCATGCGGCCCTGCCCGCGTTCTCCGCCGAGAAGCAGGATGAACAGTTCGACGCTGAAGGCGTGCGCCTTCGGATCGAATTACCCGCCGACCAGGCCGACGCATTGAAAATCCGCCTGCGAGACGCCACCCGTGACCGTATCCGTATCCGAGATGACGACCAGGATGACTGACAAGGACGACGCGGCCGCCGCGACCCCGCCATTGCGCCGCCTCGGCAGCCTGCGAACGCTGTGGCCATTCGTGCGCCGGCACAGTGGCCTGTTCGCCGCCTGGCTGCTGGCGCTGGCCGTCTCCTCGGCCGCCACCCTCAGCCTGCCTCCGGCCGTCAAGCAGATGATCGACCACGGCTTCAGCAGCGGCGGCCAGATCAACCGGGCGTTTGCCCTGCTGATGCTGGTGGCGGTAGTGCTGGCGATCGCCACCTCCGCACGCTTCTACTTCGTGTCGCTGCTCGGCGAGAAGGTAGTGGCCGACCTGCGCAGCCGTCTGTACGGGCACCTGATCCAGTTGGGTGCCGGTTTCCATGACCGCAGCCGCAGCGGCGAACTGGTCTCGCGCCTGACCGCCGACAGCGAGCTGCTGCGCAGCGTGGTGGGTTCGACCATGTCAGTCGCATTGCGCAGCAGCGTGACGGTGGTCGGCAGCCTGGCCATGCTGTTCGTGACCAGTCCGCGCCTGGCGGCGTGGTCGCTGCTCGGCATCCCGCTGGCGGTACTGCCCATCATCATCGGCGCACGCAAGCTGCGCACCGTCGCGCGCAGCAGCCAGGACCGCATCGCCGACGCCAACAGCCTGGCCAGCGAGACCCTCGGTGCCGTCCGCACGGTGCAGGCACATGCGCGCGAGCCTTACGAGCGCGGCCGCTTCGACCTGGCGCTGGGCGATGCGATCCGGGCCGCACGCCGACGCATCGGCGCACAGTCGCTGGTCACCGCCAGTGCCATCCTGCTGATCTTCGGTGCCATTGTCGGCGTGCTGTGGCTGGGCGCTCACGATGTCATCGAGGGTCGCCTCAGTGCCGGTACCCTGGGCCAGTTCGTGCTGTATGCGCTGATCGGCGGTGGCTCGGTGGGCGCTCTGGCCGAAGTCTGGAACGAACTCCAGCGCGCTGCCGGCGGCATGGGCCGGATCGGCGAACTGCTGCAGGAGGATGTCGAGATCCGCGCGCCCGCGCATCCACGCGCGCTGCCGCAGCCGCTGCGAGGCGAGATCCAGTTCGACGACGTGGTGTTCCACTACCCGCAACGACCGGACCAGGCCGCGCTGGATCACTTCAGCCTGCATGTGCGCCCCGGCGAGACCGTGGCCCTGGTCGGTCCCTCGGGTGCCGGCAAGAGCACGGTGCTGTCGATGCTGCTGCGCTTCCATGACCCGGCCAACGGCCGCATCTGCGTGGACGGCATCAATGTGCGCGAGGTCGATCCCGCCGACCTGCGCGCCCAGCTGGCCCTGGTGCCGCAGCAACCGACGCTGTTCGCCGCCAGCGCCCGCGACAACATCCGCTACGGCCGCCTGCAGGCCAGCGATGCCGAAGTCGAGGAAGCGGCTCGTGCCGCTGAGGCCGATGGCTTCCTGCGTGCGTTGCCGCAGGGTTATGACAGTGAGCTGGGCGAGCGCGGCGCGCGCCTGTCCGGCGGGCAGCAGCAGCGCGTGGCGATCGCCCGCGCGCTGCTGAAGGATGCGCCGATCCTGCTGCTGGACGAAGCCACCAGCGCGCTCGACGCGCAGAGCGAGTACGGTGTACAGCAGGCGCTGGAGCGCCTGATGGCGGGCCGCACCACGCTGGTCATCGCACACCGTCTGGCAACCGTGCTCAAGGCCGACCGCATCGTGGTCATGGACCAGGGGCGCATCGTCGCCGAAGGCACGCACGCACAGTTGTTGGCTGAAGGGGGTCTGTACGCGGAGCTGGCGCGACTGCAGTTCATCGATTGATGACGGTCGGCTAACACCTCTGGCGCCAAGCTGGCCGCGCAGAAGCAGCATCCGCTGAAGGAGGTGGACGATGTCGTTCCGTCAGTTTCCCGCAGTCGACAGCAATGGCGAGAGCCATATCATCATCGAGTTCAAGCCCGAGGCCAATGGCAGCGGGCATCATTCCGAAGCCACCCCGCGCTACGAGCTCGACGACGGGCGTCATCTGGTGCGCAATGGCCGCGAGTTCAGCACCAGCGGCGGCGAACTGCGGCTGACCATCTAGCGTCGCGCTAGCGTCGCGCGGGTCAATCGCAGGGCCGCCGGGCGTAGCCCGGCCCCACCGGCAGCACCCTGGTCAGTTTTTCGCCACAGATCTTGACAGCTTGTGCTGGCAAGGCATGAGCAGTGTTATCCACATGTTTGCGCAGAATTCATCCACATCCCCTGTGGATGAATGCACTACGCCAGTACCCGTCCGATTCCGCTGGCATCCACGGCGGCCGCTGCGTCGGCCAGGGCACGGGGATCACTGCCGGCGACGAAGCCGATGCGGAAATGCACTTCCCCGCCCGGCGTGCGCGAGGAATGGATAGAAGCCAGGCTGATGCCGTGCTGCTCGAAGATGTTCAGCAGCTCACGCAGTGAGCCCGGGCGATCTTCCGGCAGGTGGACCGACACGGCGTTGCGCTCGGTCAGATCGGCCAGCAGGTAGCCTACCCGCTCGAAGGTATAGTTTCCCGAGGCCAGTGCAGGCGCGCCGAAGGCGGCCTGGTTCGCCGCCAGCATCTGCTCGCGGAACGCACCGCGCGCCATGTCGTCGCCTTGGTCGACCTGGGCCTGCAGCATGCGCAGCTGGCCGACCAGGCGTTCCAGCATCGGCGCGACATGCGGATTGCCGAACTGGATGTCCTCATAGATCGCCGGATTCAGCGAGAGGATGCGCGAGATGATCGCGGTATCCAGTTCGAACGACGCCGAGCGATAGGGAAGCATCGCTTCCAGTGTCCCCAGTTGCGGCTGATATTCCCGCAGCACGCCGGCCTGGGCCAGATGCGTGGCATGCACCATCGCCTGCACCAACGCCATCATCTGGTCATGGTGCTGTGGCGTGGCGCGCACACACTCGGCCTGCAGCGCCACGCACAGCGCATCCAGCCAGGGCCGACAGTGCTGCAGTCGCGCTTCGCAGACCACCATCACCCTGCCCTTCAACGTGGGGGCTTTCGGCGGCGCGGTCATCGGGTGCAGGCCGACCACTTCGGCCTGTGAGGCAAGCATCGCCTGTACCGGCGCGTCCTTGACCGAGGTGACATCGAGCCACAGGCGCCCGCGTTCACGACCCGCCGAGCGGCGCAC
Source organism: Stenotrophomonas sp. TWI169 (assembly GCF_039674705.1). Classification (NCBI taxonomy): domain Bacteria; kingdom Pseudomonadati; phylum Pseudomonadota; class Gammaproteobacteria; order Lysobacterales; family Lysobacteraceae; genus Stenotrophomonas; species Stenotrophomonas sp. TWI169. Next base: position 1,440 of record NZ_JBDJOB010000031.1, on the reverse strand, counting down.
GTATTCGGCGATCAGTTCCGGCGTATGCCGGATCGGTGCAGAGAACACCAGTACATCGGCCTCGGCCAGCAACTGCTCCGGTGTATGCGAAGCAGCATCGGCCGGATCGTGGCCGATCACCTGCAGTCGCATCTGCTGCTCGAAGAAGCGGCCCAGCCAGCGCCCGTAGGCGCCGGCACTGCCGACGATGCCGATCGTGCGCGGCGCAAAGTGCTGCACTGCCGTCATGCCACGCGTTCAGCGCGGAAGCGCGTGCCTTCGGCCAGTGCGGCGGGCGCCGCGGCAATCACGTCGAACTCCTCGAAACCATTGGCCAGCGTGGCCTCCAGGGCGGCATGGGTACCCGCGATGGCACGCGAGATCGCCTGCTGCATCGACTCTCCCCGCAGCAGGAACGACACCACCAGCGACATCAGTACGTCGCCGGTCCCGGCCACGTCCACCGGCAGCAGCGGCGAGGTCCAACGCCAGGTCTCGTCGCGTCCCACCGCCAGCGTCACCAGCTCGCCCGGCGTGCCACCCACGCTGTGCGCGATCACCCAGTGCGGACCACGCGCCAGCAGCGTACGCGCGGCGGCGATGGCGTCGGCCTCGGCCAGTGCCGGCATGCCGGTCAGACGGGCCAGCTCGAATGCATTCGGGGTGACCAGCCACGCATGCGGCAGCAGCCGTTCGGCGAAGATCGCCTCCAGACCCGGCTCCACATAGGGGCCGGTATGGGTATCGCCGATCACCGGATCCAGGCAGTAGCGCAGCTGCGGGCACGCGGGCAGGACCTGATCGAGCCAGTCGGCGAACGCCGCACCATTGGCGGTGCTGCCGAAGTAGCCGGAGACCAGCATCCTGGCCCGCTGCGGCAAGCCACGCTCGTGGGTGCCCAGCAGCAGATCGGCGAACCAGTCACTGGGCAGTACGCGGCCGCGGGTGGTCTCGTAGAACGGCGCGTTGCTCAGCAGCGTGGTCGGGATGTCGGCCACGCGCACACCGAGCGCGCGCATCGGCGGCATGGCGGCACTGTTGCCGGCATGGCCGTAGACAAGCTGCGACTGGACCGAAATGACATCGACCGGCGACGGCCCATCCGGCCGCTGGCGGCGACCGTGGACCAGATGGGTATCAAGGGATTCGCTCATATCCGCATTCTACGCCCAAGGGGGTTTTCGGCAGGGCTTGCAGCCCTGCACCTGCTCAATGCAACGGCAACGGCCGAAGCCAAAGCCAAAGCGGCATTCCGTGGGGTGGCGGGGGGGGGGGGGGGGGGGGGGGGGGGGGGGGGGGGGGGGAAGACCTGGGGGGTGGGGGGGGGGGGGGGGGGGGGGGGGTGGGCCCCCCCCCCCTTCCCCCGCCGTGGGGGGGCCGGGGGGCCCCCCCCCGCCCGCCGGCGGCCCCCCCCACCCCCCCCCGCCCCACCTTCGACAGGTTCACGCGGCTGTTGGTAAC